>JAKACN010000113.1 GCA_021821365.1 Pseudomonadota bacterium | reverse complement strand
AGGCGCCTGCGTCTGCCGCGCGGCCGGGTGCTGGCGGGCTTCGTGCTGATGGGATTGCTCTATACCAGCCAGGCGCAGAGCTATTTCACCGCGTTGCGCTATGCGAGCAGCGGACTGGTCGGGCTGTTGTTGTACATCTATCCGGTGCTGGTCACGATGCTCGCCGTCGCCTTCGGATGGGAAAAGCTCGACCGCCGCACTTTGCTGCTTCTCGTGCTCGCCGTCGCCGGGCTGGCGATCACGCTCGGCGGCAACCTGCAAGGGCAGCCGCTCGGCATTGCGCTCGGTCTGCTGGCAGCCGGTATTTACGCGGTCTACATCGTGCTCGGAGGGCGCCTCACGATCGGTACCGACCCGCTGGCCGGCACGCTGGTGATCATGGCGACCGCCGCCGTCGGCAATTCCCTGCTCGCCATCGCCAGCGGCGCGGCACTGCCCTCGGGAACCACCGCCTGGCTGGCGATTGCTGCCATTGCGTTGTTCTCCACGGTGATGGCGGTGGCATTCTTCCTGATCGGGATCAAATACATCGGCGCATCGCAGGCATCCATCATTTCAACGCTGGAACCCGTGATCACTCTATGCCTTGGCGTGGCCATGCTGGGCGAATCCGTGAGCAGCGGGCAATTGGCCGGCGGGGCAATGGTGCTCGCGGCGGTGATCCTTCTTGCCCAGCGGCCGAAACATGCCGATCCGCAGGTGGCTGGCGAAGCAACGGCATAGCGCATAGCCGGTTGTGAGCACGATCCGATCGTGGCAAGATGCATGGAGCTATCCATGCAGGCGGATTCTCTCCCTCTGATGCGGTCCACGGGACTGGCACGGAAGCAATTTTCCAGCGAAGAGTTCACATGGCCATGAATACCACCTACGCCGCGAGCGAGCCGGCGCGTGCCGAGATCGATGCGCTTGCCGGGCCGGCCGTACTCGAATTCGGTGCGCCATGGTGCGGCTATTGCCGTGCCGCGCAGCCGCTGCTGGCCGCCGCTATTGCCGACCATGACAGCGTGCGGCATTTCAAGATTGAAGACGGCAAGGGCAAGCCGCTCGGACGGTCATTCAGGGTGAAACTCTGGCCCACGCTGGTCTTTCTCGACAATGGCAAGGAAGCCGCCCGCCTTGTCCGCCCCGAAAGCGAGAACGAAATCCGCCAGGCATTTGCAAAGATCGATAGCGGCAAGCGGGTGGCGTAATCCTTCGTGGCGGCGCCGGTAGCCGAAGCGATGGCCCGCGACTATACTGCGAATTCCCTCCGCCAATTTTCGAACCATGCACTTCGAACCCGATTTGCTGGAGAAACTGCGTGCCGCGCGGCGTATCGCCGTCTTTACCGGCGCCGGCGTTTCCGGCGAAAGCGGCATTCCCACCTTTCGCGATGCGCAGACCGGACTCTGGGCGCAATTCCGTGCAGAAGATCTCGCCACGCCGGAAGCCTTCCGACGCGACCCTGTCACCGTCTGGAACTGGTATGCCTGGCGACGCAAACTGATACGCGAGGTGATGCCGAATCCGGCGCATCTTGCGATCGTGCAGATGGAACGCCTGATCGAACACGTCACCGTCATCACACAGAATGTGGACGGCTTGCACCGTCGCGCCGGCAGCAGCGACGTCGTCGAATTGCACGGCAATATCTTCGACAACATTTGCTCCGCTTGCAGGCAACCGGTGGAAGGCATCGCCGACGAGGCCGGGACGCCGCCGACATGCCCGCGCTGCAACGGGTTGGTGCGGCCTGGCGTGGTCTGGTTCGGCGAAGCGCTGCCGGAAGCGGCATGGATTCGTGCTGCCGAGGCGCTGGAATCGACGGATATATTTTTCTGTGTGGGCACCTCCAGCCTGGTGGAGCCCGCCGCGAGCCTGCCGCGTGATGCGCGCGCCCTCGGACGAACCGTGATTCAGATCAATCCGGCGCCGACCAGTCATGATCAGATTGCGCAGTATGTCGTGCGCGGTAAAGCGGGCGAGGTCCTCCCCGCATTGGTGCGGGCGGCCTGGATTCACGCGGCGTGAGTCGGGCCGGCCCGCGCCTCGCGCGTCTACGATACGCTGCCCAGGAGGCATACCATGCATGACGATGAACACGCCGACCATCAGGCCATCAGCGATCTTGTTACGAACTGGCAAAGCGCCGCTGCGGCAGGAGACCTGGCGCGCCTGCGCGACATGCTTGCCGAGGATGTCATTTTCCTGACGCCCGGGCAGGCGCCCCTGTGCGGGCGGCAGGCATTCCTGGATGCATTCGAGGAAGGGCTTCGGCATTACCGCGTCGAATCGCATGCCGAGATCCGCGAGATCGCAGTCGGCGCCGATCTTGCCTACTGCTGGACGCATCTGTCCGTCACCGTGACGCCGCACAAGCAGGGATTGCCGGTACGGCGCATCGGAGATACGCTGACCATTCTCAAACGGCAGCAGTCGCGCTGGGCCATTGCGCGCGACGCCAACCTGCTCACCTCGCAACCCGCCGTCGTCCCCGCGGAGCGGAACTAAATCCTCGTCTGCGCATCCTCCTTCTTCATCCAAATCGTGATGAACATGTTGCATGAAAGGAGCACTGCAATGGCTTTTGATTTATTCAGCGCGAAAGGCACGCCGCTCGAGCAGCAGCGCTTCACCTGGCGCGACATGGTCGGCAAGCCGATCAGCAAACTCGACGACGACGCGCTCACGCGTGTGCGCATCATCCTGATGAACGGCATCGAAATCGAAGCGCTGCGCTTCCAGCATATCGCGCAGCGGATGAGCCGCGATCTGCGCCAGTCGCTCGCGCGCACGAGACGTACTGAACAGCACCAGGCAACGATGGTGAACTGGCTGATCGGCCCGGATCATTCGCCATTGGAAACCACGATTGCCTACGAGCAGGTGGCCATTGAAGTGACCGCCGCCGTGGCGCAAGCCGAGCCCGATCCTTACATCGCGCAGGCCTACCGCTTCGGCTTGCTTGAAGACTTCGACCATCTCTACCGTTATGCAGCACTGCTGGACCGTATGGAAGGCAAGGACGCAAATAACATCCTGCAAAGCTACACCGACATCCTGCCGGGCCGTCCCACCGTGGAAGAGCATCGGTCGCCCATCGACGACCTGCGCGAACCCTACGATCGCAGCAAGGCCGCGCCGATCACCCGGCTGCACGCATTGACGATCACAGGCGCCGAGTTCCAGACGCATGACTACTACATGAACATCGGCCCGCAGTTTTCCGATCCGGTGGCACGCCAGTTGTATGCGGAGATCGCATCGATCGAGGAGCAGCATGTCACGCAATACGGCTCGCTGCTCGATCCGCAGGAAACCTTGCTCGAGCAGTGGCTGCTGCACGAGGCGACCGAGGTGTACAACTACTACAGCTGCGTGGAGCAGGAAACCAATCCGCGCGTGAAGGCGATCTGGGAGCGTTTCCTCGATTACGAGCTCGGCCATTTCCACCATGTCGCCGAGCTGTTCAGGCAGCATGAAAAGCGCGATCCGGCCGAACTGTTCCAGGCACCGTTACCGGAGCCGATCCGGTTCGCCAGCCAGCGCGACTTCGTGCGCCAGGTGCTGGCGCAGGAAATCGACCTGCGCGCGAACGGTACGCAGTTCGTCAACAAGTCGCAGGAAAGCCAGGCGTCCATCGATTACCGCGCGCACATCAATGCCGACGGATCGCCCAGCGAGTCGGTCGCCGCCGGCTATATCTGGTCGCCGGGCACCGAGCTCAACCGCAAGGTTACGGTGGCCGTATAGGACCCATCAGGACGCAAAGGAACAGCAATGAAAGAGCAGATACCAGTCGGCATGAACCGCACCGGCATGCAGATGTCCCCCTTCGAGACCAGCTCCATGCAGGCGGGCATGCCCGCATCCATGACGCCCGCGACGCCGGGCGACGACACGGCGCTGGCGGCCATGCGCAGCAGCTACATCGCGGAGGCCGATGCGATCGGCTCGGTTCCCGTGCCCGCAACGGTACAGGGCGCAGTTGCAGCGGGAACCTCGATGATGCTCGGGAACCGGCCGCAACTCCTGCTCGACAAGCTCGGCGAGCGCCTCGCCTTCGAGCGCACCGGCACGCGCCGGTACGGTGCGGAGATCACCAAGCTCGAGGCGACGCAGGATGAAACGACCAGCATGACGCTGGCGGATCTGCAGAGGGTCCGCCAGGATGAGGCGCGGCACTTCTCCATCGTCGCCAGCGCGATCGAAGCGCTTGGCGGCGACCCGACATCGCAGACGCCTTGCGCGGACGTCGCGGGCGTGGAGTCGATGGGCCTGATGCAGGTACTGACCGATCCGCGCATGACCATCGCCCAGTCCCTGCATGCGATCCTGATTGCGGAAATGGCGGACAACGCAGGCTGGGAAATGCTGATCGCACTGGCCGAGGACCAGAACCAGGGTTCCATGATCTCCGATTTCAGCGTTGCGCTGGATGAGGAAAGGACGCACTTGCAGCAGGTCCGCAACTGGCTGGAGGAAGCGACCATCGGGGCGGTCGTGTCGAACGGCGCGCTGGTGGACGACATCAGCGACGCCAATCCGCCGCAGGTGCACTGATGTGCTTACGTCGTTCGGGTGAGATACGCGACAAGCTGCCTGGCCTGGGCTGACAGGCTGTCCAGGCTGCGCACGCCAAGCCGCAGTTCTCGCGTCGCCCAGGGATCGTCCAGCGTGACGATCGCCGCTGCCATCGCGGCCGCGTGCCGTTGCGCGGCCGCTTCCGGCATGACGGCAAGGCCGACTCCCTGCGTCACCAGCTGCGCCAGCGCGAAAAAGCTCGGCGCGCGCACGCGCACCGTCAATGGCCGCCCGAGCAGGGTCGCCATCTCCTCCACGAAGTGCTGCATGGCGCGCTCGGCCGGCATGCCGACGAAGGGATAGCTCAGCGCATCGCGCAAATGGCAACGGCCGCGCGCGGCAAGGCTGTGGCCGGCGGGCACGAACAGCACCAGGCGATCATGGCGGAACGGCAGCGTGACGATGCCCTGCAAGGGCAGGTTGCCGTCCAGCACACCGATGTCGATGTCGCCGGACAGCAGCGCGTGCAGAATCTCCTGACTGGGCATTTCCTCGACTTGCAGGTCGACATCCGGGTAATCGATGAGAAACGGGCCGAGCGCCGGCGGGAGGTAGGTGCTGTTGGCCACCGTGTTCGCCGCCAGCTTCAGCGCGACGCGTTGGCGCCCTGCCAGTCCGTCGAGCGCCTGGCTGAGTTGCGCCGCTTCCGCCAGCACCCGGCGCGCATGGTCAAGCGCGATGCGGCCGTCCGGTGTGGGCGTCATGCCGTCCGCATGCCGGGCAAACAGACTCAGCCCGAGCCGGTGTTCCAGGTGGCGCAGGCGGTTGCTCGCCGCCGACAGCGCGATCGGGAAATCGGCCGCCGCGCGGCTCAGGCTGCCGGATTCGGCAATGGCCACCAGCAGGCGCAGGTCAGTCAGGTCGAAACGCATGGTTTCTCCAACGACGAAGGCTGATTACAGAAAATACGCATTTTAGAGCGTAAGACTTCTCGGCAGAATAAGGTATTAACATTACCATGCCAGCCTGCCATGATCGGAAGAGTTCGCCGTTACGCCAGTCCATGGGCAAAGGATGGCCGTCTGTACGCGGTCCTCTCGGCCTGCGGCTTTTCGCTGAAAGCCGTCTTCGTCAAGCTCGCCTACGCCGCCGGTCCGGTCGAGCCGCTCACGCTGCTGGCGCTGCGCATGGCCTTTGCCTTGCCGCTCTTTCTGTGGCTGGTCTGGAAAAGCGCCAGCCCGGATGCCAGGGCGCTGACGGCTGCCGACGTCGTTCGCATCTTCGGGCTGGCCTGTCTCGGCTATTACCTGTCGAGCCTGTTCGATTTCTATGGGCTGCGCACCATCACCGCCGGACTGGAACGGCTCATTCTGTATCTTTATCCGACGCTTGTCCTGCTGCTGCAGGCCTGGCGCACGCGGCACTGGCCGCAGGCGCGCGCCTGGCAGGCCATGGCGATTTGCTACGCGGGTCTTGCGATTGCATTCGCCAACGATCTGCACCAGGCCGGCCAGGGCGCGAACGTGCTGACCGGTTCGGCCTGGGTGTTCGCGAGCGCGGTGACCTATGCGCTGTACTACGTCGGCACCGGCGAAATGGTGAGCCGGGTCGGCTCCATGCGCCTGTCCGGCCTGGCCGGCGGCGCATCCTGCGTGCTGGTGCTGGGGCACTTCGTGTTGTTCGGCCATCCGCAGGCGTTGACGGGCATGCCGGCCGGCGTGTGGACCCATGCCGCGCTGATGGCGGTGCTCTCCACGGCCTTGCCGATTTACTGGCTGGCATTGGCCATCCAGCGCCTTGGCGCAAGCAACGCGGCGGCGGTCGGCACGCTGGGGCCGGTGATGACCGTGCTTGCCGCATGGCTGCTGCTGGGCGAAGCGCTGTCGCTGCCGCAGCTGGCAGGCCTTGCGCTGGTCATATTCGGCGTGACGCGTCTGAAGCCCGCGCAGAAGGAGGCGGATCGGGCTGCACCGCTCAAGCGCGCTGAAGCGGCCGGCAAGTAGGGGCAAGTAGGAGAAGGCATGGATCACGGTTTCGATTTGCTGATGGTCACGTCGACGCTCATCTTCCTGCTCGCCGGATTCGTGAAGGGCGTGATCGGGCTCGGCTTGCCGACGGTGGCGATCGGTTTGCTCGGCCTCGTGATGACGCCGGCCAAGGCCGCGTCGCTGCTGGTGGTGCCATCGCTGGTCACCAATATCTGGCAACTGGTTGCCGGCCCGGGCTTCGCTCCGCTGGTCAGGCGTTTCTGGACCCTGCTCACGGGTTTTTGCGTCGGCACCTGGATGGGCGCGGGATGGGTCGGAGGTGACGCCGGCGGCAGCGCGACGACGTTGCTCGGCGTCGCGCTGATCGCTTATGCGTTGCTCGGACTCAGCAAGAAACGCTTCATGGTGTCCGCGCAGGCCGAGCGGCGCCTCTCGCCGGTCATCGGGATCGCCACCGGCATGATCGCCGCGGCAACCGGCGTGTTCGTGATTCCCGCAGTTCCTTACCTGAATGCACTTGCGCTGGAGCGGGACGAACTCGTGCAAGTGCTCGGCCTGTCATTCACGGTGTCGACCATCGCGCTGGGAATCGTGCTGATGAACCACGGAATCTTCCAGCTTTCCGTCGCGGGTGCATCGTCGCTCGCACTGCTGCCTGCGCTGGCGGGCATGTTCGCCGGGCAGCGCGTGCGCATGCGGGTGCGGCCGGAAACTTTTCGCACCTGCTTCTTTGTCGGGATCCTGCTGCTCGGCGCGCATCTTTCGTTGCGGCATCTGTTCTGAGCATCTCCGTGTAACGCTTTTGCCGCGCTCTGCGGCTCGCGGCGGCATCATGGCGCGCGCTCCGTCTTCCCCAATTCGCCACGCCCCTCGAAAAACGAGGGGGCCGGCACAACATTATTTTGCGCTGCAGGATAGAAAAAGCACGGTCACACTATAAAATACAGGCAGTTGCACGCACCTACAGAGAATGTCCGACACCGTTCGCATCGACAAGTGGCTTTGGGCCGCACGATTTTTCAAGACTCGTTCAATGGCAACCGATGCTGTGGATGGCGGGAAAGTGCGGCTGAACGGCGAGCGTGTCAAGCCGGCGCGTGGCGTGAAGATTGGTGAGACGCTGGATATCGACAACGGCGCCACCGAATGGGAAGTGGTGGTGCAGGGCTTGTCGGACAAGCGCGGTTCCGCGCAGGTGGCGCAAGCACTCTACGCGGAGACGGAAAAGAGTGTTGCGGAACGGCAGAATAAGTCGGAACATCGGAAATTGTTCCGCGAGCCCAGCGAAACCATCAAGGGAAGGCCAACCAAGCGCGACAGACGGCAACTGGACAAATCGAATTATTGAACGCAGGTGTCCGATGCGCATCGCGCGCACCTTGTCGTTTTGCTCCGCTTCGGATACCGGGAAATGGGGCGGCGGAATGCATCGAAAAACAGCATTTTCATTCGAGCGTCGACTCTGACACGACTCTCACAGGGCTCTAGAATCGCCCCTCTAAGTTCTCGTTTGACATTTATACTACGGTGGATAATAGTACGAGCGTTCGCTTCAGGTTTATCACCGTGCTGGTTTTTGTTTTTTTGATAGGGCACTACCGTGGCAACTCATATGGCAGATTCGACAACCAAATTCATGCGTAAAGGCGAACTCACTCGCGCCGCGATTCTTGACGTGGCACTTGACCTCGCCAGTCGTGACGGACTGGAAGGGCTGACCATCGGTCTGCTCGCGGACAAGATGAACATGAGCAAGTCGGGAGTGTTTGCGCATTTCGGTTCACGCGAGGATTTGCAGATCGAAGTCGTCAAGTTGTACCACCATCACTTCGAACAGGAAGTGTTCTATCCCAGCATGAAGGAGCCGCGCGGCCTGCCCCGCCTGCAGGCGATGTTTGCCCGCTGGGTCAAGCGCGTGTCGATGGAAATCGCATCGGGGTGCATCTACATCAGCGGCGCGGTCGAATACGACGACCGTCCGGGCGCCATCCGCGAAGAACTTGCGGGCATGGTGCGCGCATGGAAGAACGCCTTGCGCCGCTGCGTGGTGCAGACCGTCGAAATGGGGCATTTGTCAGAAAGTACCGATCCGGACCAACTGGTCTTCGAAATGTACGGCTTGATCCTCGCCCTTCACCATGATGCCCGTTTCCTGAAGTTGCCTGGCAGCGTGAACCGCGCCGAAGTCGGGTTTGAACGTTTGATCAGCAGTTACCAGAACCCGCAGCCCGCCGAAAAGCCGGCTGCCAAATCGAACCCACGGGCTGTCAAGAAGACAGCCTGAGTTAGTCGTCAGGAGATAAAAACATGGGCCAATACGTCGCTCCCTTGCGTGACATGCAGTTCGTGCTGCACGAGCTGCTGAAGGTGGAAGATGAGTTCAAGCAATTGCCTGCGCACGCAGAGATTGACAAGGACATCATCAACCAGGTGCTTGACGAGGGCAGCAAGTTCGCTTCCGAAGTGCTGTTCCCGCTGAACCACTCCGGCGACCGCGAGGGCTGTCAGCTGGACAAGGAAACGCATACCGTCAAGACTCCGGCCGGCTTCAAGGAAGCCTACAAGCAGTACGTCGAGGCCGGTTGGCCTTCCTTGTCCTGCGATCCGGAATTCGGCGGCCAGGGCCTGCCGCTGGTGCTCAACAATTCGTTCTACGAAATGCTGAACTCGTCCAACCAGGCATGGACCATGTACCCCGGCCTGTCTCACGGCGCGTACGAGTGCATCCACGAGCACGGCACGCCGGAGCAGAAGGCGCTCTATCTGCCGAAGCTGGTGTCTGGTGAATGGACCGGCACCATGTGCCTGACCGAGCCGCATTGCGGCACCGACCTCGGCATGCTGCGCTCGAAGGCCGAGCCGCAGGTTGACGGTACCTACAAGATCACCGGCGGCAAGATCTTCATCTCCGCCGGCGAGCATGAAATGTCAGCCAACATCGTGCACCTCGTGCTGGCCCGCCTGCCGGATGCGCCGTCGGGCACCAAGGGCATCTCGCTCTTCATCGTGCCGAAGTACATCCCGAATGCCGACGGCACGCCGGGCAAGCGCAATCCGATCGTGTGCGGCGCGATCGAGGAAAAGATGGGCATTCACGGCAACTCGACCTGCCAGCTCAACCTGGACGGCGCAGTCGGCTGGCTGATCGGCGAACCGAACAAGGGCCTGAACGCGATGTTCGTGATGATGAATGCCGCGCGTCTTGGCGTCGGCATGCAATCACTCGGCCTGACCGAAGTCGCTTACCAGAATGCGCTCGTGTATGCGAAGGACCGCCTGCAGATGCGCAGCCTGTCGGGCGTGAAGGCGCCGGACAAGCCTGCCGATCCGATCATCGTGCATCCGGACGTGCGCCGCATGTTGCTGACGGCGAAGGCATTTGCCGAAGGCGGCCGCGCATTCACTTCCTATATCGCGCTACAGATCGACCGCGAACTCAACCACCCTGACGAGCAGGTGCGCAAGGACGCGGCCGATGAAGTCGCGCTCCTGACGCCGATCGTCAAGGCATTCCTGACCGACAACGGCTGGATCGCCACCTCGGAAGCGATGCAGGTTTATGGCGGCCACGGCTACATCTCCGAATGGGGCATGGAGCAGTATGTGCGCGACGCACGCATCAACATGATCTACGAAGGCACCAATACCGTGCAGTCGCTGGATCTGCTGGGTCGCAAGATCCTGATGGACAACGGCGCCAAGCTGCGCAAGTTCGGCGACAAGGTGAAGGCTTTCGTGGAAGAGAGCGGCACGAACGAAGCCATGTCCGAGTTCATCACCCCGCTGGGCGACATCGGCGACAAGGTCGGCAAGCTGACCATGGAAATCGGCATGAAGGCTTTCCAGAACCAGGACGAGGTCGGCGCCGCGGCCGTGCCTTACCTGCGAGTGGTCGGCCACATGGTGTTCGCCTACTTCTTCGCACAGATGGCGAAGATCGCCCTGGAAAAGCAGGACTCCGGCGACACTTTCTACAAGGCGAAACTGGCGACGGCGCGCTTCTACTTCGCACGCCTGCTGCCCGAGACAGCCATGCTGATCCGTCAGGCGCGTTCCGGCGCAGCCAACCTGATGGCACTTGAAGCAGATCTGTTCTAAGTATTCGCCGCCGTGCTCCTTCCCCCTTCAGGGGGAAGGTTGGGATGGGGGATGCGGACGAACAATCGCAAGCGTGTGTTCAGCCTTCGCCCCCCACCCTAGCCCTCCCCCTGAGAGGAGGAGGGGACCAGTCACCAGAACATTAAGGAACCCCCCATGTCCAATTTCATCGTCAAAAAAGTCGCCGTGCTCGGCGCAGGCGTAATGGGCGCGCAGATCGCCGCCCATTGCGTGAATGCCAAAGTGCCCGTCGTGCTGTTCGACCTGCCCGCCAAGGAAGGCCCGAAGAACGGCATCGTGCAGCGTGCCATCGACAACCTGAAGAAGCTCAGCCCCGCGCCACTCGGCAACAAGGAAGATGCCGCGCTGATCCAGGTGGCCAATTACGAGGACAACCTCGACGTGCTGAAAGAGTGCGACCTGATCATCGAAGCGATCGCCGAACGCATGGACTGGAAGCATGACCTGTACAAGAAGGTCGCGCCGCACATCGCTCCGAACGCGATCTTCGCCTCCAACACCTCCGGCCTGTCGATCACCGCGCTGTCGGAAGGCTTTGACGCCGAACTGAAGGCGCGCTTCTGCGGCGTGCACTTCTTCAATCCGCCGCGCTACATGCATCTGGTCGAACTGATCCCGACCGTATCGACCCGCCCGGAAATCCTCAACCAGCTCGAAGGCTTCCTGACCACCACCCTCGGCAAGGGCGTGGTGCGCGCAAAAGATACGCCGAACTTCGTCGCCAACCGCGTCGGTATTTTCGGCATGCTGGCCACCATCCATGAAGCGGAAAAATTCGGCCTCGGCTTCGATGTGGTCGACGACCTGACCGGTTCCAAGCTGGGCCGCGCCAAGTCCGGCACCTTCCGCACCGCCGACGTGGTCGGTCTGGACACGATGGGCCACGTGATCAAGACGATGCAGGACAACCTCGCCGACGATCCGTTCGCAGGCGTTTACAAGACTCCCGCGGTGCTGGAGAAGCTCATCGGCGCCGGCGCGCTCGGCCAGAAGGCGGGCGCCGGCTTCTACAAGAAGGTCGGCAAGGAAATCATGCGCTTCGATGCGGCCAAGAACGACTATGTGCCGTCCGGCGCGAAGGCTGACGAACTGGTCGCACGCATCCTGAAGGAAAAGGATCCGGCCAAGAAGATGAAGGCGTTGCGCGAGTCGACCAACCCGCAGGGGCAGTTCCTGTGGGCGATCTTCCGCGACACCTTCCACTACATCGCGGTTCACCTCGAATCCATCGCCGACAATGCGCGCGACGTCGATTTCGCGATGCGCTGGGGCTTCGGCCAGAAGACCGGTCCGTTCGAAACCTGGCAGGCAGCCGGCTGGCAGCAGCTCGCCCAGTGGGTCAAGGAAGACATCGACGCGGGCAAGGCGCTGTGCAACACGCCGCTGCCGCAGTGGGTGTTCGATGGCCGTGATGGCGTGCATACCGCGGAAGGCTCCTGGTCGCCGACGAAGAAGGCCTATGTGCCGCGTTCGAACCTGCAGGTCTACCAGCGCCAGGCGTTCCGCGCATCGCTGACCGGCGATGGCGTTGCGGGCGGCGCGACGGCGGGCACCACGGTCTTCGAAGACGACGCGATCCGCCTCTGGCACCAGAACGACGAGGTGCTGATCATGTCGCTCAAGACCAAGATGCACACGATCAGCCTCGGCGTGGTCGCCGGCATCAACAAGGCGATTGACGAAGCCGAGAAAAACTACAAGGGCCTGGTGATCTGGAATACCGACGCAGCCGAAGGCGGCGCATTCTCCGCCGGCTTCGACCTGCAATCCGTGATGCCGCTGTTCATGTCCGGCGGCGTGAAGGCGATCGAGCCGGAATTCGCGAAGGGGCAGCAGGCGATCCTGCGTCTGAAATATGCGAACGTGCCGGTTGTCGCCGCGGTGGCGGGTTTGGCACTGGGTGGCGGTTGCGAACTCATGCTGCATGCCGCCAAGCGCGTGGCATCGATCGAATCCTACATCGGCCTGGTGGAAGTGGGCGTCGGCCTGGTGCCGGCCGGCGGCGGCCTGAAGGAAGCCGCGGTGCGCGCTGCCAACGATGCGAAGGGCAACGACATCCTGCAGTTCCTGAAAACCTACTTCATGAACGCAGCGACCGCCAACGTGTCGAAATCCGCGCTCGAAGCGCAACAGATGGGTTACCTGAAGCCGACCGATACCATCGTGTTCAATCCCTACGAACTGCTGCATGTCGCGAAAGTCGAAGCGCGCGCCATGTTCGACGCCGGCTATCGCGCTCCGCTGCCGAAGCTGATCCCGGTTGCCGGCCGCTACGGCATGGCGACCATCATGGCGCAGCTGGTCAACATGCGTGATGGCGGCTTCATCTCGGCGCACGACTACAAGCTCGGCTCCATGATCGCCGAAATCGTCTGCGGCGGCGACGTCGAGCAGGGCAGCCTGGTCAGCGAACAATGGCTGCTTGATCTGGAGCGCAAGGCATTCCTGGAACTGCTGATGCATCCGAAGACGCAAGAACGCATCATGGGCATGATGCAGACCGGCAAACCCGTCCGCAACTGATCGCCCATCCACACGGACACGGAGCAAACAAATGACCAAACAACTTCAAGAAGCATACATCGTTGCCGCGACCCGCACGCCCATCGGCAAGGCGCCGCGCGGCATGTTCAAGAACGTCCGTCCGGACGACCTGCTGGTGCGCGCGATCCAGTCCGCGATGGCGCAGGTGCCGAACCTCGATCCGAAACTGATCGAAGACGCGATCGTCGGCTGCTCGTTCCCGGAAGCCGAGCAAGGCCTGAACATGGCGCGCAACGCCGTGCTGCTGGCCGGCCTGCCGAATACCGTCGGCGGCGTCACGATCAACCGCTATTGCGCATCGGGCATCACCGCTGTCGCCATGGCGGCCGATCGCATCAAGGTCGGCCAGGCCGACGTGATGATCGCCGCTGGCGCCGAGTCGATGTCGATGGTGCCGATGATGGGCCATCATCCGTCCATCAACATGAACGTGTTCAAGGACGAGAACGTCGGCATGGCGTACGGCATGGGTCTGACGGCGGAGAAGGTGGCGCAGCAGTGGAAGGTCTCGCGCGAGGCGCAGGACCAGTTCTCGCTGGAGTCGCATCGCAAGGCGCTGGCGGCGCAGCAGGCCGGCGAATTTAATGACGAGATGACCTCGGTCGAGATCATCGAGCGCTTCCCGAACCTGGCCACCGGCCAGATCGATATCAAGACCCGCACCGTCAGCATGGACGAAGGTGCGCGTCCGGATACCAGCATGGAAGGCCTGGGCAAGCTCAAGCCGGTGTTCGCCGCAAAAGGTTCCGTCACCGCGGGCAACAGCTCGCAGACTTCCGACGGCGCCGGCGCGCTGATCCTGGTCAGCGAAAAGATCCTCAAGCAATTCAACCTGACCCCGCTGGCCAAGTTCTCGTCGTTCGCCGTGCGCGGCGTGCCGCCGGAAATCATGGGCATCGGTCCGAAGGAAGCGATTCCGGCCGCGTGCCGTGCCGCCGGCATCACGCAGGACCAGATCGACTGGTTCGAGCTGAACGAAGCCTTCGCGGCGCAATCGATTGCCGTGATCCAGGATCTCGGCCTTGATCCGTCCAAGGTCAACCCGATGGGCGGCGCGATCGCGCTTGGCCATCCGCTCGGCGCGACCGGGGCAATTCGTTCCGCCACCGTGATCCACGCGATGCGCCGCAAGAACCTGAAGTACGGCATGGTCACCATGTGCGTCGGCACCGGCATGGGCGCCGCGGGCATCTTCGAGCGCGTATAAGAAAAGGCAGGTTCGCGTACTGAAGGAAAGCCGTATGATCACGCACTGTACGGCTTTTTCATTGGAGGAGGCGATCGAACCAATCACGCGCATGACCAGCGATGGATCGGCGTTCGAACGGCTCGCACGGCGCGCGCTTTCCGATAATCGGGCACAATTTGCTGCTTGATCTTTGGCATCGATAGCCCACATCAGGACTTCACAGGAGACGTATGGATATTCTCACCAGCAAGGCGAACGGAATTCTGACCATCGAATTCAATCGCCCAGAAAAGAAGAACGCGATCACCACGCAGATGTACCAGGCGATGGCAGACGCCATCAAGGATGCGGAAAGCGACAAGGCGGTACGCGCGATCGTAATCCAGGGCAAGCCGGAAATTTTCACCGCGGGCAATGATCTGGAAGATTTCCTGAAGAATTCATCGACGGAAGTCGGCGATCGCCCGGTGGCGCAATTCATGCACAATCTGAGCGGCGCCAGCAAACCCGTGGTCGCTGCGGTGGCCGGCAATGCGGTCGGCATCGGCACTACGCTGCTGATGCATTGCGACCTCGTCTACGCGGCGGAGAACGCGAAATTCGCGATGCCCTTCACCCAGCTTGGCCTGTGCCCGGAATTCGCCTCCAGCCTGCTCTTTCCGCAGATGGTGGGCTATCCGCGCGCGGCAGAAAAGCTGTTGCTCGGCGAAGCATTTTCCGCCCAGGAGGCGTTTGAGATGGGCATGGTCAGCCAGGTCTTGCCGGTGGCCGAATTGAACGAGTTCGCACATGCAAAAGCGGCAGCGCTGGCTGCGTTGCCGGCATCCTCCTTGCGCGTGACGAAGCGCCTGATGAAGAGCGCGCAGACAGAGGCGATCAATGCGCGCATGATGGAAGAGAACAAGCACTTCGGCGCGATGCTGATGTCCGGCGAAGCGAAGGAAGCGTTCACCGCCTTCTTCGAGAAGCGAAGGCCGGATTTCGCCCGGTTCGAATAGGCAGTTCCAGCAGGCATTCGAACGGCTGCATTGCCATCCTGAAAGCCCCATTGCAGTACGCAGTGGGGCTTTTTTTTCGCCTTGCCCGATTCCTCGCCGGGCCTTACGTTTTGTCAAAGGGGCCGCAACGGAAAAAGCTACCGTCATGACTTCGAGTGGCGCTGCCTCTTCATGACGCGCCGCCTGACGACCTTCGCATCCATCCACGCGGCGACCATGGCGCATCTATCGACCAGGCTGTTCAGCTACCTCAAACCGCGGCATGTTTCGCACACCGCGTTGCCGGTCGAGGCGCTCCGTCCAGATGCGGTATCGCCGGAGCGGTCGGTGGTATCGCGCATTGACGGCAAGAAGTACGAGA
>JAKACN010000380.1 GCA_021821365.1 Pseudomonadota bacterium | reverse complement strand
GGCAGCTTCCTCGCCGGTGGCAAGATCTTCATCCCGGTCTATTCGACCACGAGCGGCCTCAATCCGGTCAACACCATCACGCTGGAAGAGCGTGAATTCGGCGTCAGCCTGCGCTTCACGCCGACGGTGCTGGACGCGGGCCGCATCAACCTGAAGGTCGCGCCCGAGGTGTCCGAGCTGTCGCGCGAAGGCGCAGGCATTTCGTCGCTCGGCACCACGGCAGTGCTGCCCCTGTTCACGACGCGCCGCGCCGCGACCACCGTGCAACTGCATGACGGCCAGAGCTTCGCGATCGGCGGCCTGATCAAGAACAACATCACCGAAAACATCAAGGCCTTCCCCTTCCTCGGCGAAGTGCCGGTGCTCGGCGCCTTGTTCCGCAGCAGCGAATTCCAGAACGACCGCACCGAACTGGTCTTCATCGTGACGCCGCGCCTGGTCAAACCGCTGGCGGCGAATTATCCGCTGCCCACGGACGGTTTCGTTCCGCCCAGCCGCGGCGAATTCTTCCTCGGCGGGAAGATGGAAGGGACCGCGCCCGCGAAACCGGCACAGCAGTCTTCCGCGCCGGCCTCGTCGTCCTCCGGCAAGCCGTCCGGCTTCGAACTCAAATAGGAGATGCGCATGAAATCCGCACTGACCGTGTCCACCCTCATCGCCTGCGCAAGCGTCGCCGGATGCGCGTCGACGCCCAACCTGGACGGCCGCTTCGGCGACAGCGTCAACATCCTCAAGGCGCAGCAGACGATGGATCCGTCCGCTTCCTCCAGCACCGAAGCGATCCAGGTCGACGGCCTTGCCGCGAAGGAGGCGATCGGACAGTACAAGAAGGCATACAGCCATCCGAAGCAGCCGCCCAATACCTTCAGCATCAATATCGGCGCCGGATCGAGTTCCGGCTCCGGCTCAGGGTCGCGCTGAAAGTCGTTCGCATGCATCGGACAGCCATGCCATGGAGACCAGGATGATTCGCACTTTCCGCCACATGCAACGCCAGGAGGGCGCCATCGCCATCATGGCGGGCATCCTCCTGTTCGTGCTGGTCGGCATGCTCGCGCTCGCGGTCGATCTTGGCCATGTCTACATCGCCAAGACCGGCCTGCAGAACGGCGCGGATGCCGCCGCGCTGGCCGGCGCCAGGCGGCTGAACGACACCCTGGCGGGCGTCAACGCGGCGGCGGCAGATGCCATCGGCATCGCGCGGCACAATTTCTATGACTTCGACAACGTGCCGGTGGGAACGGACGCATCGAACGGCGGACTCGGCATCCGTGTCGGCACCTGCCCCGACGCCGGCTGCATGCACGCTCTCGACACCATCACATCCGATGCAGCTGCCGTCGACATGTCGTACATCGAGGTGACCACCGGCAATCGCCTGCTCGACTCGTGGTTCGCCGGCATCTGGAATATCCTGAATTTCGACGTGTCGGCGCGGGCCGTGGCGGGTCGCTACGTCATCAAGAGCGCCTCCATCGGCGTGTGCGCGATTTCGACCGACGTGACGACCGAATTCGGCTTCATCCGCGGCGTCGCCTACAATGCGCCGGACCTCAATCCGCTGACGAACGGGGTGCCGATCTGGATCAATCCGGTCGACACGCCGGGAAGCGGCACCTGCAATCCGGCGAACGGCAATACGCCGATCCTCGCGCCTTACGTGTGCACGGGACGTTCCGCGATTGATGTGAAGATCCCCGGCGGCTACGTGTGGGTGAATACCGGCGCGCAAACCGTGATGAACGGCCCGCTCAATTCACGCTTTGGCGATCCGAAGGCCTACACGGGCGGCCATGCCTGCGACCCCTCGCTGGCGCCGCCCGACACGAACGTACAACAGTACGACTGCGTCGGCCCCAAGGCCTCTCTTGCGGCGGATCTGTCCCAGGTCCCGTGCGAAAAAACCCTGCCCGGAGGCCTGCCAGCCACCAACGTCGACTGGATGAATCCCGCGCCCGTCGGGCAAACCATCAGCATCTGGAGCGCGGGTGCGAATCCGGGCAAGCCTTTCTATTTCCCGCACGACGTGCATCTCGACCCGGCATCCTCCGGAACGCGCCCGGCGTCTCCCACCGCCGCGGATTTCTCGAATTACGGCGTACTGTGGTCGGCCACTCATGAGCTGAATCGCGCCACGGGCGAAGACCGCGCGACGACCGAATGGCCCGCGCTGTACGGCGGCAGCACGAATGCGAACTACCCGGACCCGCCGCCCTATCTGCAAACCGGCGGCACGTATTTCGAAGCTCCGCTCACTTACGCGCCGCAAGCCGGCCGCCGCATCCTCAACCTGGCCATTATCGATTGCGCCGGCATCGCGAATATTGCCGGCCAGAGCTGCAGCCAGAAACTGCCGCTGCTCGGGGTCGGCCGCTTCTTCATGCAAAAACAGGCGAACCTGCCGAAAGAACTCGTCGGCGAATTCCTGGGGCTGGCCATGCCGCCCCTGCCCTCGGCGCAAATCACATTGTTCAGGTGACCCATCGTGCTTACCTTCATCGCCCAACACGCTTCATTACGCAGGCAGTCCGGCTCGGCGGCCGTGGAATTCGCGATCCTGCTGATCCCCTTGCTGCTGATGACAGGCATGATCGTCGAACTCGGCCGCGCATTCTGGTACTACGATGCGCTCGCCAAGTCGACGCGCGATGCGGCGCGCCTGCTTTCGATCGCACCGAAGGAGACCTTCGCCAGCGCCGGCATTCCGAGCGCCGAGGCGCTCGTCGTGAATGCATCGCACGCGGCCGGCCTCCCGGCGGACCTGGATACGGGCGACGTTGCGGTGAGCTGCTATGACGGCAACTACCAGGCGGTCAACTGCGAGGACAACAATCCGCCTCACTATCTGCGGGTCGACGTCAGCTACACGCTGACGATCGGCGACCTGTTTCCGGTCGTCTTCCCGGCCGGCAGCCTGACGCCCCTCCCCGTCACGCTCGCCCCCGCCACGACGATGCGATACATGTAGGTCCAACCGGAGAGACGCCGATCATGTTCCGCCTTCAGACATCCTTCCAGCGCGGCGCGGCCACTGTCGAGTTCGCGCTGGTGGTCATCGCCTTCCTGACCGTCGTGTTCGGCATCATCGAAATGGGCCGCCTGTTCTATCTCTTCAATACCGTGCAGGAGGTGACGCGCCGCGCCGCGCGCGAGGCCG
>JAKACN010000379.1 GCA_021821365.1 Pseudomonadota bacterium | reverse complement strand
ATGGCCGCAAGCCCGGACAAGCAGCCCTGATGGTTCGTCCGCGTTAGTCGATCCGTCGATGCATGGATGCGGTGGCGAATCAGCCGCCGCACTTCCCGCAGCAACCGCCGCAGGATCCGCCGCTTTCTTCCAGTGCAACCTTCTTCACGCCATAGCCGGACCTGGCCAGCACGGCTGCCATTTCCTGCGTGGCCGTCTGGTCTTCGTCATATTGCACGATGACGCGGTTCTGCGGATAGGAGACGCTCACGTTGCTGACGCCGTCGATCGACTTGATCGCGCGCATGACCGTTTCGGTGCAATCTTCGGACTTCATCCCTGTGACATTCAGGATTTCGGTTTGCATGGTGCTTCCTTGATTCTCAATAAGACATGTGTTGAACGAGCAGGGGTGCTGCCATCGGTGCGCCGCATGCGGCAGGCAGGCTGCCGGACGCTAATCGATACTAAATGAACTGCGCCGCCCGCATGAATGATTGAAATCAAGTTTTTCCAAGTGACGGGCGACACTGACGCTGCATGACCACATGCGGCGTGGGGCAGGCGGGGCGCTCGCAATGGCAGAATTTCCGTGTTCACCCCGGCGGGAGAAATTTACTCTCGCCAGGACGCCGAGAGCGCCAAGGCGCTGGACGAATCGCGGAAGATGCAATCGGGAGGTGCGAGCTGAATCGCATCGTTAATCGGGCGGAAGAAAACGCCGGATTCCTTGGCGTTCCTGGCGTCCTGGCGAGAGAAACCTTCTTCTCTGCGCCACAAATTCAAATGACGAACCCAAGATGCCTGCACGCGTGAGTGGGCGGCGCAGGAAAGGCGCGTGCAGCGTATGCGGCCACACGCGCCGGTGTGAGAAGTGATCAGTGCGACATGAATACCGGTACGGTCATCGATTCCAGCACGGTGCGCGTAACGCCGCCAAGCAGGATCTCGCGGAATCGGGAGTGCCCGTAACCGCCCATGACGATCATGTCGGAGCCGAGATCGGTGCAGATCGACAGCAGGGCATTGCCGACATCGATATCGGTCTTCTGCCGAACGACATTGACCTTGATGCCATGGCGCGCGAGATAAAGGCCGATGTCCGCGCCCGGTTGCTCGCCGTGCGCATCGCCTTTCGAATCCGCGTTGAACACGACGACGTCGACGTTCTCGGCGCGCTTCAGCAAGGGGATGGCTGCGGTGATCGCGCGCGTTGCGCTGGTGCTGGCATCCCATGCGATCAGGACGCGTTTCGCCACGGTCTTGTAATGCCCGACGTACGGCACGATCAGGACCGGACGGCCTGAATTCATCACGACGAATTCAGGGAAGTCGGGCAGGGTGGTGGTCGATGGCTCGTCACGATCGCTTTGCCCGATCACGACCAGGTCGCTGTAGCGCGCGGCCAGGCTGACGCCGCCGCCTGCTTCGTCGTCGATCGCGCGCGCTTCGTACGATGGCACACCCACCCGCTTGGCGATCTCTTCAAAGCTTCTGAGTGCGTCGGTCGCTTCCCTGCGCAGTTCCTCGATATGGTTCTCGAGGTGCGTGGTCATGCCGCCGCCTTCGTAGATGTACCGTGACTGGTAGACAAACCGTGAAACGCCGGTCGGTGCTGCTCCAACCAGATGCGCTTCCTCACTCGTGGCGATCCTGGCGGCGAATTCGATGCGTTCGCTTGCATGCTTGTCTTTGTCGACGTGTACAAGAACGGTTTTGTAGGACATGTATTACCCCTTCGATTTTTGTTGACATGGACATGATTGTTGTCAAATCCTGCATCGATAGCGTAGGGCCAAGACGCGTGGACAGTCCAGAAGAAAGCGAACGCACGATCTATTACTTGTTGCATTTTTGATTCATATCAAATTTTTCCTGGCGGCCTGATTCAAGGTATTGGCGTCGATCGGATGGCACCGTTTCAATGTCTTCGCGCGCTGCGTTACGACGTGGAGACGGGCCTGCAACACGGGGTCGAAAGCGCGCGTCGCGTCATGCGCGACAAGGCGGTTTCGACAGAAAAATCGCAAGCGTTGCGCAAGTTCATTGCTCGCTATCGACAAGTCACGCAATATTCGACCAGGATCGATCGACGCAAACTGCTTAGGAACAGCCAATGACCGTCAGAAACCTGAAATTCCTGTTCGAGCCGCGTTCCATCGCGGTGATCGGCGCATCCAGGAGGCCGCACAGCGTGGGCGCCACGGTGCTGCAGAACCTGGTGATCGGCGGCTTCGCCGGGCCGATCATGCCGGTCAATCCGAAATACGACACGCTGTCCGACATGAAGGTCTACCGCAGCGTCAAGGATCTGCCCGGTGTGCCGGATGTCGCGGTGATCTGCACGCTGCCGGAAACCGTCCCCGGCATTGTCGATGACCTCGGGGCGCTGGGAACGCGGGCAGCCATCGTGCTGACGGCGGGACTGGGCGCGACCAAAGACCTGCGCGGCCGGAGCATGAAGGAGTTGATGCTGAATGCGGCAAGACCGCATCTCCTGCGCATCCTCGGTCCGAACTGCGTCGGCCTGCTGGTGCCCAGCCTGGGGCTCAATGCGAGCTTCGCCCATACCGGTGCGCTGCCGGGAAAGATCGCTTTCGTATCGCAATCGGGCGGCATGGTCACGGGCGTTCTCGATTGGGCGAAATCGCGCGGCATCGGCTTCTCCAAGTTCATCTCCCTCGGCGACAGCGCGGACGTGGATTTCGGCGATACGCTCGATTACCTCGCGAGCGATCCGGACACGCACGCCATCCTTCTCTACATGGAAGCGGTCAAGGATGCGCGCAAGTTCATGTCCGCCGCACGTTCCGCGGCCCGTACCAAGCCGACGCTGGTCATCAAGGCCGGCCGCATGCCCGAGGGCGCCAAGGCGGCGGCATCGCATACGGGTTCGCTGACCGGGTCGGACGATGTCTACGACGCCGCGATCCGCCGCGCCGGCATGCTGCGCGTCTATACCACGATGGACCTGTTCGACGCGGCGGAGACGCTCGCGCGCTCGCGTCCCCTCAAGGGCGACCGTCTCGCCATCATCACCAACGGCGGCGGGCCGGGGGTGCTTGCCACGGATGCGCTGATCGGCAAGCGCGGCAAGCTGGCGAACCTGTCCGCGCCGACGATGGAACGGCTGAACCAGATCCTGCCCGACACCTGGTCGCACGGCAATCCGGTCGATATC
>JAKACN010000112.1 GCA_021821365.1 Pseudomonadota bacterium | reverse complement strand
AGAACATGTTGAGGAAGAAGGTTTCCAGAATATCGTCGCGATGGTGGCCGAGCGCGATCTTGGTCGCGCCCAGTTCGCTGGCCACGCGATACAGGATGCCGCGCCGCAGCCGCGAGCACAGCGAGCAGGTGGTCTTGCCTTCCGGAATGAGGCGCTTGACGATGCTGTAGGTGTCCTGGTTCTCGATGTGGAAGGGCACGCCGATCTTGGTCAGGTACGTCGGCAGCACATGCTCCGGAAAGCCCGGCTGCTTCTGGTCGAGGTTGACCGCCACGATGTCGAAATGAATCGGCGCGCGCTCGCGCATGATCATCAGGATGTCGAGCAGGCCGTAGCTGTCCTTGCCGCCGGACAGGCAGACCATCACCTTGTCGCCCTCCTCGATCATGTTGAAGTCGCCGATCGCCTGGCCGACCAGGCGGAACAGGCGCTTGTGCAGCTTGTTGTTTTCGTAAGCGATCTTTTCGGCCTTCTTCGCGCCGATTGCGTCGTTCGGCGCTTGCGTTTCGGCAGCGGCCGTGTTCAGGATATCCGTCATTGCTCAACCCTTGATATGAATGACTTCGACGCCGACTACATCGCACTCGGGATAGACATCGGGCTTCTCCGTCGACACCCGCACCGCGCGCACCTTCGGATGCGAGAGCATGGCGCGCGCCACGTCGTCGCACAGCGTTTCCTGCAGGTGGATGTGGCCTTGCGCCATGCGCCTGGCGATCGTGTCGCGCATGAAATCGTAATCGACGACTTCAACCAGGTGGTCTTCCCTCGGCGTCGATTCGGCCAGCGGAATGAACAGGTCGACATTGATCAGCACGCGCTGCTCACCCTTCTTTTCGAATTCATGGACGCCGATGTTGATCATGACCTCGTAGTTGCGCAGGAAGAGGCGCCGGCAATCGGCAAGGCTGGGGTGCGAGAGGGAGGAAAGCATAATGTCAAAGGTTATTTTGCAACGAACATCACGTCGCGTTGCAGGGGGATCAAATGCTGGCCGCCATCGACCAGCAGGGTGGTACCGGTAATCGACGCATTCTCGGCGACGAAGCAGACGGTGGAGGCGACGTCGTCCGGCGTGCTGGAACGGCCCAGCGGCGTCATGGTGTGCGCCTTTGCGAATTCTTCCTCGCTCTGATCGCCCGACACCAGCGTGATGCCGGGCGCGACGCCGACCACGCGCACCTTCGGCGCCAGCGCCTGCGCCAGCATCGTGGTGGCGGTCTGCAGCGCAGCCTTCGACAAGGTGTAGGACAGGAAGTCGGGATTCAGGTTGAAGAGTTTCTGGTCGAGCAGGTTGACGACCACGGCCTGCGCGCCGGCGGGTGTCGCATCGTACAGTGCCTGGGCCAGCAGCACCGGTGCCGCAAGATTGGTACGCATATGCAGGTCGAGGCAGGCCTGCGAAAAATCGGCGGCGGTATCGTGTCCGAAGATCGATGCGTTGTTGATCACGCAACGGACCGGGCCGATGACCTGTGCCACGCGCGGCAGCAGCGTCTTTACCGCGGCCTCGTCGGCCAGGTCGCACTGCACGGCAGTCGCGCGGCGACCAAGCTGCGCGATTTCACGCACGGTAGCCAGCGCCTCGTCCGCCGACCTGCCGTAATGCACCGCGATATCCCAGCCGCCCCGCGCCAGCGCGAGCGCAATGTCGCGGCCGATGCGCTTTGCGCCGCCGGTCACGAGTGCAACTTTTTGTGCTTCTGCTGTCATGGCTGTGTTGGTCTTTGCGGAAGTTGTCAATCCGTCCACGAGGCGTGCGAGGTGCGATCCGGTTCACCTTCCCCGAGCCGATTTCACTACAATAGCGGCCATGCAACTGCACCTGCCCCAACCCTCCACCGACGCGCTGAACGCCTCGCGCGCGCTGCACAAGCTGATTGCCGACGAGATCCGGCGCAATGACGGCTGGATCTCCTTCGCAAGATACATGGACCTGCTGCTGTACGCACCGAATCTCGGTTATTACAGCGGCGGAGCGGCCAAACTCGGGAAAGACGGAGATTTTACAACCGCGCCTGAAATCACGCCGCTTTTTGGCGGCGCGCTGGCGCACGTCGCTGCCGCCCTGATGGCACAAACCGCGCCACGCATCCTGGAATTCGGTGCCGGCACCGGCAGGCTGGCGCGCGACATTCTGACCGAACTCGCCGGCATGGGCGTCGCGGTCGACAGCTATGCCATCGTCGACCTGTCCGGCGAACTGCGCGCGCGCCAGCAGGAGATGCTGCGCGATTTTCCGCAAGTGACCTGGCTGGACCGCATGCCCGCCGCGTTTTCCGGCGTCGTCATCGGCAATGAAGTGCTGGACGCCATGCCGGTCAACCTTGTCATCAAGGGTGGCCAGGACGAGCAGGGCTGGCAGGAACGCGGCGTCGGCCTGTCCGACGACAATTTCACCTTCGTCGACCGGTCTTGCGACAGCGCGCTGGTCGCGCAGATTCCGGATGCGGACGCATTGCCGGCCGGCTACCTCACCGAAGTGCATCCGGTCGCGGCCGGTTTCATGCGCTCGCTGGCGGCAATGATCGATGCCGGCGCCAGTGAATCCGGCCGCGGCGGCGCGGCGATCCTGATCGACTACGGCTTCCCGGCGCATGAGTACTACCTCGGGCAACGCGCACAAGGCACGCTGATGTGCCACTTCCGGCACCATTCCCATCCGGATCCGTTCTACCTGCCCGGCCTGCAGGACGTCACCGCGCACGTCGATTTCACCGCGATGGCGCATGCCGCCGTCGAGGGCGGGCTGGGGGTGCTCGGCTACACCAGCCAGGCCGCCTTCCTGCTGGCGGCGGGCATCGGCGATCTGCTCATGCGCACTTCGCCGGACGATCCGCTGCGCTACCTGCCGCAGGCGAACGCGATGCAAAAACTGATTTCCCCCGCGGAAATGGGCGAGCTGTTCAAGGTGCTGGTGGTCGGCCGCGATGCCGAACTCCCGGACAGTTTCGTGCGCAGCGACCGCAGCCACCGGCTATGATGTCTGTAAAGTCTTTCGTGAACCGTTTCAGGAGCCGCGCATGTTTCGCTGGGTACTGACCATCTTCCTCGCGCTGGTCATTTTTTCTTCACTGATGCCCTGGCTTGAAAAGCTCGGCATCGGTCGCCTGCCGGGCGATGTGCGCTTCACCCTCTTCGGCAAGAAATTCTTCCTGCCATTCGCTTCCACGCTGCTGTTGTCCTTCGCCGTCGTGCTGCTGGGGCGCCTCCTGAAATGATCCTTGCGGTGCATGGAATTGCGCCGTGCCGGCGGAGTCGCCTAATTCCTTGAATATAAAAGGAATTGCCGCACGTTCCGGCAGGCGGGTGCATGAAAAAAATATACTTCGAGCCCGGAAAGCGCCACCGCAGCGCATCGATCTGACTTGATAAGCGTCTGATTGCAAAGGAACTTGTTGTCATTTTCCGTTATTGGCATGCGGCATGCTTGATATGCGTGAGTCCCGGAACAAAACCAACAAGACGATGGAGACGGCAACGCAATCAACCATCAGGAAAGGGGAACGCCATGAAACATGCATCTTTCGTCGGCGCATTGCTGACAGCCTCGCTGGTATTGTCGATGTCGGCGGCGAGCGCCGCCGTTGACGCCCACGCGGCAACCGGGCTTGCCAAGAGCAACGGTTGCATGAAATGCCACGCAGTCGACAAGGCCAAGAAAGGTCCGTCCTACAAGAAGATCGCGGAGAAGTACAAGGGCAAGGCGGATGCCGAGAGCGCGATCATCAAGAGCATCACCACCGGCCCCAAGATCAAGCTGGATGACGGCTCGGAAGACCAGCACAAGGTGATCGACACGAAAGACCAGGGCAAGCTCAAGAACCTGGTGAACTGGATCCTCACTCAATAAGGTGAGCACGCTCGACCGCCGTTAAGGCGGCGATCGCGTGCCGCGCCGCCATCTAGCCACGGATCGCGCGTCCCCCGATACGGGACGCGCGTTTCTGCACGTCGTAAACGGTTGCCGTCGGTACCTCGCACGGCTTCCGCCCTCTTTTTACCCGGAAAACCGGCGGTTTTTCCCGCAACGTTGATATGGCTCAACGGGCGAGATTGAAAAAAATTGCCCTGATCGCAATACTTATCAATGCGTGCCGTTGCCGCGACCAGTCCTCCGTCAGGCGCGGTGGAGCATTCGTCGCGCCGCAACGTTCGCAGAAGGTGCACGCAGGCCCTTCTCGATTCACGGTCGAAGGCGAGCATGTTTCCGAAAAGCCTCAAAGTCAAAGTCGGTATCTACCTGACCGTCATGATGGTCGTGGTGATGGTGTTCTTCATCCTGCTGCTGGTGCGGCAGGAGCGCAATGAACAGCTGCGAACCCTGATCGGCCACATGACGCAGCTGTCGCAGGTAATCGAAAGAAGCACGCGCCACGCCATGCTGCTGGACGAGCCCGACATCGTGGACAAGATCATCGAGGATATCGGCAAGCAGGAAGGCATCATGCGCGTACGCGTGCTGGACAAGGGCGGCATGATTGCCCATTCCAACAATCCGGATGAAATCGGCGACCACATCGACAAGCAGGCGGAACACTGCACCGTCTGCCACGAAGGACGGAAGGCGCTGACCGACATCCCCAACCACAAGAAGTGGCGCATCTTCGAAACCGAAGGGCGGCACCAGATGCTCGGCAACATGGAAGTGATCCGCAATGAACCCTCGTGTTCGGGCGCGGATTGTCACAAGCATCCGAAGAGCCAGTCGGTGCTCGGCGTGGTCGATATCACCTTTTCGCTCGACGAAATCGACCGCACCATGCGCGCGCACATGGTCAACATGATCGTGATCTCCATCGGCTTCATCCTCCTGGTCTCCATCAGCGTCGGCTGGCTGTTGCATCGCCTGATCTACGTGCCGCTGCGCGACCTGGAAAACGGCGCCAAGAAGCTCGCCGCCGGGGATTTCGATCATCCGATCCCGGTGCGCGGCGACGACGAATTCGGCAGCCTTGCACTTTCAACCAACCAGATGATGGGCGCGCTCAAGAAGTCGCGCGGCGAATTGCAGGAATGGGTGCAGACCCTGGAGCATAAGGTCAAGGAAAGGACGCAGGAGCTGCAACTCGCCGAAGCCGAAGTGGCGCGCGGCGAAAAGCTCGCTTCGATCGGCAAGCTGGCGGCCGGCATCGCGCATGAACTGAACAACCCGCTCACCGGCGTGCTCACGTTCACCTCGCTGCTGCGCAAGAAAATGCCCGAAGGCAGCCAGGACGCGGAGGATCTTGACCTCGTCATCCGCGAAACCAAGCGCTGTGCCAGCATCATCCGCCGCCTGCTCGATTTCGCGCGGGAGAAGGCGCCCGAAAAAAAACTGGCCGACCTGAACCAGATCGTCCGCGAAACCGTGCAGTTCGTCGAGCGCTCGGCGGCCTTGCAACAGATCGACATCGCCATGGAACTGGACCCCGGCCTGCCGCAGCTGCTGGTCGACGCCGACCTGATCAAGCAGGTGGTCATGAACATCCTTGTCAATGCACAGCAGGCGATCGAAGAGCGCGGGCATATCCTCGTCCGGAGCCGCCTGCATGCAGGGAAGCGGCTCTCCGCATTCGGCAACGAGCCTGTTCCCGCAGTGGAGATCGCCATCACCGACAACGGTTGCGGCATACCGGAAGCCAACATGCACCGCATATTCGATCCCTTCTTTACTTCCAAGGAGGTCGGCAAGGGAACCGGACTCGGCCTGTCCGTCAGCTACGGCATCGTCAAGTCGCACGGCGGCGAGATCGAAGTCGAGAGCAAGGTCGGCGAGGGGACCACATTCCGTATTTACCTTCCGGCCAGGACGCCTGTCGCCGATGCCGAAAGCAAACCACTGGAAAGCATTCAATGAAAGCCAGGATTCTGATCGTTGACGACGAGGAAATCGTCATCCGGAGCTGTGCCCGCATCCTCGGGGACGACCGTTACGAGGTCGAGTCGGTGACAAGCGGCATGGAAGCGCTGCGCAGGTTCGACGACAACGGCTATGACGTTGTCGTCCTCGACATCATGATGCCGGGGATCGACGGACTGGAAGTGCTGCAGCATGTCAAGGAGCGGCATCCCGACGTGGATGTCATCATGATGACCGGACTCTCGCAGATCCAGACCGCCGTGCGTGCGATGAAACTCGGTGCCTTCGACTACCTGTCCAAGCCCTTCGATCCGGACGAGCTGAAGCTAATCGTCGACCGTGCGCTGGAGCGCCGTCGATTGCTGCAGGAAAACCGCGACCTCAAAAGCGAAGTCAGTTCCAAGTACCGTTTCGAAAACATCATCGGTACCAGCGCGCAGATGCAGAATGTGTACCGCCTGATCGCCAAGTGCGCGCCGACCAACTGCACGGTCCTGATCACCGGAGAAAGCGGTACCGGCAAGGAAATGGTCGCACGCGCGATTCACTACAACAGCCTGCGCAAGGACAAGCCCTTTGTGCCGGTCGATTGCAACACGCTGAGTGAGAACCTGCTGGAAAGCGAACTGTTCGGCCACGTCAAGGGGGCGTTTACCGGCGCCGTCGCGAACAAGCGCGGCATGTTCGACATGGCCAACAACGGCACGCTGTTCCTGGACGAATTCGGCAACATCTCCCTGTCGACCCAAGCCAAGCTGCTGCGCGTGATTCAGGAGCGCGAGTTCAAGGCGGTCGGCGATACCCGGTCGCACGCCACCAATGTTCGCCTGCTGGCAGCCACCAACAAGGACATCAAGGCGATGGTGTCGGAAGGAAGATTCCGGGAAGACCTGTATTACCGCATCAATGTCTTCCCGATCCACATCCCGCCGCTACGGGAACGCCGCGACGACATTCCGGCGCTGGCCTTTCACTTCCTCAAACTGTACTGCAGCGAGCTGGGAAAACCGGTGTCGCAGTTCTCGGACGGCGCCATGAGCCTGCTGGTGAACCATGATTGGCCGGGCAACGTGCGCGAGCTGGAAAACACCATTCATCGCGCGGTCATCCTCGCGTCCGACCACATCATCCGCCAGGCGCACCTCGCCAGCATTCTCGACAGCGCGCCGCCATCGGATGTCGAAGTGCCGCGCACCAGCGACGATCTCAAGCGGATCAAGAAAATGGTCAGGGAAAAATCGGTGGAAGACATCGAAAAACTGTTCGTGCAGGAGACGCTGAAGAGAAACACCTGGAACGTCACCCGAAGCGCGGAAGAAACCGGCATGCAGCGCGCCAACTTCCAGGCCCTGATGAAGAAGTACAACATCCGCGTGCGCGACACCGAGCAGGACCCGCCGGGGGAGCCGGAGCCGACGTAGCTTGTCCACAAAAGACACAAAAGGCACAAAAGGGAATAAAAAATTTTGTGCCTTTTGTGTTTTTTGTGGACAGATTGCAGTGCACGCTGAGCCGCGAAATTCTTCATGTCCACGAAAGACACGAAAAACACGAAACACAGAAGACACGGAAGGAATAAGGCTTCCGTGTCTTCTGTGGGCCAATCACTCACTCGGCGACAGGTGTCGCGTGTTCATCGTCGACATCTTCATAGCCCGTGACCATCGCGTTGATGTGCGCCATCGGCGTGTGGCCGAGCGTGGCGAGGTAGGGGTGGAAGAACAGGTAGAACACGAAGAAGATGAAGATCAGCACATGCACCGTGTCGACCACGCGCACGCCGCCCAGCATGTCGACGATGTCAGAGAAGCGCTTCACATCCCATAGCAGCACGCCGGTGAAGAACTGCAGCGGCAGGAGCATCAGCATCAGGATCTGGTAGAGCATGCGTTGCAGCGGATTGAACTTGCTGTACGGGTCGATATGGTGCGGATTGGCCTCGCCCCTGAACATGCCGTAGCCGTAATAGCGCGCCTGGCGGAAGCATTCTCGGAACAGCTTGAGCAGATTGAACTCGGGGTGGTAAGCCTTGTTCCGCTCCGAGAACAGGTAGAACAGCAGCCAGATGCCAAAATTCCCGATCAGCGTAAAGCCGACCCAGTTGTGGACGATCACGGCGGTGCGAAACGACATCAGGCTCATCGAACCGAGATAGCGGATCTGCAGGCCGCTCACGATCAACAGAATGAAAAACAGTGCATTCGCCCAGTGCCAGATTCTGACCGGGAGAGGGTGTACGTACACTTTGCTCATGATCATCTCCAGTTAGTTCGGCGCAGATTCGTCGGAGCCATGGTCTGCAGCAGCCTCGCGTTTCGCGCGTGCGCGGCGGAACAGCCATTTCGCCGTCAGGTGCGCGCCGGGTAGAAGGATGCCTGCGGCGACCGTCAGCGCGAGCAGCGTGTCCAGCAGTTTGATGCGCGTGCTGCCGATCGCATAGAAGCCGCCGACCGATTCGATCGATTCCACCGAGTTCAGGATGCCCTTGCTGGCATCGCGCCGCACCGGCCGCCCGTCGGGACCGGCGATGCTCACCGTTACGCTCTGGAAGGGCTCCGCGCCTTCGCTGTGGCAGGTGTCGCAATCCTTCAGCGCCTGCTCCTTCTTCGCCATCTGGTGCGCTTCGATGCCGGTCTTGACCTCGAGCCTTCCGCGCACGACCGTCTTGCCCTGACTGCCGTTGCGGTTGAATTCCTGCAGCATGCTCCACAACGCGCGTGCATCGAGACTGCCGTTCGCATCCCGGCCGCCGGCCAGCTTGATGAACTGCGGAACACCGACCTTGTCCGAGGCTTGCTGCTGCGTCAGGCCGTCGTACAGTCTGAGATTGACGCGGCGCTTCGCGCCAGGCGCGTGGCAGGCCGGGCAGGAGATCGCTTCCAGGTGCCGATCGGTGTTCGGCAGCCACTTGCCGTGTGTCGATGCCGTATCGCGATGGCAGGAGATGCATTCCTTCTTCATGTTGTCGCCCAGCGAAGCCGCCTTCACGTTGTGCGTGCGATGGCAGTCCGCGCACACCAGCACATCGTCGCCCGCCGGCTGGCCGTGCACGCTTGCCATGAAGGCCTTGTCGATCTTCTCGTGGCACTTCTGGCAGATCACCGTATCAGTGTTGGCCGGCGTGTTCTTGGCTGATCGCGTCGCATGCGGATCATGGCAATCGGAACACAACGGCGCTTTCTCGCTGCCGTCCTGAACAAGAGCGGCATGTACGCTGTCTTCATATTGCTTGAAGGTCTTCTTGTGACAGTCGCGGCAGGCATCCATCATCGACAGCGCGTGCTCGCGCTTGCTGGCGATGCTCGTCCTTTCCTTGCCGTGGGTCTTCGCATCGATTTCGGAGTGGCATCCTTCGCAGCCTTCCTTGCCGTGCACCGACTCGGCGAAGGCCTTGGTCCCAATGAACAGCGAGAGCTTTTCGCCATTGCCGAGCGTCTTTTCCTGGCCCGGCTTCGAATGGCACTTCAGGCAGGCCATGTCCTCGTCGGAGAGGCCCTTGTCCTTGTCATCGGCGGCATGGACCGCCATGCTCATCATGAATAATGCGATCGCCGCCATCATCGCGAGGATGACACTCGCGCGATGAAACGGCGGCCGTGCTGCGGCGCTCAATGTCCGGGAGCGGGTCATGGTGATTCCCCTTTGATCGAAAGTGTTCCAACTTGCGCCGGCGACGCCGGGTGAGGGGGATGTCCTCGTCCAGCGCCGCCCGCGCCTGATGCCTCACTCTTCCACGCGCCGGGTCACCAGCGCCTTGCCACCCATCCACGCCAGCATCGCGAGCCCGGCGAACGGGAACAGGACGATGTAGGCAAGGCCGATGAACGGTGCCGCGGCCAGCTTCGCTCCGAACACGACAGCGCGCATTGCTGCCGCGGCCTTGGGCTGTTTCATCACCGCCTGTCCGGCGACCCAGGCCAGCATGCCGATACCGACGAACGGCAGCAGGATCGCGTAGACCAGGCCGACGAACGGCGCCGACAGGAACAGCAGCATGTTCTTCAGCACATTCGGCTTCTTCGCTGCCGCCGGCTGCGCTTGCAGGATCGCAGCCGCCTCTTCTTTCGGCGGCGCGGCTTGCGGCGCGGCCGAAGGTGCTCCGGTCATGTGCAGCGCCCGCACCGTCGTCTGTTCGATCATTTCCGGCGACAGCGGCTTGCGCAGGAATTCGGACACACCGACTGCCTTGGCCCTTTCCTCATTGGCCCTGGTGCCGTAGCCGGTCACGATCACCACCGGCGTCCACGGTTGATTCTGCTTGACGCGCTCGGCGACTTCAAGACCGTTCATGCCGGGCATCTTGATGTCGGTGAAGACAAGATCATATTTTTCTTCCTGCAGCTTCATCAGGGCGTCATAGCCGTTCTCGGCCGTGATCACGATGTAGCCTTTGTCGGAAAGCACACGGTTGAAGCTCTTGCCTACCACCGGGTCGTCATCGACAACCAATACCTTACGTTGCGCGCTCATGATATCCCCCTCAAAAAATCGGCTGGCCAGCGACGGTGTCGGAAGACAGCCTGAAACTTCATCGTCATTCACTCCATGTATCCTGTGCCGGCATCGCGGTGCAAGGCCCAGCGTTTGTGCTGCATGGCGCCGGCCGTCGCATCGATCACCTGCTCCGGACCCACCGGTTTGGTCAGGTAGTCGTAGGCGCCGAGCGTTACCGCTTCCTTCGCGGAATCGATCGTCGGATAACCGGTAATGACGATCACTTCGCTCTCAGGCCAGCACTGCTTGATGGCCTTGAGGACCGACATGCCATCCATGCCCGGCATGCGAAGATCGAGCAGTACCACATCGAACGGATCCCGTTGCAGCAGTTGAACCGCCTGCATCCCGCTGGACGCCGCTTCCACATCGCAGTTCGTCCCTGCGAAAATCCTCTCGTAACTCATCCGGACGACTTCTTCGTCGTCGACGATCAGGATTTTGGCTTTGGTGTCCATTTTGTCGTCTCTGTTTTGCGTTTACCCTGTACTTAGCATTCGCCGTGCCAGTCGTTCGAGGAGGGAAAATCCTCATTGAAAATCAAAGGGTTGCATCGTTCGTCGAGTTGATCTGCAGAGCGTCGCACAGAGGGGCGAAGTACATTTTTTATGTGCACCCGCGTCCGGCGATCCGTCGAAATTCCTTCATATTCAAGGCACTATCCGCTGCGCCCGCGCGATGACTTTTCCATGCACCTCAGCAGCCGAGCGGGACGGGGGGCGACTCTTGGTACACTCTCCGTTCCACTGCCATCACAAGGGACGCCATGATCCGCTGGGTTGCCGCGATATTTGTCGGCCTGTTCGTTTTCTACCCGCTGTTGCCGGTATTCGACAGGCTGGGCGTCGGACGCTTCCCGGGCGACGTCCGCTTCCGTGTGCGCTCGGTGAACTTCTGCCTCCCGTTCGGCTCGACGCTGGTGTTGTCGGCAATTGCATTCGCGCTTGCGGAAGCGTTCAGCTGAACAGGCCTTGTCGCCTGCACGGACGGCAGCGACAGCGTCCGGTGCAGCGATCGATGGCACCCATCCACCATGCAAGCAACGCTCTGGCCTGTGCGCAGCCGATACGGAACCCGCTGCAAGTGGCTGGCTCTGCTGACGGTCATGATCGGCACCGCGGCCTCGGTCCTGTCGGCCACTATCGTCAACGTGGCCGTGCCTGACCCAAGCAGGCACTTCGTGCCCGGCCAGGAACGCGCGCAATGGGTCTCGGCCATCTCGGACTCGGATTCGCCACGCCATCGCTCGGTATCGGATCGATTCGAGGCGTCGAATTCTTCCTGATCGCGCAGGGCGCGAGCTCCGTCAACTTCGTGCGCCAGTTCTGGGCGGCCGCGCGAAGCCCTTGTCCGCCAGAGGCCGGCCCGATCCCCGGCGGGTTTGCTTTTCGATCCGACAGTGGTATGTTGGCGGCTTGAAAGCCGGCCCGCACGGACAGGGCGGCGTCGTACACGGGGCTTCTTGAATGGTATCGTTTCGCAGTCTGACCGCACTGATCATCGAGCCGCACTCGGGCATGCGTACCAGTTTTCACAATATGCTCAATCTGTGCGGCATCACGAAGATCGACCACGCGGTAAGTTCCGGCACCGCGATCCGACCGCTCAAGAACAAAGCCTACGACATCATTCTCTGCGAATACGATCTGGGCGACGGCCAGGATGGGCAGCAGTTGCTGGAAGACCTGCGGCACAACAAGCTGATCCCCCTGTGGACCATCTTCATTATCGTGACCGCCGAGCGCCTGTATGAAAAGGTCGTCAGCGCCGCCGAACTGGCGCCGACCGATTACGTACTCAAGCCGTTCACCGCGGACATGCTGCTCGAGCGAATCGCGCGCGCGCTCGAAAAGCGGGCCGCCTTCCTGCCCGTGTACCACCTGATGGAACACGGCAACCTGCACGAAGCGATCGACCTCTGCCGCATCGGCGAAGACAAATATCCGAAGTATGCGATCGACTTCCTGCGCCTGCGCGCCGAGTTGCACGTCACCTTGGGCGAGTCGAAGGAAGCGGAAAAAATCTACGCGGAGCTGCTCGCCACCAAGGCTGTTGCCTGGGCGCGTCTCGGCCTCGCCAAGACGCTCTTCATGCAGGAAAAATTCGGTGAGGCGGAGCAGCTGCTGGCGACACTCGTCGCCGAGAACAGCCGCTACATGGACGCCTACGACTGGCTGGCGAAGACCCACGAAGCGATGGACCAGCTGGAGCAGGCGAAGGAGGTACTGGCCGGTGCCGTCGCCGTATCCCCACATGCCGTGCGCCGGCTCCGCAGGCTCGGCGACATCGCGCTGGAGACTGGCGATGTAGAGACCGCGGAAGCATCCTTCCAGCGCGTCGTCACCAAGGCCAAGTATTCCGAATTCCGCGATCCCGAAGACCATGTGCGCCTTGTGCGCACGCTCGTAAAGAAGGGCGATACGCAGGGGGCGTCACGGGTGATCCGGGATCTCGAGAAGTCGCTTGCCGGCCTGGACAAGACACCGGCCTGCCGCGCATTGTCGTCGGCGTTGCTGGAAACGGAACTGGGCAATACCGAGCGTGCCGCCGAGGAGCTGACAACCGCAGTGGCCGCCTGCCGCGACATCAATGGCATTTCCAACGAAATGAAAATGGAACTGGCAAAGAACTGCCTCGATCACAATCTCGACGACGGCGCGTCCGAGGTCATGCGGGATGTCATGAGCAATGCCGCCGACGATGCGGCGCTGACCAAGGCGATCCAGGTCTTCGAGCAGGCCGGCCGCGGAGAACTGGCGAAGACCGTGGTCAAGGAGAGCCGCCGCCAGGTGGTGGATCTGATCTCGAGCGGCGCCGAGAAGGCGCGTCAGGGGGACTTTGAAGGCGCTGTGGACCTGATGACCATGGCCGCCCGCAAGCTGCCGGACAATCCGCAAGTGGTATTCAACGCCGCCCTGGCCATGCTCAAGTATCTCGAAAATGTGGGCTGGGACGGTCGACTGGCCGAGCGGGCACGCGGCTACATCGAATCCGCGAGGCGGCTCGAGCCGGGCAATCCGCGGCTGGTTCCGCTAGCCGATCTCTATCAGGGCATGCTGAAGAAGCACGGCGCGGCGCCGACTGCCGCGCCCTGACAGACGGCCGAAAATTTCAATCCGTCTTCAGCAAGTCATTGATCCGCTCCGGCGGTCTGCCGATCACGGCACGTCCCTCGTATACGACGATGGGGCGCTGCAGCAGCTTCGGTTGCGCCGCAACGGCCTTCAGCAAGACTGCATCGTCCGCCTGCGCCAAACCGAGGGCATCATATTCGTCTTCATTGCTGCGCACCATGTCGCGCGCGCCGCAACCCAACTGCTCCAGCAGTGCTGCAAGCTGTTGTTCGGTCAAAGGCGTCTTCAGGTACTCGACGACTTCGATCGATTCGTGCCGGCGTGCCGCAAAGTCTTCAACCAGGGCGAGCGCCTCACGTGATTTGGAACACCGGGGATTATGAAAAATCGTTATCATTGCTGGTCAAAGGGAAAGCGGTTTTCGATGGTGTGCAATTTTATTACGTACGCCGATCCAGCGGTTTCCATCGCCTTGCCGGAGCAGGATGGCGTATCCCCGGCCGGATGCGATGGAACCGCTGGGCAACAAGTGGGTCTGAACTGTAACCCCACGCCGTCTGGAAGCGATCACGAATTGTCCTGGCGCCGCCACCCATCATGGAATGTGATCAGCCCGACAGGATTCGCCGGACGGAAAAAGCAGTTTTACCGATCTTATGCCCGAACAGAATACCCCGAACACCCGCCCTCCTGAATCGATTTCCGCTGATTCCAGCGCCGGCGCCGGCGGACCCAACACCGAGACGTTTCCCAGGTCTCGGCCGCACGAATCGCCTTGGGAGCAGACGCAACGGATCCTCGGCGCCCGCATGCGCGCATTGTCCGACCGGATTCTCCACCGCCTCACGAAGCGTACGCTGAAGATCGGCGTTTCCGCCCGCATCTTTCATCCGGAAATGGGTGCCAAGGGCTTGCGCAGCAAAACTCTGCAATATCTTGAGGAATCGATCGCCCAGTGGGTCATGTCGCGCGATGTAATGGTGTTCATGATTCCGACGGTCAACAACAGCAGCATGTTGCACCCAAGCAATATTCGGTTGCGCGACTATGCCAAGCATCTGGATGGCCTTGTCCTGCAGGGCGGAGCCGATGTTTCGCCCCAGACCTATGCCGAAACCGCCACGCGCCCGGAATGGATTGGCGATCGGGCACGCGACATGTACGAGCTTGAACTCCTGCATGAATTCGTCGAGGCGGGCAAGCCCGTGCTGGGAATCTGCCGTGGTTGCCAGTTGATTAACGTCGCGTTTGGCGGGACGCTGTATCAGGATATCGCCTCCGACGTGCCGGCTGCGATCAAGCACGTCAGCGACCTCTATGACAGCCATTATCACGTCGTGCAGTTTCCGAAAGGTTCGGTCCTCCGGGGATTGTTCCCGGACAAGCCGGAAGCCTTGGTCAATTCGATCCATCACCAGGCGGTCAAAGACCTGGGGCGCGACCTAGTCGTAGAGGCGGTGTCGGGACCGGACAGCATTGTTGAGGCGGTCCGTTACCGCAAGGCGCGCTTCGTCATGGGGTTGCAATGGCACCCGGAATTCCACCGCGCCCGCAGCGCGGAATTGCTCGATTGCACCCCGATTCTCGACGATTTCCTCACCGCGGCACGCGAAACGCGATTTTAGGTCTAATCCGCTTGGCGCTTGCCGGGATGGGGCGACACGGCTTCATTGGAACGATTGCCTGGCGGGCGGTTAGCAAAAAAATGCAGCCCGAATGCAATTTCGGGTTGACAAGCAAGGACCTCTCTACTATAGTTTGGGGTTCCCTGCGGAGGGGTGGCCGAGTGGTTAATGGCAGCAGACTGTAAATCTGCCCTCTTACGAGTACGCTGGTTCGAATCCAGCCCCCTCCACCAGTTAAAACGCAGGAGTTATGCGGTTGAAGAGGTCCTTGCGGGTGTAGCTCAATGGTAGAGCAGAAGCCTTCCAAGCTTACGACGAGGGTTCGATTCCCTTCACCCGCTCCAGTTTTTGGTTGTGCGCAGTTTTGATGCGGGCGACGAAAATGCCCTTGTAGCTCAGTGGTAGAGCACTCCCTTGGTAAGGGAGAGGCCACGTGTTCAATCCACGTCAAGGGCACCAGGTTCTAGAAATGGCAAGACAGTCAGGCACGTGCCTAGACATTCTCATCAAATCGTTAGGAGTCTAAAATGGCAAAAGGCAAGTTTGAGCGGACGAAGCCGCACGTGAATGTGGGCACGATTGGTCACGTTGACCATGGCAAGACCACGCTGACTGCAGCGATTGCAACGGTGCTGTCGAGCAAGTTCGGTGGCGAAGCGAAGAAATACGACGAAATCGATGCGGCACCGGAAGAAAAGGCGCGCGGTATCACGATCAACACGGCGCACGTCGAATACGAAACTGCCAACCGCCACTATGCG
>JAKACN010000378.1 GCA_021821365.1 Pseudomonadota bacterium | reverse complement strand
CACCGATTGCACGGTATTTTCGAACAGCTCCCACAGCGGTGCGTCGGCCGGCAGGATGTCATTCATCCCTTTCACGCCAACGATCTTTTCTGCTTTCCTGTTTTCTGACATTCTCTTCGAATCCACGCGGCCTGGCTGATTCTAGCGCTCGACCGCTTCCTTACCATAACGGGTTTTAACGTACTCCAGCACAATGGCCTGGAACTCTTCGGCGATACGCTCGCCGCGCAAAGTGATTTTCTTCTCGCCGTCGACGAATACCGGCGCCGCAGGAGATTCCCCGGTGCCCGGCAGGCTGATGCCGATGTTCGCGTGTTTCGATTCACCGGGGCCGTTGACGATGCACCCCATGACCGCGACGTTCATGTTTTCCACACCGGGGTACTGCTTTTTCCAGACCGGCATCTGGTCGCGCAAATAGGTCTGGATCCTGTCGGCGAGTTCCTGGAAGACAGTCGAGGTCGTCCGCCCGCAACCGGGGCAGGCGATAACCATCGGCGCAAATTTGCGCAGCCCCATGGTCTGCAGGATTTCCTGCGCGACGACCACCTCCTTCGTCCGGTCGCCGCCGGGTTCCGGGGTCAGCGAAATGCGGATGGTATCGCCGATTCCCTCCTGTAGAAGCACGGACAGTGCCGCTGTCGAGGCCACAATTCCCTTGCTGCCCATGCCGGCCTCGGTCAGTCCGAGATGCAAGGGATACTCGCAGCGCTGCGCGAGTTCGCGGTAAACGGCGATCAGATCCTGCACGCCGGACACTTTGCACGACAGGATGATTTTGTCCCCTGCCAGGCCGAGTTCTTCCGCGCGCCGCGCATTTTCAATGGCGGATGTCACCAGCGCTTCGTACATCACCTGTTGCGCATCCCAAGGTTGGACGCGTTGTGCATTCTCGTCCATGATGCGCGCCAGCAGTGCCTGGTCGAGACTGCCCCAGTTCACCCCGATCCGGACCGGCTTGTCGTAGCGGCAAGCCGCCTCGATCATCTGCGCAAATTGGGTATCGCGTTTCGCGCCTTGTCCGACATTGCCGGGATTGATCCGGTACTTGGACAGCGCTTGCGCACATACCGGAAAATCGTTGAGCAGCTTGTGCCCGTTGTAATGGAAATCGCCAACGAGCGGCACATCGATGCCCATCTTGTCGAGCTGCTCCCGGATGGCGGCCACCGACGCTGCGGCTTCCGGGGTATTCACGGTGATGCGGACCAGCTCGGAGCCGGCGCGCGCCAGGTCCTTGACCTGGATCGCGGTTGCGATCGCATCTGCCGTATCGGTGTTTGTCATGGACTGCACGACAACCGGCGTGCTGCCTCCGACCACCACGTTGCGTGTACCATGGCGGATCGTCACGCTGCGAGTCATGTGCCGCTGCAGCGGTCCGGAATCGATAGGAGAATTGGCTGCTGCCATTGCATTCGTCATTTCAAATTCAGCCGGGCGACATTGCCGCGCCCCGCCTTCAACGCCAAGGGGGTGCCGCGAAAACTGGCTTCGACACCGGACGCGTTTCCGATCACGACCGAAACCGGATCGGTCACTTCTACTGTCTCTGTTTCGCCGGCCTTGACAAGACGCGAAAATAGAACCTTGTCATCCGCCGTGCGCCTGACCTCAATCCAGGAATCCTGATTGACTTTGATCAGCAAGGCGTCCTTGTCAGTTACCGGTGCGGTCGGCAGCGGCGCCGGAGCCGCTACGCCAGCATTCGGCTTGGCAGTTTCGGGCTGTGCCGGAGACGCCATACCGGCGGGAGCCGCCGGCTGCACCGAAGGTTCAGGGGCCGCACCGGAAGCCGGTACGGCGGGATTTGCCGCCGGGGACCCTCCCGTTTCGGCAGGCTTTCGCTCCGGCGCGGTTGCCGTCGGTTGGGCCGCGTCCGTCCCGGCCTTCGCAACGGAGGGCGCAGTCTTCGAGGAGGCGAACCAATCGTTGCCGATTTGCGTCGCCCAGATTGCCACGCCTGCCAGGATCAGAATCAAAACTCCGACGACCCACCTGGATGACAGGCCCGGACGCTCCACCATCACCGGCAGGCGTTTTTCCGAAAACGGCGTCGACAAGGTCTTGCGGGGCGCGATCGGTTCGTTCACGAGCATCGTTTCGCCGCCAAGCGATGCCAGCAACGGCGCCGGATCCACTTTCAGCAGCTTCGCATAGGCACGAATGAATCCGCGCACGATCGGCATGCCGGGCAGCGCCGGATAATCGTCGCTTTCGATAGCCACGATCTGCCTCGGTGCCAGGTTTAACTGGCTAGCCACCTGCTCCACGGACCAGCCGCGCTCCTTGCGATAGGATGCGAGTTGCGCGCCCGGTCGGACCATCCGCTGCTCGTCTGCCGGCTGCCGGCCTTCCCCGTCTCCACCATTCGTGTGCAGGGAATCATTCTTTCCTGGTTCAGTCATCGAAAGCCCCACGCTGGTACGCGGCATACTCCGCAGAACTGCCATGACGGCGACGCAGCTGCGCACCCAGACTGTTTTCCGCCACGGAATCGCCAAGCTTGTGCTCGATCTTTATCGCCAGCCACAATACGTCCGCCGTCAGCACTTCCGCCTTGATGACACGTCCGATATAGAAACGGGCACGCTGGTAATCGTGCAGGTCGTAATAGAGCTTGGCGAGATTGGCGTTGGTGGACGGATTCGACGGATCGCTCTGGAAGGCCTGCGAAAAATAACGTTCCGCGGCAGCCTTGTCCTTCATCTTCAGGCTGCAGATGCCCGCATTGTTCAACGCCTTCGCCGGCGACCGGTAGGTGTGGTTCTTCAGTGCCGTTTCGAAGTAGGCGATGGATTGCTTCTCGCGTCCGTTCTGGCACAGGAACCAGCCGTAATTGTTGTTGAAATCCGGCGTATTGGGCGAGAGCCTCAGTGCATGCTGGAAGTTGTCTTCAGCAAGCCTGGTTTCGCCCATGTCCATGTAGATCAGCGCACGCATGTCATAGGCTTCGGCGAAATCAGGGTCGGCCTGCAATGCCTGCTTGATCTCGTCCAGCGCGACCGGCAACTGCCGCTGCTCATAGTAGCCAACGGCCAGTTGAAGGCGAATGCGCGCCCTCCTCTGGTTGTCGGTCTGGTCGGAGCTGGTACGCAGCTCCGACTGCGAACCCGCCGTCGGATTTGATCCGCAGGCCGTGAACAGGACAATCGATGCAATGACGGGAACAAATCTGG
>JAKACN010000377.1 GCA_021821365.1 Pseudomonadota bacterium | reverse complement strand
TCCGATCTCAGATGGGGTCACGCCGTCGATCATGATCAGGACGAGGCGCTCGCTCTGTGTCAGCCCATGGCTTTTGTTATGAATTTCATCGCGACCCGCTTGGGTCCGCTGGAAAATGATGGTGGGATCGGTCATGGAAGAGCCCCTTTACGAATGTTTCACGTGAAACATACCGTTTGTCGACAAGTGGGAATAAGGAAATCCTAGACGATTTGCTCTACGGCATGAATTCTCGTTACATTCAGGTACAACTCACTGTGCCGTCAGCGCAACAACTCGTGCCCATTCCGGCTCCGACGCAGCGGCCCACGCACGTGACCTCCCCTTGCTACAATGGATCATTATCAAGGAGAGGCGATGACTACCACTACTTTCAGGCCGTTCAGTTTCAGCACCGTCCCGCATGTCGTATCCGAACCCGGCGCCGCAAAACGGATCGGCACCTATGTATCGCAGCATTTTCCGAGCACGCGACGCGCCCTGATCGTGACCGACAATGGTTTCCTGAAAACCGGCCTTGTCAATGCGCCGATCGACTCCCTCAAGGAAGCTGGGTTGAGCGTCAACATCTTCTCCGATGTCGTTGCCGATCCGCCTGAGGCCATTGTGCTGAAGGCCGTCAACAATGCGCGCACACACGACATCGACCTGGTCATTGGCCTTGGCGGCGGCAGTTCGATGGATGTCGCCAAGCTGATTGCTGTGCTCACGGGCACCGACCAGGAATTGAAGTCCATGTACGGAATCGGGAACGTAAAGGGTGGCCGCCTGCCGCTGGTGCAGATTCCGACCACTGCGGGAACCGGTTCGGAAGTTACGCCGATCTCCATCGTCACTACCGGCGCTACGACCAAGATGGGCGTGGTGTCGCCGCAATTGTATGCGGATCTTGCCATCCTGGACGCCGCGTTGACGATCGGTCTGCCGCCAAAAGTCACTGCGGCAACCGGCATCGATGCGATGGTGCATGCGATTGAAGCCTACACCACCCGCCTGAAGAAGAATCCGCTGTCAGACATGCTCGCCTGCCAGGCGCTGACCTTGCTTTCAAACAATATTGTCGCAGCCTGTGAAGATGGGAAGAACCTTGCCGTACGGCAAGCAATGCTGCTCGGTGCCATGCTTGCCGGACAGTCTTTCGCGAACGCCCCCTGCGCGGCCGTGCATGCCCTCGCCTATCCGATCGGCGGCATCTTCCATGTGCCGCACGGTCTGTCAAATTCGCTGGTTCTGCCGCATGTTCTCCGGTTCAACGCGCCGAGCGCCGCGACGCAATATGCGGAACTCGCCGAAATCCTCACGCCTGGCATCACAGGAAGTGCCGAGGCGCGCACCCAGGCGCTGATCGACCGCATGGATGAGATCGCCCGGCGGACCGGGATCGAAACAACGCTGAGGCAGGTAGGCATCAGCGAAGCGGACCTGGATCGTCTTGCGGACGATGCCATGCTGCAGACGCGCCTGTTGACCAACAATCCGCGTGAAGTTACGCGCCCGGATGCACGGGCGATTTACGCTGCTGCGTTATAAGTAGGAAAACCCGTTGTCCACGAAAAACACGAAATGCACGGAAAAGGGCAAGGCGGCACGACGTATTGACCGGAGAGTTCGCACCGAAAAGAGATACGTGCCTTATGTGTTTTTCGTGGACAAAAGAAGCCGGCAGCAGGACGCTGCCGGCGGACGTTCAGTGCGAAGCGGCGGAGCCGGCTTTTGAACGGTTGAACAGTGCGATGAACTCGCCGACGATGCCGCGGCGGAATGCCAGAACGCAGACGATGAAGATGAAGCCGGTAACGATGGTCACCGACTCACCGATCGAGCGGAACCATTCGATGTTGGTGATCGTCGCCAGCCAGTTCCCCATGTCGCCCAGCTTGTTTTCCAGTGACACGATCAGGATCGCGCCGACCACCGGGCCGGCCAGCGTACCGAGGCCGCCGACCAGGGTCATCAGCACGACGAGGCCCGACATCGTCCAGTGCACGTCGGTCAGTGTCTCGAAACCGAGCACTACGGTTTTAGTAGCGCCCGCAAGACCGGACAGCGCCGCCGACAGCACGAAGGCCAGCAGCTTGTACCTGTCCGTGTCGTAGCCGAGCGAGACGGCACGCGGCTCATTCTCTTTCACCGCCTTCAGCACCTGGCCGAAGGGCGAATGCACGGTGCGCACGATCAGCGCGAAGCCGGCGATGAAGATGGCCAGCACCACGTAGTACAAGGTCATGTCATCTTCGAGCGATACCATGCCGAGCAGCTTGCCGCGCGGCACGCCCTGCAAGCCATCCTCGCCGCCGGTGAACGTCGCCTGCAGGAAGACGAAGAACAGCATCTGCGCCAGCGCCAGCGTGATCATGGTGAAGTAGATGCCCTGCCGACGGATGGCCAGCAGGCCCATGACCAGCCCGATCAGCGCGCCCACGGCGACGCCCGCCACCAACCCCAGTTCAAAGGGCAAACCCATCGATTTGATCGCGTAGCCAGCCACATAACCCGCCCCGCCGAAGAACGCTGCATGTCCGAAGGAAAGCAGCCCCGTGAAACCGATCAGCAGGTTGAAGGCGCAGGCAAACAGCGCGAAGCACAGCACCTTCATCAGGAATATCGGGTAGATCATGAACGGCGCCGCCAGCGCGGCGACAAGTGCGATTCCGTAACCAACTTTGCTATTCATGCGATTCCCTCTCCTACTTCTCTTTGCCGAACAGGCCGGCCGGGCGGATCATCAGGACGATGGCCATGATGATGAAGATCACCGTCGCCGATGCTTCCGGATAGAACACGCGCGTCAGGCCCTCGATCACGCCAAGGCCGAGGCCGGTGATGATGGACCCCATGATCGATCCCATGCCGCCGATGACGACGACCGCGAAAACGACAATGATGAGATGCGATCCCATCAGCGGCGACACCTGGATCACCGGCGCTGCGAGTACGCCGGCGAAGGCCGCCAGCGCCACGCCGAAGCCGTAGGTCAGCGTCACCATCAGCGGCACGTTGATGCCGAAGGCTTCCACCAGTTTTGGATTCTCGGTGCCCGCGCGCAGGTAGGCGCCGAGCTTGGTCTTCTCAATGACGAACCAGGTCGCGAAGCACACCACGAGCGACGCCAGCACGACCCAGGCGCGATATTTCGGCAGGATCATGAAGCCGAGGTTGAACGCGCCGCCCAGCGCTTCCGGCACCGAATACGGCTGGCCGGACACGCCGTAGAAGGAGCGGAACAGGCC
>JAKACN010000376.1 GCA_021821365.1 Pseudomonadota bacterium | reverse complement strand
AGCAGCGCTGCGCGGTGCCCCTTCCCCCTTTTCAGGGGGAGGGAAGCCAACAACATGACTTGTCCGTCGCCGACCTCCCCGCTTCCGGTCTCTTCTTCTATTCGTATTTTCGTCGGATGACAAACTTGTCATCGACGCGTCACGTTTCTGTTGGTGCTCGCAACCTAGACTACAACCATGGATAAGCAATACGAAGCACGCTGATCCAGGCAAGTTCAATCGATCCACCTGTCAGGGAGCACATCATGAAATCACGCACACTCACGGCCGCGCTCGCCATCGGCGCCCTCTTCACTCTTGGCACGATCAACGCCCAAGCAGGCAACGTCGGCGGCGACAACTGGGTGGAATTCACCAGCGTCGTATCTGCGAAGACGCGTGCCCAGGTAATCGCCGAACTCGCCGCCGACCGGGCACAAACGAAGATCGGCTACAACGAAGAAACCGACTATCCGCGTCTGCCCGTCGCGCAGGCAAAGCGCACCCGCGATGAGGTCCGCGCGGAGGCGCTGGCGGCGGCGAAAGATCTGCAACGCCAGACCGAATATTCCAGCGGTCAATAAGCAGCGCCCCGAAAACTCCCGATGCGATCACCACGTCGGGAGTTCCTATGAAACTGGCGCCGCCAGCGGCCGGGCAGTCGATGCCATGGACGGCAAGTGCATCTCGAAGCAGGTCAGGCCGTCGCGGCAATGGACGCCGATGGTCCCTTGATGCAATGCCAGTACCGACCTGGCGATGGCGAGTCCAAGGCCGGCTCCCTCCGAGGAGCCATGGCGCGAGGCGTCGGCGCGATAGAAGCGATCGAACAGGCGCGGAATATGCACGGCGGAAATGGGTTCGCCGGTGTTCTCGATCCGCAGGACAAGCTCGTTGCCTCCCGGCGGCGCCTCGATCGACGCACGCACCATGCCGGACTCCCGCGTGTGCCGGATCGCATTCGATAGCACATTGCTGATCGCACGGCGCAACAACGCCCTGTCGCCGATGACACTGCCCTCGCCCGCGACGACAAGCCGGATATTGCTTCCCTCGGCCAGCACCTCGAAAAAGGAAAACAGGTTGCGCACTTCCGTAGCCATATCCACTTCGTCCTTGAATGGCGACACCAACCCGTGGTCGGCCTTCGCGAGGAACAGCATGTCCGACATCATGCGCGACAGGCGCTCGAACTCTTCGGCATTCGAATACAGGATCTCCCGATACTCCTCGGCGCTGCGCGCTTTCGCCAGGATGACCTGAGTCTGCGTCAGCATGTTGCTGACGGGCGTGCGCAGTTCATGGGCGAGATCCGACGAGAAATCGGACAAACGCTGAAACGACTCCTCCAGCCGGCCCAGCATGGCATTCAGGGTCTGCACCAGCTCCACCAGTTCCACCGGAACCGATTCCACGTCGAGCCGCTGGTCGAGATGGCTGGCGGTGATCTCCGATGCGCGCTGACGGATGGTTCGCACCGGCGCAAGTTCGCGCCGGACCGCGCCCCATCCCAGCAGTCCGCTGGCGACAGCGGCGAGCACCACAACGGCCCAGAGGGTCCGCTGGAAGGAGGCCATGAAATGCTCGTGCGGCGACATATCGATCGCGACGCCGACAACGGCTGGGGCCGAGCCATCGATCCCCATCTGCGCGATGCCTGAAATGCCCCGGAACGGCTTTCCTTCACTGCTCGTCCAGACGGTTCCTGCGACCATGCTGGCCGACGCCGCATTCAGCATCGCAGCGGGAAACTCCGCATGCCCGACCGTCACGATGTCTCTGCCGTCCGCGCCGCGAATGGCAAGCGAAATCGGGGCATGCCCCGTCAATGTATCGTCGAGATGCTGCGAGAAGAATTCCATGTCCTTCGGCGTGCGCGCGCTCCTCAGCGATTCCCGTACGAGCTCCATCTTGCCCTTCAGGACCTCCATGTCGAGTTCCTCGAAATGCAGCTCCACGAGCCGTCCGACGAGAATGCCCAGTGCCAGCAGCACGGCCGCCGACGCGCAGGCGAACAGCATCGTCAGGCGGAACGTGAGCGACATGCGCGTCATTAATTGCATTCCTCGTGCTCCAGCACGTAGCCCATGCCGCGCACGGTGCGAATGAGCTTCCTCTCGAATCCGTCATCCACCTTGGCACGCAGGCGGCGCACCGCGACATCGATCACGTTGGTGTCGCTGTCGAAATTCATGTCCCAGACTTGCGATGCGATGAGCGAACGCGGCAGCACCTCTCCCTGTCGGCGCAACAGCAGTTCCAGCAGGGCGAATTCCTTCGCCGTGAGGTCGATGCGCGTTCCGTTGCGCATCACGCGGCGACGCACGAGATCGAGTTCGAGGTCCGCTGCCTGCAGGCGTTCGGCGGCCCGCACCTTCGTGCTCCGGCGCAGCAGCGTGCGCACGCGGGCTAGCAGTTCCGAGAATGCAAAAGGCTTGACGAGGTAGTCGTCCGCGCCCTGCTCAAGCCCACGAACGCGATCATCCACGTTGTCGCGCGCGGTCAGGAACATGACGGGCACGTCCTTTCCCGCCTTGCGCATCATCGCCAGCACCTGCCAGCCATCGAGACCAGGCAGCATCACATCGAGGATGACGAGTTCGTAGTCCATCGTCAACGCCTGATGCAATCCGTCTGGTCCGTCACGCGCGAGGTCCACGACAAAGCCGGCCTCGAGCAGGCCGCGCTTCAGGTAATCGCCGGTCTTCGGTTCATCCTCGACCACAAGGATCTTCATGATCCTCCTTCCCGCGGCAAAATTTCATGAACCTTACCTGGTAGCCTGCGGGGGCCGCCCCGCGCTGCGGTCATGCAGTTACGCCGCGCGGGTACACCGCCTCTCACCTCTCCACGCCCTTGTTGAGCCGCCATTGCTTGATCAGGGCATACAGCGCCGGAATCACTGCCAGGGTAAGCACCGTCGAGGAAATCATGCCTCCCACCATCGGTGCGGCGATGCGGCTCATGACTTCGGAGCCGGTGCCGGTGCCCCACAGGATCGGCAACAGGCCCGCCATGATCGCGACGACCGTCATCATCTTCGGCCGCACGCGTTCCACCGCGCCTTCCATCACCGCTTCATACAGATCGGCCACTTTCGGGGCGCGACCATCTTCCTTGCAGCGCACGCGCGTTTCCACCCATGCCTGGTCGAGGTAGATCAGCATCACGACGCCCGTTTCCGCCGCCACGCCGGCCAGTGCGATGAAGCCGACCGCAACCGCAACGGACAGGTTGTACCCCAGCAGCCACATCAGCCACACGCCGCCCA
>JAKACN010000375.1 GCA_021821365.1 Pseudomonadota bacterium | reverse complement strand
ACCGTGCCGGTAGCGATGATGCGCCCCGCGACCAGCACGGAAATGCGATCGGCGAGGCGGAACACTGCGTCCATGTCGTGCTCGACCAGGAGGATGGTGTACCGTCCCTTGAGGCCGCTGATGAGCTGCACCATGCGCTCGGACTCGTCCGGCCCCATCCCGGCCATCGGCTCGTCGAGCAGCATCAGCTGCGGCTGGGTCGCCAAGGCCAGGGCGATTTCGAGCTGCCGGTGCTCGCCGTGCGACAGGCCTCGCGCCTGGCGCGACGCCAAACCCTCCAGGCCGACCTGGCGCAGGATGGCCATGGCCTCGGTCGCCAGCGTGGTTTCGTCAGCCACTCGCCGCCAGAAGCGGAAGCTCGAACCGCTGACTGCCTGACGGGCGATGCTGACATTTTCGAGCACGCTGACTTCGTTCAGGATGCTGGTGATCTGAAACGAGCGGGCGAAGCCGAGCTTGGCGCGCTGATGGGCGTCCAGACGCGTGACGTCCCGGCCGTCGAAGTGGATGGCACCGGCGTCGGGACGCAGGCTGCCGGACAGCTGGCCAATCAGGGTGGTCTTGCCGGCCCCGTTGGGGCCGATCAAGGCATGGCATTCGCCGCGCCGGACCGACAGCGACACCGAGTCGGTGGCGACGAGTCCGCCGAAGCGCTTGCACAGCGCACGGGTTTCGAGCAAGGGCGCGTTCATCGCGGCTTTCCCGAGAACGGAACCTTGAGTGATTTCGGGCAAGGGCGCGTTCATGGTGGCTTCCTCGCGAACAGGTCGGGGATGGATTTTGAGAGATCGGGCATTCATCGCGGTTTCCCCGCGGCCAGGCCGGCAATCCCCTTGGGTGCGAAAAACACTACCCCGAGCAGTATCAGGCCGAGGGCAATCTGCCAATGCGGCGTGGCGGCCGACAACGACTCCTCCAGCACGATAAAGACGGTTGCACCGGCTAATCCACCCCACAGGCTGCCCAAGCCGCCGAGGATGATCATGACCAAGGTGGTGCCCGACTGGTCCCAATGGAGCATGTTGGGGCTGATGAAACCGTTCTGGTTGGCCATCAGGGCACCGGCTAGGCCACCCAGCGCTCCGGCGATGACGAAAGTGGTGAGTTTGAAGCGATAGGTGGCGTAGCCTAGCGATGCCATGCGCGCCTCGTTGTCCTTGATCCCGCGCAGGACGCGGCCGAAGCGCGAATCGCGCAGCCGCGCCAGGATCAGCAGGGACAGGGCGAGGATCGCCAGCACCAGATAGTAGAACACCGTGTCGTTGGCCATGTCGAACCCGCCCAGCGGCGAACGCTTGGCCAACTGCATGCCGTCGTCGCCACCGTAGTTCTTGAGCGAGATGAAGATGTAGAACAGCATCTGCGCGAAGGCCAGGGTGATCATGATGAAATAGACACCGCGCGTGCGCAGGCAGATCGCGCCGATGGCGAGCGCCAGCGCGCCGGTGACGAGCATCGCCAGCGGCAGAACTATCGGCATGCCCGACCATTGCGGCGCGTCCATCGCGATGATGCCAACCACATAGGCTCCGATACCGAAGAAAGCCGCATGTCCCATACTGACCATGCCGCCCATGCCGACCAGCAGGTTGAGGCTGGACGCGAGCAAGGCCCAGATCAGCACGCGGCTGGCGACTCCGATGTAGAAATCCTGGCCGAGCCAGGTGGCGACCGGGGGGAAGGCCAGGGCGAACAGGCAGGCGGCGATAAGCCATCCATGGCGAAGAAGTAGCGACATGATTAGCTCCCTGCAGGGAACAGCCCCTGCGGTTTCCAGAACAGCACGATCACCATCAGTAGATAAATCGCGATAGCCGCCAGCGAGGGGCCGGCGGCATCGGCAAGTGAAGGCGAAAGCCCGGTGCGCAGGAGGGGGGGGACGAAGGCGCGGCCGAAGGTATCGACGACACCGACCAGCAGCGCGCCGATGAAGGCACCGCGCATCGAGCCGATACCGCCGATCACGACGGTGACGAAGGCGAGAATCAGGATGTTCTCGCCCATGCCGACTTGGACCACCAGCAGCGGGCCGAGCATGGCGCCAGCGAGGGCGCACAACGCTGCGCCGGCGCCGAACACGGCGGTGAACAGCCACTTGATGTTGGTACCCATGGCCGTCGCCATCTTCCGGTTGGAGGCGCCGGCGCGCACCAGCATGCCGACGCGCGTGCGCACAACTACGAAGTAGAGCAGGGCGGCGACCGCCAGGCCGACGACGATGATGGCCAGCCGGAAGGCGGAGTAGTGCAGGCCCGGCAACAACTCGACGGAGCCGGAAAGCGCCTGCGGCACGTTCAGCGACAGCGGCTGCACTCCCCAGATGGCGCGCGTCGTTTCGTTGGCGATCAGGAGCAGCCCGAAAGTGGCGAGTACCTGGCTCAGGTGGTCGCGCTTGTAGAGGCCGCGCAGCACCAGTGCCTCGATCACCATGCCGATAACGGCGGTGGCGGCGAGGCCGAGCAACACGGCAAGCAGGAAGGAGCCGCTGGCCTTGGCGAAGCTCGCCACCAGATAGGCACCGATCATATACAGCGAGCCATGGGCGAGGTTGATCAGATCCATGATGCCAAAGATCAACGTCAATCCGGCCACCAGGAGGAAGAGCATGAGGCCGAATTGCAGGCTGTTAAGGCATTGTTCGAGAATGAGTATCCAGGTCATCGTAATCCTCTGGCACGCCCGCCGCGCACCTTCCGAAGGCGCGCGGCGGACTAAGAGTCGGTTGACTGAAAACTGTCATAGGCCACGCGGCTAGGGGCCTTGTGGGTAGTCTATGCAGATTTTGTCAGCGGTCCCGAGCCGGCTACTTACATCTTGCAGGCGGAAACATAGGCGTCCTGGTGATCGGTGAAGATCGTGCCGACGGTCCTGTTGACGAAGCGTCCCTTGTCGTCCTTCCGTACCTGCCGCATGTAGTAGTTCTGGATCGGGAAGTGGTTCTTGTTGAACTTGAAGGGACCGCGCACCGACTTGAAGTTGGCTGCCTCCAGGGCCTTGCGCAGCATGGCCTTATCCTCGATCTTGCCCTTGACATCGCGCACCGCGGCATCGAGCAGCATGGCGACGTCGTATCCTTGGGCTGCGTATTCGTTGGGCAGGCGGTTGTATTTCTTTTCAAAGTCGGCGACGAATTTCTTGTTCGCCGGATTGTCGAGATCGAGGTTCCAGTGGGAGGCGTTGAGCGCGAACTCGGTCGGCTCGCCGACCGCCGCCAGCGTGTCCTGGTCGAGGGACCAGCCCGTGCCGAATAGCGGGAGCTCCTTGCCCATG
>JAKACN010000374.1 GCA_021821365.1 Pseudomonadota bacterium | reverse complement strand
GAATAGATCCCGGGCAAGGGCAACGCGCAATCGGATTCTTCGCTGCCGAGATTGATCAGCGCGCCGCCGTGCTGCTTCAGGTGCTCGGCAGCGATCAGCGAGCCGTAGACCACGCCCCAGAAATTGGTCTGGAACAGGCGCCGCTGGTCTTCAAGGGAAACGTCTTCATTGCGCCCGAAAATGGCGACGCCGGCGTTGTTCACCCAGGTATCGAATCCGCCGAAACGCTGGATCGCCGCTTGCGCCACCCTGCGCACGTCCTCCTCGATCCCCACATCGGCCACGACATGAATCGCTTCGCATCCCTTTTTCGAGAGTTCGAAGGCAAGCTGCCTGAGTGCATCTTCATTACGCGCTACGAGAACGATCTTCGCACCGCGTGCTGCGGCCCGGCGCGCGGTGCTCAAGCCGATGCCGCTGGTCGCGCCGGTAATCACGATGACTTGCTCCGGAATCTTTTTGAGATGAACCATCATCTGGAAGCTCCTTTCCTCGATTCTCCCCAGCGAAAACCATGCCCGGCGCCGGAACGCGTTGCCCCGCAGTACAAGCCGTCCCCGGCGATGATCAAGCTGAAATTTTTACCCGCCCGTTGCGCGTTTTTGCATGGAAGCGGCCGGGGCGCCCCCCTCGCCGGCCGCCTTCGTCCAATAAGCCGGCCAATGCCGCTTTCATGCCCGTGGGAGGAAAATTGCAGTCCGGCACAGGCACGTTCCGGGAAACAAAATCCGGCAAGGGTATCGGGACAAGCGTATTCTCATATCCGGAGGAAAACCATGTCTGCGATCAAGATTCCCATCGACGCCGGCAGCAATGCGGCGACACCATGCTTCGAAGGATGGCCGCGTCGTGCCGGGCGGCAAGAATGCTCCCGGAAAACGCGAGGTTGCGGAACTGCGCATCTTCAATGTCATCGAAAAGCAGAGCACCTGCCTGCAGAGGCGTGGCAAGGGCCTGTTGCGCGAATGGAAGAATTGAATCCGACAAGCCGCAGTCATGTCATTACCAAGCACATGCGAGGCGTACGATGAGCTATCCCACCAATCAATTCGGCGTGCCGCAATATCCCGACCACGACGCACGGCGGCTCTTCGTCCTTCTTTCCGCGATCGACCTGCTCGAACGGCCGACCGTGTCCGCCATTGCAGACCTGACCAGCCATGGCAAGGAAACCGTCGATGCCGATATCCGGCGGCTGCGCGAGGAGTTCGGGGTCGTGCTGCACAAGGTCGGCGAGATTTACCGGATCGAATCCTGGGGCGAGGTACTCAGGAAAGACGGCGTCAAGCGCTATCTGAAAGCCTGACCGGGCAGCGCGGCGTTGTCGCTCGACAATCCCGCGATATGTTCCCGCTGCTTGTCGCAGCTCAAGCTTGGGCCGGCGGAAACAAATAAGATGAATTCGACTTTCACCTGCACCGGGCCGGCTTAGCTCAATCGGTAGAGCGGTTGAATTGTAATCATCAGGTAGGAGGTTCGAATCCTTCAGCCGGCACCACTCCCTGCAGCGTCTATACTGGAATCAGATCCTTTTCATCGCACGTCCCGCGTCGAACCGCGGCGTCGTGACGGGATCGAGCAATGTTCTCACCAGGAGCTTGTCATGAATCGGAAGACCAAACCCTCACCGGGTGCGGCTGCCCGCCGGATTCCACAAAAACCCGTCTATACCGTACACAGCCCGTTTATCGGCAACCCCTACGCCGGCAAACCGCTGGACGGCAGCCAGTACCTTGATGTCATCGAAGAGCAGGAATACGCGGATCGCCGCCCGACGCAGGAAGAACAGAAGCCGCGTTTCTCGTATGTTCATCACGAACAGGCAGGCAAGAAGTAATGCCGATGACATCGAATCAATGAATGAAAACCGTTAGCGTGTGCTCTGCGCACGAGATGCGGCAGCGCTTCCCGTTGCGGCAATTCGTGCGCACCGCGCACGCTGCCTTTGCTATGCTGCGCCGACCTCAGTCGGCATCGCGCACCAGCCGCATGCCGACCAGCGTATAACGCGTATGCGGCGTGTTCCAGTTGCGGTACGAGGCGCGCGCATAGAACGACCAGGTGTGCCAGGACCCGCCGCGGCGCACGCGCACGGAGCCCGCTGCCGGCCCGTGGGGATCATCCACTGGTGACCTGGCGTAATAGGTGTCGTCGTGCCAGTCCGCGCACCACTCCCATGCATTGCCAAGCATGTCGTACAGGCCGAAGGCGTTCGGCGCGAAGCTGCCGACCGGCGCCGTGAATGCGTAACCATCATGTCCTTCCAGCGCGTAGGCATCCCATTGCGGCCAGTACTTCTTCGTATCGGCATCGAAGGTATTGGCGATCTTTACCAGGGACTGCGGATCGTCGCCGCTGTAGTAGCGCGTGCGCGTTCCCGCACGAGCGGCGTATTCCCATTCGGCTTCGGTCGGAAGGCGATAGTGTTTTCCCTCGCGCGCGCTCAGCCATTTCGCCATGGCGACCGCGTCGTTCCAGGTGACGTTCACCACCGGATGATCGTCGCCCTGCGGGAAGCCGGGGTTGCGCCACGAATACTTCGGGTCGCGTCCCTCGAACGCATCGCCGCGCTTCGTTTTGGCCGGATCGTAATCCCGGTTGAAGCCGTATCCGCCGGTGCCGTCCGCTTCCGACTCGGGCTTGTAACCCGACTCCTGCAGGAAGCGCCGGAACTGCCCGACGGTCACTTCGTACTGCTCCACGTAGAACGGTTTCGTAATGCGCACCTTGTGCACCGGCGCTTCATCCGACAGCAGCGCAAAGCGCTGCGGATCATAATGGGGATAGGACTTGGCAAGCGCTTCCGCCGACTCATCGCTTCCCATCATGAATTCGCCGGCAGGCACCAGCACGAACTTCATGCCGATCGAATTCTCGATGGCCTGCCTGGCATCGTCCGGCTGCGCGGAGGACGCCAGCACGATGGCAAAAAGGATGCATGCTGCGCGCGCTGCGGAAGAGAAATGCATCGATCGGCCCCGACGAAGAAGTAAGCGGGGCGCACAAGAAGCCGCGTTGCTTCGCCATGGCATGGGAGGCGAATCATGCGCCCGCATCGCTTTCTCTTCCGGCGAGGATGCCGGAAGAGAAAGTCCGTGACGATCTTACCATCATCCGGCTCACGGACACGGGTGCGGCCGGGGCTTGCCGGATGGCGCGACAGGTGATTCTTCAGCGTCTCTTCAGCAAACGATGTCGCGTTTCAAACGTGAAGCGACGGCATGCAGGCCGCCGCCGTTGACGACCTTCCCGTAGCCCATGCCGAGCAATTGCT
>JAKACN010000111.1:5741-16327 GCA_021821365.1 Pseudomonadota bacterium | reverse complement strand
AACGGTAGAACGATTCGATAGGGCTATGCTTACCTTGCAAAAAAAGGAGCTCATCCTCGAAGTCTTCATGCCATTGGAAGGCCAGAAGGCCGACGAAATCGAGCAGGCGATCGCCGACCGCTTCCTGCAGCAGGACCCGTTGGATCCGGTGACCATTATCTTCGTCGATCCGGAAGAGGAACTTGGCTTGTTCCAGAAGATGCCTTCCAACTCGAAGCCGGCTCCGGCACCATTGGCCCCGAATAGCAGCGCCGGCCCTCATCCGGACCAGGCTGCCATCCCAGCCCTGGAGGCAGTCGTAGCGCAGAAGGCGGCCAGCAAGGATGACTTGGCCCTTGAAGAGCTTGCCGAGCTGGCGGAGCTTGCCGAGCTGGCGAGCTCGGTAGAGAACGAGGTGCGGGCGCGCAAGCATGAAAAGGTTTCCCGTCTCCAGCCGGTTATCAATATGCCGCCACAGAAGCCGAAGCGCCGTAAGCTGGCTCTGGAGCTGCAGCCGCCCGCGACACCGGGCTTTCACTGGGGCTACTGGATGATCGGGTTGGGCTTTGCGTTTATCGGCGGCTATCTGCTCTCCAACCTGACCCATTGATTTGTTTCACGTGAAACAAAAACCGTCTCGATGCCGATCTGCGAGAGCGGGTAGGGCAAAAAACATTCTATAATCTCGCCTCCGGCGTAAACTTCGTTGCTCCCGCAAGGGCTTACGCAAGCCTTCGTCTTTCCCGTCTCACTGAGGCGCACTATGCTTTTTCCTACAGAATTCGATGTTATCGTCGTTGGCGGCGGTCATGCCGGCACCGAAGCTGCGCTCGCGTCCGCACGCATGGGCCAGAAGACCTTGCTGCTCACCCACAATATCGAGACCCTCGGCCAAATGTCCTGCAATCCGTCGATTGGCGGCATTGGCAAGGGCCATCTGGTCAAGGAAGTCGATGCGATGGGTGGCGCGATGGCGATCGCTACCGACGAGGCGGGCATCCAGTTTCGTATCCTGAACTCGTCCAAGGGGCCTGCTGTGCGCGCAACGCGGGCGCAGGCCGACCGCATCCTGTACAAGAAAGCCATCCGCTCGCGCCTGGAGAACCAGGAAAACCTGTGGCTGTTCCAGCAGGCCGTCGATGACCTGATGGTCGAGGGCGACCGGGTAGTCGGGGCAGTCACCCAGGTCGGTATCCGCTTCCGCAGCCGCGCAGTAGTCCTGACCGCTGGCACTTTCCTCGACGGCAAAATACACGTCGGTCTGAACAATTATGCCGCCGGTCGTGCTGGCGATCCGCCGGCGATTTCGCTGTCGGCAAGACTGAAGGAACTAAAACTGCCTCAGGGCCGGCTGAAGACCGGCACACCGCCGCGCATCGACGGACGGACCATCGACTTCTCCATGATGGAAGAACAGCCGGGCGATCTCGATCCGATCCCGGTGTTTTCCGTGATGGGATCGGTCGACCTGCATCCACAGCAATTGCCGTGCTGGGTCACGCATACCAACGAGCGTACCCACGATATCATTCGCGGCGGTCTCGATCGCAGCCCGATGTACACCGGCGTGATTGAAGGCGTCGGCCCGCGCTACTGTCCGTCGATCGAAGACAAGATCCACCGCTTCGCCGACAAGAATTCGCACCAGATTTTCCTGGAGCCAGAAGGTCTGACGACCAACGAGTTCTATCCGAACGGCATTTCCACCAGCTTGCCGTTCGACGTGCAACTGGAACTGGTCCACTCGATGCGCGGCCTGGAAAACGCCCACATCCTGCGTCCCGGCTATGCCATCGAATACGATTACTTCGATCCGCGTGGCCTGAAAGCATCCCTCGAGACCAAGGCGATCCAAGGCCTGTTCTTTGCCGGCCAGATCAACGGCACCACCGGTTACGAAGAAGCCGCAGCACAGGGCATGCTGGCCGGGCTGAATGCCGCGCTGCTGACCCAAGGGCGCGACGCCTGGACACCGCGCCGCGACGAAGCCTACCTCGGTGTGCTCGTCGACGACCTGATTACCAAGGGCGTGCAGGAGCCGTACCGCATGTTCACCAGCCGTGCCGAATATCGGCTGAGCCTGCGCGAAGACAATGCCGACATGCGCCTGACGGAAATCGGTCGTCAGCTTGGCTGCGTGACCGATGCGCAATGGGAAGTGTTCGAGCAGAAGCGCGAAGCCGTTGCCCGCGAGCTGGAGCGTCTGAAGTCGACATGGGTCAATCCTCGCGTGCTTGAAAGCACCGAAGCCGAACGCGTTCTGGGCAAAGCGATTGAGCGCGAGTATGCGCTTACTGATCTACTTCGCCGCCCCAACGTGAGCTATGAAAGCCTGATGACCCTGAAAGGTGCGGACGGGCAGGATCTTGCCGGGCCGGGCGTTGCCAATGACGCCGTCCGCGAGCAGGTTGAGATCCATGTGAAGTACGCCGGGTATATCGACCGCCAGGCCCGCGAAGTCGAGCGCCACGATCACTATGAAAACCTGAAGCTGCCAACTGAAATCGATTACGCGGACGTGCGCGGCCTGTCCGTGGAAGTCAGGCAAAAGCTGAACAAGCACCGCCCGGAAACACTCGGCCAGGCATCGCGCATTTCAGGCGTGACGCCGGCGGCCGTGTCGCTCCTGCTCGTGCACCTGAAAAAAGGCGGATTCAAGGAATTCGCCAATGTCCAGGCGGCCGTCTGAGGATCAGCACGATGGCCGCCTTTCATCGCGATGCATTGCTGCGTACACTCACCGAGGGAGCGTGCGCGCTGTCGCTCGATCTGAGCGAGGCGCAGATCGAGCAGCTGATCGATTACCTGGCGCTGCTGGCAAAATGGAACGCCGTCTACAACCTGACCGCCGTGCGCGATCCGGAGCAAATGGTTACTCAGCACCTGCTCGATTCGCTGGCCGCAGTCCCGGCGTTCGCCGGCGCGAAGAACGTGCTGGACGTCGGCGCCGGCGGCGGCCTGCCTGGCATCGTCCTCGCCATAGCGCGTCCCGACATGCGCGTGTCCATGATCGACACCGTGCACAAGAAGACCGCCTTCCTGACGCAGGTGAAGGCCGAACTCGGACTGACGAATGTGACCGTGCACACCATGCGGGTCGAGCAATTGCAGGTGCCGGAGAAATTCGACGTCATTACCTCGCGCGCCTTCGCCGAACTGGCCGATTTCGTGACCTGGTCCGGCCATCTGTTGAAAGAGAGCGGCCGCTTCATCGCGCTGAAGGGCGTACTGCCGAAGGAAGAAATCACGCACCTGCCGGCCGGCTGGAAAGTGACGCGGGTTCAGCCGCTTGACGTCCCCGGTCTCCACGCCGAACGGCATCTGATTTTCATTGAAGCAGGAGAACAGGCATGAGCGTATTGTTTCACTCTCTTGGAATCACCGACATCTGGCAGCTGATCGCCGCGACGATGGTTTTCCTGATGCTGCCCGGTCCCGGTACGTTCTGCGTGCTCACCTGTACCGGCCAGCGCGGCCTGCGCGGCGGTTACGCCTCCCTGTCCGGCCTGATGCTGGGCGATGCCGTGCTGATGTTCCTGGCCGCCATCGGCGTTGCCGCCTTGCTGCAGGCCAATCCGCTTCTGTTCAAGGGTTTGCAATATCTCGGCGCGGCCTATCTCGCCTATCTCGGCATCAAGCTGCTGACGGCGAAGAAAGAGCAGGGCGGGGCAATTGTTCCATTCTCCAATGCCGCCGACTTCCGCCGCGGCTTCATGGTCACCCTTATCAATCCGAAGGCGATCGTGTTCTACATGGCGTTCTTCCCGCTCTTCATCGATCCGGCCATGCATCAGGGAAGTACCACATTCGTCGCAATGGGCGCCGTCATTTCCAGCTGCACGCTGTTTTACGGTAGCCTACTCATTCTCGTCGGCAATGCCGCCGCACGACGCCTCGCCCGCAACCGCCGCATCGCGGCGTTCGCGACGCGCATGGCAGGCATGTTCCTGATCGGCTTCGGCATCAAACTTTCTACCAACTAAAATATGGCCAAAATCTTCTGCGTCGCCAACCAGAAAGGCGGCGTCGGCAAAACAACCACCGCAGTCAATCTTGCCGCCGGCCTGGCGCAACTCGATCAACGCGTACTGCTGGTCGATCTCGATCCGCAAGGCAATGCGACCATGGGCGCCGGCATCAACAAGGCTGAGCTTACATCCTCGGTGTACGAGGTGCTGCTCGGCCTGGCAGACATCCAGGGCGCGCGCAAGAATTCCGAGAGCGGCAGGTTCGACGTTTTGCCCGCCAACCGCGAGCTGGCCGGTGCCGAGGTCGAAATGGTGGAACTCGACAACCGCGAGAAGCGCCTCAAGGACGCGATTGCCGCCGTCGACGCGGAATACGATTTCGTTCTCATCGATTGTCCGCCGGCACTGTCGATGCTGACATTGAACGGCCTGTGCGCGGCGCATGGCGTGATCATCCCGATGCAGTGCGAATACTACGCGCTGGAAGGCCTATCGGATCTCGTCAATACCATCAAGAAGGTGCATGCCAAGCTGAACACCGACCTGAAGATCATCGGCTTGCTGCGCGTGATGTTCGATCCGCGCATGACGCTGTCGCAGCAGGTCTCCGCGCAACTGGAGCAACACTTCGGCGACAAGGTGTTCAAGACAATCATCCCGCGTAACGTGCGCCTGGCCGAAGCGCCGTCCTACGGCATGCCCGGCGTCACCTTCGACCCCGCGTCGAAAGGCGCGCAAGCCTACATCGCCTTCGGCGCGGAAATGGTTCAACGCATCCAGTCACTCTAATCGCTCATAACATGGTCACGAAAAAATCCAAGGGGCTCGGCCGCGGCCTCGATGCGCTGCTCGGCGGCTCCTCCGACATCACCGAGGCGGTGCCGAACGTGGCGGGCGCGCCGTCGACCTTGAACGTTACCCAATTGCAGGCGGGCAAGTACCAGCCCCGCACGCGCATGGACGAGGGGGCATTGAACGAACTGGCGGCATCGATCAAGGCGCAGGGCCTGATGCAACCCATCCTCGTGCGGCCTGTCGCACATAACGGCAGCGACCGCTATGAAATCATCGCTGGCGAGCGCCGCTATCGCGCCGCTCAGATCGCCGGCCTCTCGGAAGTACCGGTGCTCGTCAAGGACGTGGACGACCAGGCCGCCGCGGCGATGGCGCTGATCGAAAACATCCAGCGCGAAGACCTCAATCCGCTGGAAGAGGCTCAGGGCATTCACCGCCTGATCGCCGATTTCGATTTCACCCATGAACAGGCGGCCGGCGCGGTCGGCCGCTCGCGCAGCGCGGTATCGAACCTGCTGCGCCTGCTCAACCTCGCCAAGCCGGTGCAGACCATGCTGATGGCCAGCGATATTGACATGGGGCACGCGCGCGCCCTGCTTGCCGTGGACGCGGCGACGCAGATCACGCTCGCCAACCAGATCGTTGCCAGGCGCATGTCGGTGCGCGAAGCCGAAAAGCTGGTCGCCAAGACCACCACCGACCAGGCTGCCGCCAGCAAGCCGCGCGTCGCCAGGGAAAAGTCGCGCGACATCACCCGACTGGAAGAAGAGCTGTCGGATGCGCTTGCCACACAGGTGCAGATCAAGCTCGGCGCCAAGAACAAGGGCCAGCTCATCATCGATTTCGCCGATCTCGACGTGCTCGACGACCTGATCGCGAAGTTGCGCGGCTGAACTTCGTCCTGGCGCGCCGGCTTCTTCCCGGCTTGTATGCGAAGCATTACCTTGCCGGTAATTGGCGCGCGCTCGACCATCCACTAACCTGATCCCAGGCCCGAGACCAACATCATGCACAAGCTGCTCATCCTGCCCGGTCTGTTCAACTCCGATGCCGGCCACTGGCAAAGCCGGTGGGAAGCAATGCTGCCCAATACACGTCGTGTGCAGCAGCGGGACTGGAACGCGCCGAAGCGGGCGGACTGGACTGCGACGCTGGACGCCGCGATCCGTTCCAGCGACGACCCGGTCATTCTGGTCGCGCACAGCCTCGGATGCGCATTGACCGCTTGGTGGGCGTCGGAAAGCCGGGGCCAGGCGCACGCGTCGAAGGTCAAGGGCGCCTTGCTGGTGGCGCCGCCGGATGTCGAACGCGCCGACTTCCCGGATTTCGTGACGGGATTTGCGCCGATGCCGCGCTCGGCACTTCCGTTCAGGACGATTGTCGCCGCATCCTCCGACGATCCCTGGTGCGCCGCGTCAACAGCGCAAAGCTGGGCGAAGGACTGGAGCGCGCAGTTCCACGACATTGGTCCGCGCGGTCATATCAATGCCGAAAGCGGCCTTGGAACATGGGAGCAGGGGCGCCGCTGGCTGGAAGCGCTGCAGTCCTGACAACCGTAGTTTTACGGTACGTTTTGACTGGCGTGCGGACGTGCAAAGGTTTGACGGTGACTGTGGAAAACACTTATAATCCCGTGGTTTCACAAAACGCACCACCCTGGAACACCGCGGCCCGTAGCCGGCGCCCACGAAGGCCCGACGGATTGCAAGACTTGGGACCAGCATGCTACGCATTGTCCTTTTGCAATTTTCGACTACGGTCGTTACCGGATTGATTGCCGGTCTGCTTGGCGGAAAACACGCGCTGATATCTGCGCTCCTCGGTGGCTTGTGCTGTGTGGTGCCGAATGGCTTGTTCGCCATGCGTTTGTTCATCAACGCGCGCAAGCCGGGTGCTGTCAATCCGATGACGTTTTTCATCGGCGAATTTATCAAGATTGCATTGACGATCGCGCTACTGGGCGCGGTGGTCTGGCTGTACCACGATCTGAACTGGCTGGCGCTGATCGCCGCTTTCATCGTGGCGCTGAAAAGTTACATCATCTTATTATTTAGGCACTGACATGTCATCTCCAGCGACAGAAGCAGCAGGACACGCGCCAACCGCGTCCGAATACATCGTCCACCACCTCGGACACCTCTCCACCCATCACCAGGAAAAGATCGTCGATTTCTCGATCATCAACATGGACACGATTTTCTGGTCCGTCGCGATGGGCGTGGTCGGCTGCTTCCTGATGTGGCTGGCTGCGCGCAAGGCGACTTCGGGCGTGCCGAGCCGTTTCCAGGCTTTCGTCGAAATGGTCGTGGAAATGGTCGAAGATCAATCCAAGGCCATCGTCCATGGCGACCGCAGCTTCATCGCCCCGCTGGCGCTGACCGTGTTCGTCTGGGTCACCCTGATGAACTCGCTCGACTTCCTGCCGGTGGATCTGTTTTCCAGCGTCTTCCGCCTGATGGGCATCGACATCCATCACCGCGTGGTGCCGACCGCCGACCTCAACGGTACGCTCGGCATGTCCCTCGGCGTGCTCGCCGTGGTGATTTACTACAACCTCAAGATCAAGGGTGTCGGCGGCTGGCTGCACGAGTGGCTCGCTGCGCCGTTCGGGATCTACATGGCGCCGTTCAACGTGCTGCTGAACCTGATCGAATACCTGGCGCGCACCATTTCCCTCGGCATGCGACTTTTCGGCAACATGTACGCGGGCGAACTGCTGTTCCTGCTGATCGCCCTGCTCGGTTCGATGGCCACCGCATTCGGCTTCATCGGCCACGTGATCGCCGGCTCGATGTGGGCCATCTTCCACATCCTGATCGTCCTGCTGCAAGCCTTCATCTTCATGATGCTGACCCTGGTGTATATCGGCCAGGCGCATGAGGCGCACTAAAGCACGAAAGAATCGAAAGATAGGCAGTACGCAAAGAAGTTTGTTTTTGTAATTTTATTTTTAACCTTAACCATTTGAAGGAATTCTCATGACTGACATCTCTTTTGTTGCTTTGGCTTGCGGCTTGATCATTGGCCTGGGTGCAATCGGCGCTTGTATCGGTATCGCAATCATGGGTGGCAAATACCTGGAAGCATCGGCACGTCAGCCTGAACTCATGAACACCCTGCAAACCAAGATGTTCCTGCTGGCTGGCCTGATCGACGCGGCGTTCCTGATCGGTGTCGGTATCGCCATGCTGTTCGCATTCGCCAATCCGTTCATCAAAGGGTAATCGGGCAATACGCCTGAACACCAAGCTGCCGAACCTTCGCGTTCGGCATTCTTTACTTTGAGAAGGAAAATACCGTGAACTTAAATGCAACCTTGTTTGCGCAGTTCGTGGTCTTCTTCGTCCTTGCGTGGTTCACGATGAAATTCGTGTGGCCGCCGCTGATGAAGGCGCTCGACGAGCGCGCCGAGAAGATCGCGAACGGTCTGGCTGCGGCCGACCGGGGCAAAGCAGAAATGGCTGCCGCAGAAAAGCGCGCGCAGGCTGAACTGGCTACCGCCCGCGACGAAGGTCAGAAGCGCATTATCGACGCCGAGAAGCGCGCCCAGGCAATTATCGACGAAGCCAAGAAAACTGCATCCGAAGAAGCTGCGCGCATCGTCGCCGCAGCCAAGGCCGATGCAGACCAGCAGGTAACTCGTGCACGCGACGAACTGCGTGCCCAGGTCGCGGGTCTCGCGGTCAAGGGCGCCGAGCAGATTCTGAAGCGTGAGGTGAACGCAGCGGCGCACGCCGAATTGCTGAGCCAACTGAAGAACGAGCTGTAATCATGGCCGAACTCGCAACGATTGCTCGTCCTTACGCAGAAGCACTGTTCCGTGTAGCCAAGTCTGGCAATATCGCCGCCTGGACCGACCTCGTGTCGGAAATGGCGGCCGTTGCCGCTCTCCCCGAAGTCAAGTCTTTCGCCAGCAATCCGAAGCTCTCGGATAAGCAGGTTGCCGAAACGTTCTTGTCGCTGTTGAAGTCCAACGTCACCCCGGAAGCGAAAAACTTCGTCGCGATGCTGGTCGAAAACGGCCGCCTGACGTCGTTGCCGGAAATCGGTGCGCAATTCCACGCCTTGAAGAATGCCGCTGAAGGTGCAGCCGATGCGGAAATCACGAGCGCGTTCGAGTTGACCGACGCACAAGTGAAAGACCTGGTGGCGACGCTGGAAAAGAAATTCGACCGCAAGCTCAATCCGATCGTCAAGGTGGACAACTCGCTGATCGGGGGCGTACGTGTCGCAGTGGGCGACGAAGTGCTGGACACTTCGGTGCGCGCCAAGCTGCAGCAGATGTACACCGCCCTCGCGTCGTGATGGACCGCGCATTGGTGGCCACAGCGCTAGCGTAAGAGATACAAAATTTTAGGAGTTAACATGCAACTCAACCCGTCTGAAATCAGCGAACTGATCAAGAGCCGGATTCAAGGCCTTGGCGAAGGCGCTGAGATTCGCAATCAGGGCACGGTCATTTCCGTGACCGACGGTATCTGCCGCATCCACGGTCTTTCCGAGGCAATGCAAGGCGAGATGCTGGAGTTCCCGGGCAATACCTATGGCCTCGCACTGAACCTCGAGCGCGACTCCGTCGGCGCCGTTATCCTGGGCGAGTACGAGCACATTTCCGAAGGCGATACCGTCAAGTGCACCGGCCGCGTGCTGGAAGTGCCGGTTGGCCCGGAACTGGTTGGCCGCGTGGTCAACGCACTGGGTCAGCCGATCGACGGCAAGGGCCCGATCAACGCCAAGATGACCGACGTGATCGAAAAGGTCGCGCCGGGCGTTATCGCACGTCAATCCGTGTCCCAGCCGATGCAAACCGGCCTGAAGGCAATTGACTCGATGGTGCCGATCGGCCGTGGTCAGCGCGAACTGATCATCGGCGACCGCCAAACCGGTAAGTCAGCTGTCGCGGTGGATACCATCATCAACCAGAAGGGCCAGAACATGACGTGTATCTACGTCGCGATCGGCCAGAAGGCTTCCACCGTCAAGAACATCGTGCGCGCGCTGGAACAGCACGGCGCGATGGAATACACGATCGTCGTTGCCGCCAACGCTTCCGAATCCGCCGCGATGCAGTACATCGCCGCCTACTCCGGCTGCACGATGGGCGAATACTTCCGCGACCGTGGCCAGGACGCACTGATCATTTATGACGATCTGTCCAAGCAAGCCGTGGCCTACCGTCAGGTTTCGCTGCTGCTGCGCCGTCCGCCGGGACGCGAAGCCTACCCCGGCGACGTGTTCTACCTGCACTCCCGTCTGCTCGAGCGCGCTGCCCGCGTGAACCCCGACTACGTCGAGAAGTTCACCAACGGCGCCGTCAAGGGCCAGACCGGTTCGCTGACCGCACTGCCGATCATCGAAACCCAGGCAGGCGACGTCTCCGCGTTCGTTCCGACCAACGTGATTTCGATTACCGACGGTCAGATCTTCCTGGAAACCTCGCTGTTCAACGCCGGTATCCGTCCCGCGATCAACGCCGGTATTTCGGTGTCCCGCGTCGGTGGCGCTGCCCAGACCAAGGTCGTCAAGGGCCTGTCCGGCGGTATCCGTACTGACCTCGCGCAGTACCGTGAACTGGCCGCGTTCGCGCAGTTCGCATCGGATCTGGACGAAGCCACCCGCAAGCAGCTCGACCGCGGTGCACGCGTGACCGAACTGCTGAAGCAGGCGCAATACTCGCCGCTGCCGATCTCGCTGATGTCCGTGTCGCTGTTTGCCGTGAACAAGGGCTATCTGGACGACATCGACGTGAAGAAGGTGCTTGCGTTCGAATCTGGCCTGCACAACTTCATGAAGACCAGCTACGGCAGCCTGCTGCAGAAGATTGAAGACACCAAGCAACTCGAT
>JAKACN010000111.1:0-5731 GCA_021821365.1 Pseudomonadota bacterium | reverse complement strand
GGCGAAGCTGAACTTGCCGCCGCGATTGCCGCCTTCAAGAAAACCTTCTGATCACTGGAGCTAAAGGAGTAATTACTCATGGCTGCAGGCAAAGAGATACGTGGCAAGATCAAGAGCGTAGAGAATACGAAGAAGATCACCAAGGCGATGGAAATGGTCGCCGCATCCAAGATGCGCAAGGCGCAGGACCGGATGCGCGCCGCCCGTCCCTACAGTGACAAGATTCGTAATATCGCCGCTCACTTGTCCGAAGCCAATCCGGAGTACACGCACCCGTTCCTGGTCAAGCAGGATGCAGCGAAGAAGGTGGGCATCATCGTCGTCACGACCGACAAGGGTCTGTGCGGCGGCCTGAACACCAACGTGCTGCGCATGGTGACCAACAAGGTGCGCGAACTCGAAGGTCAAGGCATCAAAACCGAAGCAGTCGCCATCGGCAACAAGGGCCTCGGTTTCCTGAATCGTATCGGCGCCAAGGTCGTGTCGCACGCTGTCCAGCTCGGCGACACGCCGCACCTGGACAAGCTGATCGGCCCGGTCAAGGTGCTGCTCGACGAATACCAGGAAGGCCGGCTCGACGCGGTTTACCTGTTCTACACCAAGTTCATCAACACGATGAAGCAGGAACCGATGATGGATCAGTTGCTGCCGCTGTCGTCCGACCGCATGAAGGCTGACAAGAACTCCCATTCCTGGGATTACATCTATGAGCCGGATGCGCAGTCGGTGATCGACGAGCTGCTGATGCGTTACGTCGAAGCGCTGATCTACCAGTCCGTCGCCGAGAACATGGCGTCCGAGCAGTCGGCACGCATGGTGGCGATGAAGGCAGCGTCCGACAACGCCGGTAACGTGATCAGCGAGCTGAAACTGGTCTACAACAAGACCCGTCAGGCTGCGATTACGAAGGAACTGTCCGAGATCGTCGCCGGTGCGGCTGCGGTTTAACTAGAAGAATTTACTTATATTGAAGGAACGAAAATGGCTGAAGGCAAAATCGTTCAGTGTATCGGCGCGGTGGTGGACGTGGAATTCCCCCGCAACGCGATGCCCAAGGTATACGACGCCTTGAAAATGGAAGGCTCCGCGCTGACCCTGGAAGTGCAGCAGCAGTTGGGTGACGGCGTGGTCCGTACCATTGCGCTGGGCTCCTCCGATGGTCTGCGTCGCGGCATGGTGATCCAGAACACCGGCGCACCGATTTCGGTGCCGGTTGGTCACGCCACGCTGGGCCGCATCATGGACGTGCTGGGCAACCCGATCGACGAAGTCGGTCCGGTCAATTCCGAGCGCACCGCATCGATCCACCGCAAGCCGCCGGCATACGACGAACTGTCGCCGTCGCAGGAACTGCTGGAAACCGGTATTAAGGTTATTGACCTGGTTTGCCCGTTCGCGAAGGGCGGCAAGGTCGGTCTGTTCGGCGGTGCTGGCGTGGGCAAGACCGTGAACATGATGGAGCTCATCAACAACATCGCGAAGGCGCACTCCGGTCTGTCCGTGTTCGCCGGCGTGGGTGAGCGTACCCGTGAAGGCAACGACTTCTACCATGAAATGATGGAAGCCGGCGTGGTCAACACCGAAGACTTCTCCAAGTCGAAGGTGGCGATGGTGTATGGTCAGATGAACGAACCGCCGGGCAACCGCCTGCGCGTGGCGCTGACCGGTCTGACCATTGCGGAATCCTTCCGTGACGAAGGCCGCGACGTGCTGTTCTTCGTCGACAACATCTACCGTTACACGCTGGCTGGTACCGAAGTGTCCGCGCTGCTGGGCCGTATGCCATCCGCGGTGGGTTACCAGCCGACGCTGGCCGAGGAAATGGGCCGCCTGCAAGAGCGCATTACCTCGACCAAGACCGGTTCGATTACCTCGATCCAGGCCGTGTATGTGCCTGCCGACGACTTGACCGACCCGTCCCCGGCAACCACCTTCGCCCACTTGGACTCCACCGTCGTGTTGTCGCGTGACATCGCTGCGCTCGGTATTTACCCTGCGGTTGATCCGCTCGACTCCACGTCGCGTCAGCTCGACCCGAACGTGGTCGGTGCAGAGCACTACGAGACCGCACGCGCCGTTCAGGGCACGCTGCAGCGCTACAAGGAACTGCGCGACATCATCGCGATTCTGGGCATGGACGAACTGGCACCGGAAGACAAGCTGGTCGTGGCACGCGCTCGCAAGATGCAGCGTTTCCTGTCGCAGCCGTTCCACGTTGCTGAAGTATTTACCGGCGCACCCGGCAAATACGTTTCGCTGAAGGACACGATCAAGGGCTTCAAGATGATCGCCAGCGGCGAACTCGATCACCTGCCGGAACAGGCGTTCTACATGGTCGGCACGATCGAGGAAGCAATCGAAAAAGCCAAGAAGATTCAGTAATCGGGAGCGCGCGATGCGCGCCAGCCCGGATGCCGGAGCGCTACGGCATCTGACTGGTGCGTGTCGTGCGCAAACGGTCTGATCTTCAGACGAACAGAAAAGGTTCTAACATGGCACACACTATTCACGTAGACGTCGTCTCCGCCGAAGAAGAAATCTTCGCCGGCGAAGCCGAATTCGTCGCGTTGCCGGGCGAATCGGGTGAACTGGGCATCTATCCGATGCACACGCCGCTGATTACCCGCATCCGCCCGGGTGCGGTGCGCATCAAGGTGCCGGGCCGGACGGACGAGGAATTCGTTTTCGTCGCCGGCGGCATTCTCGAAGTGCAACCGAACAACGTTACCGTGCTGGCCGATACCGCAATCCGCGGCCACGACCTGGACGAAGCGAAGGCAACTGAAGCGAAGAAACTGGCTGAGGAAGCACTTGCCAACCGCGAATCGGAAATCGATTACGCCAAGGCGCAGGCTGAGCTGGCTTCGGCTGTCGCCCAGCTGGCAGCCATCCAGAAGCTGCGTCAAAAACGCTGAGGACGTTGGCAGTACAATGAAAAGGCAGCTTCGGCTGCCTTTTTTATTTTGAAGCAGGATTTCCATGAATCAGGATACAGATCAAGAAGACCTTATTCCGGCCATTCTTGCCGATAGCCGCACGATTGCCGTCGTCGGTCTGTCATCGCATACCGACCGCCCGAGCTACGAAGTCGCGCATTACCTGCAGTCGCACGGCTACCGGATTGTGCCGGTCAATCCGACATATGCGGGCACTCACATTCTCGGAGAAGCATGTTACGCAACGCTTCAGGAAGCGGCATCGGCAGTTGCAAAAGAGGGTGGGAAAATCGATGTGGTGGACTGCTTCCGCAAGCCGGAATCTATTCCGCCGCTCGTCGACGATGCCATCGAGATCAAGGCGGACTGCATCTGGATGCAGCTTGGCATCGTCAATCAGGCTGCCGCGGAAAAGGCGAGAACGGCGGGCCTGAAGGTCGTGATGGACAAGTGCATCAAGGTCGAGCACGCGGTCCACGCATAGCGCCACCGCAGTCATGCGCCGCTTCCTGCCCGAACTGGTCGCCCTGCCGCTGTTGCCTGTCCTGATCGCGCAAGGAAGGCGCACACGGCGAATCACGCCGCGCCTGCCGGAAGCCGCTGGGCCGAAGGAAGGCATCGCCGGCGCGAAGCACGATGGTCCGCCACTGTCCTTGCTCACGATCGGCGAGTCTCCGGTCGCCGGGGTCGGCGTATCCAGCCACGAGACGGCGATTACCGGCCAGTTTGCGCGCGTCCTGGCAGAGCGTTTGCAGCGCCCGGTCGCATGGCGGACCTGCGGGAAGAACGGCGTGACGGTAAGGGAAGCGCTCGAGCAGGTTTTCCCGGACGTTCCCGCGACGCCGGTCGACCTCGCGCTGGTCGCCTTTGGCGTGAACGACACGACGGCATTCCGTTCCGTGTCATCCTGGCGGCGGGATCTGCTGGCGATGCTTGAGGCATTGCGCGTGCGCTGCGCGCCGACCTGCGTGATCGTCTCCGGCGTGCCCCCGGTGGCGCATCTTCCGGCGCTGCCGCAGCCGCTGCGCTGGGTCATGGGGCTGAAGGCGCAGGTGCTCGATGCGGAAATCCGGGCCCTTGCACAGACCTTGCCCCGCACCTTGTATGTGCCCTTGCTGCTCGACACGCACGACAGAAGCATGCTTGCGCAGGACGGCTATCATCCGTCGGAGAAGGGCTGCAGCACTTGGGCAGCGCTTCTTGCCGACGCGAGCGCCGGTTGGCTTGCCGACACATCCGCGTCGCCGTAAAAAGCCACACGTACGAAGGTACGCACCCACTCCGCAGGCATTCTCCAGCCCGCAGAAGCAGAAAAGCGGGGCCGCTTCGGTTCATCCGGCACAAAATCCTTCTCATTGAATGATCCATGCGATTTCGCCGGCGGTGCGCATCGGCGATAATGGCGTATTCACGAAAGCAAATTCATGCCATCCACCTTCGCACCTCTCAAGAACGACACCTTCCTGCGCGCGCTGCTGCGCCAGCCGACCGACTACACGCCGCTGTGGCTCATGCGCCAGGCGGGCCGCTACCTGCCCGAATACTGCGCCACCCGCAAGCGCGCCGGCTCCTTCCTCGGCCTGGCCAAGAACCCGGCCTTCGCCACCGAAGTCACGCTGCAGCCGATCGACCGCTACGGCCTGGACGCCGCGATCCTGTTCTCCGACATCCTGACCGTGCCCGACGCCATGGGCCTGGGCCTGTATTTCGCCGACGGCGAAGGCCCGAAGTTCGAACGCCCGCTGCAGGACGAGCAGGCCGTCATGGCCTTGCGCGCGCCGGAGATGGGCGAGCTGCAGTACGTGTTCGACGCCGTCACGCAGATCCGCAGCGAACTGCAGGGCCGCGTGCCGCTGATCGGCTTCTCCGGCAGCCCCTGGACGCTGGCCTGCTACATGGTCGAAGGCGGCGGCTCGGACGACTTCCGCCGCGTCAAGGCCATGCTGTACAGCCGCCCCGAGCTGATGCACCACATCCTCAAGACCAACGCGCAGGCGGTGGCGGCCTACCTCAATGCCCAGATCGACGCCGGCGCGCAGGCCGTGATGATCTTCGACACCTGGGGCGGGGCGCTGGCCGACGGCGTGTACCAGGAATTCTCGCTGGCGTACATGCGCGAGGTGGTGAGCCAGTTGCGGCGCGACAAGGATGGCGCGCGCATTCCCTCGATCGTGTTCACCAAGGGCGGCGGACTGTGGCTGGAAGAAATCGCCGGCATCGGCGCGGACGCGGTCGGACTGGATTGGACGGTGAACCTGGCCAGGGCGAGGGCGCTGGTGGGGCACAAGGTGGCCTTGCAGGGCAACCTGGATCCGAACGTGCTGTTTGCCGGGCCGCAGCAGATCCGGGAGCAGGCGACGAAGGTGCTGGAAGCGTTCGGCAAGCCGGAGGCGGGCAGCGGGCACGTGTTCAATCTCGGGCACGGCATCTCGCAGTACACCCCGCCCGAAGCAGTGTCGGTGCTGGTGGAGACGGTGCATGACGTGAGCCGCGCGATGCGGCGCTGAAAGGCCGTGGTCCACGAAAAACACGAAAAGCACGAAAGGATCTTTTCGTGTCTTTCGTGTTTTTCGTGGACACCTAATGTAGTGCTGGCAAAAAAGCATTGGTCCACAAAAGTCACAAAAAACACAAAAACGACAACGAATATTTTTGTGCTTTTTGTGTGTTTTGTGGACCTGAAAAACGACGTTCGCTTAACCCTGTTGCCGTGTAGCCACGAGCGTCTGATGTAACGGCGGGCGGAGCCAAAAACAATGGTCCACCGAAAACACTCGGCGCGCCCCACCCAAGAA
>JAKACN010000110.1 GCA_021821365.1 Pseudomonadota bacterium | reverse complement strand
ATCTCGCTGACATGAACTGAAAGCCTTGCAAATGGGGGGCGTCCATGTATGTTTTCCGTGGACACCAATAACCTACCTCTGGGCTCCGCTATTCAGCCGGCAGCGCCGCGCGGAAATGCAGATAGTCCTCCGCGCTCTGCCGCGGTTTCTCCAGCATCGGCATGTGGCCGGTGCCGGGCATGACGATCACTGTCGAGCGCGGCAGCAGCCGGTGCAGCACCTCGGCGGTGCCGGCGTTGATGATGCGGTCCTCGGCGCCCCATACGATGAGGGCGGGCGTGCGCAGGCCCTTGATCTGCTGCTCCACGGACGCGGTCGCGATCTGGCGGAAGATGCGCTCTTCCAGGTCGGCGTTGCGGATGCGTTCCTGCGCCAGTACGTCGAGGATGGGGCGTGGCACGAAAGGCGGATCGCTCATGGCGTAGTGGAACAGCTCGGCGAATTCGTCTTCGTTGCGCGCGATCAGACGATTGCGTCCGCCGGACTGGATGGTCTCGGCCAGCTCGCTCTTCGGCCCGCTCCATATGCCGGCGGGATCCAGCAGCCAGAGACTGGCGACCTCATCCGGATGCATCGCCGCATAAGCGAGCGCGATCTGGCCGCCCATCGAGTTGCCGCCCAAATGCAGGTGCGACGAGGATGAGATGCCCAGCGCACGCGCCAATGCGCGCAACCGCTCCGCCTGCGCCGGCGGCGCGTAGTCGGCCTGCGGCGGATGCGCCGATTCGCCGAAGCCGATGTGATCGGGGATGATGACGCGATAATGCCCGGTGAGCGTGCGGGCGGCGCGCACGAAATTATCCTTGTTGCCGCCGAAGCCGTGCAGCAGCATCAGCGGTTCGCCCTGTCCGCCTTCCAGGTAGACATAGCGCAAACCGTCCGGCAGGGCGATTTCCTTGCGTTCCAGGCCGGCGCGTTCGCGTTCCGCATTCAGTGCGGCCGTGGCCGCCTGCTGGAACATCCCGGTACAGCCGGCGAGATTAACGAGGACGAAGAGAAAGGGGAGGAGCCAACGTTGCTGCAAGGTCATGGGCGGACTTTCATCGTCGGGGCCGGCTTAAAGCGAGCACGCGGGCACGGTCATGTGCGGCGCGCACGACGACCGCGCCCTGATGAAGATGGTAAGCGGGCACCGGGCAGGCGCCGCTCCGATTACTTGACCCGCGAAGCCAAACCATTGGCTGTGGAAGCCATCATGATCGCACGGAACCGTGCATGCCGCGCAACTGCCTGGCGGCGCGCGGCGATGCTCATCCCACCGCTTCGCAACAGGCAGAATTGACCTGGCCCGGTTGCGGTTGCGGTTGCGGTTGCGGTTGCGGTTGCGCTCGCGCGAGCGGCGGCCGGCGCGGCTGGTAAACCGAGACCGCTTCGTGCATCGAGGAAATCGCCGCAATGGCCTGTGTCACCTGCGTCTCGGTCAGCGACAGCACCTCCGTCTTCACCTCGCGCGCAATGTTCTTCGCGGGATAGCGCGGGATGCCGCCCACCAGCCGATCGAAATCCGCGGCCACCTCTGACGGCAGATCCTTCGGCCTGAGCTTGACCAGCTTGTTATAGGCGGTGATGAGGCGCTCGCGCTGCTCGCTGGTCCCCGAAAGCGCTCTCACCGCGCATTGAAGTTGTTGCCATGCGTAGGACATGGTCGTCTCCTTGTTTCAAGATCGGGCCGGTCTGTCGGCGGCCCGAAGGCCTGCCCGACCGGCTCCTTTTTTATGCATGCCGATGCGCAAGAAATCCGCGGCGCGCCGGTGCGCAACCGCATTGATTTTTTGTTATCGCATCATAGGATGAGAAGCCCGTCTTGCAATCGTCCGAACGGATGAGTTGCTGCTGCACTGCACAGGAGGGCGATGGGAGGAGAGAGGCGCCATGCACAGGGCCGCCTTTCGCATGCTCATCCGTCGGAGACAATCTGCTCTCGCCAGGACGCCAAGCGCACCAAGGGGATGGGAAGAATCATGGAGGGTGCGAACGGGAAGCACGGCGACGCGCATCCTTTATCGGCAGGAAGCGAACCGATGATTCCTTGGCGCGCTTGGCGTCCTGGCGAGAGGACTACTTCTCCATCCCGCAAGTTCGCGTGGCGAACCCGACATGCCAGCCCTGATGAAGGAAGACGCCGCGGGCCGCGCGGCCCGCGACGAAGGATGGATTACTTCAGCGCGCCGACCGAATTGACCTGCTGGCGCAGCGCGAATTTCTGGATCTTGCCGGTGGAGGTCTTCGGCACTTCGCCGAACACCACGTTGCGCGGCACCTTGAAGCCGGCAAGATGCTGCTTGCAATGCGCGACGATCTCATCGGCCGTCACTTGCGCGTCGGGCTTGAGTTCGACGAAGGCGCACGGCGTCTCGCCCCACTTCGGGTCCGGCTTGGCGACGACGGCAGCGGCAATGATCGCGGGATGGCGATACAGCACGTCCTCGACCTCGATGCTGGAAATGTTTTCGCCGCCCGAGATGATGATGTCCTTGCTGCGGTCCTTGATCTTCACATAGCCGTCGGGATTCATCACCGCCAGGTCGCCGGTGTGGAACCAGCCGCCGGCGAAAGCTTCCCCAGTGGCTTTCGGATTCTTCAGGTAGCCCTTCATCGTGATATTGCCGCGGAACATGATCTCGCCCATGGTCTCGCCGTCGGCCGGAACCGGCTGCATGGTTTCCGGATCCATCACCGTGACCGCCTGCTGCAGATGATAGCGCACGCCCTGACGCGCATTCAGGCGCGCCCGTTCGCCGATGTCGAGCACGTTCCACGATTCATGCTTGACGCAGACCGACGCCGGGCCATACACCTCCGTCAGGCCGTACACGTGGGTAATGTCGAAACCGAGCCTTTCCATGCCTTCGATCATCGCCGCCGGTGGCGCCGCGCCCGCGACCATCGCGTTGACGCGGTGTTCGATGCCGGCCTTCATCTCGGCGGGCGCGTTGATCAGCAGGCTGTGCACGATGGGCGCGCCGCAGTAATGCGTGACCTTGTGCTGCTTGATCGCGCCGAAGATCGCCGGCGCCTCGACCCGGCGCAGGCAGACGTTGATGCCGGCGCGCGCGGCAATGGTCCAGGGGAAGCACCAGCCGTTGCAGTGGAACATCGGCAGCGTCCAGAGATAGACCGGATGCTTCGGCATGTCCCATTCGAGGATATTCGAGATGCAGTTGAGATACGCGCCGCGATGGTGGTACACCACACCCTTCGGATTGCCGGTGGTGCCCGAGGTGTAGTTCAGGCAGATCGACTGCCATTCATCGGCAGGCAATTGCCATGCATACCCGGCATCGCCGCCTGCCACGAAGTCTTCGTACTCGATGCTGCCGATGCGCTCGCCCGGTCCCTTGTATTCCGGATCGTCGGCATCGATCACCAGCGGCTTGCGGCTGGAGAGCGCGAGCGCGGCTTTCATCACGGACGCGAATTCGCGATCGACGATGACGGCCTTCGCTTCGCCGTGGTCGAGCATGAAGGCGATCGACTCGGCGTCGAGGCGGGTATTGAGCGTGTTGAGCACGGCGCCGGTCATCGGCACGCCGAAGTGCGCTTCCACCATCGACGGGATGTTGGGCAGCATGACGGCGACCGTGTCGCCCAGGCCGATGCCCCGCACGGTGAGCGCCGAGGCGAGCTGGCGGCAACGGCGGTAGGTCTCGGCCCAGGTGCGGCGGATGGCGCCGTGGATGATGGCGGTGCGGTCCGGGTAAACGTCGGCCGCGCGCTCGATGAAACTGAGCGGCGACAGCGGCGTGTAATTGGCGGGATTGCGGTCGAGGCCGGCCTCGTACATGTTCGGCATGGTGTTCTCCATCGGTGTAGCGTTTGGCAAACCCGTACTCTAAACGAAGTCGCCGGATTTGCTGTCATGCCGCCGACAATCCCTGCGCCATGCTTGTGCGCGATCAACTTTTGTGCCGCGCCTGCTCACCGGCTGAGCATGGTCACCGCCGTCGATCCCTTGGTATACAGCAGCCCCAGCTTGTACTGCGCGCCCGCATGGCCCTGCTCGGCCGCCTTCTTGTACCAGCGCGCCGCCTGCGCCAGGTCCTGCTGTACGCCTTCGCCCGCGTGGTACATCAGGCCGAGGCAGTACTGCGCATTCGCATCGCCCTGTTCGGCGGCGAGCTGGTACCAGTGCGCGGCCTGCGCCGCATCCTGCTTCACGCCGATGCCGTGGCGGTACATGTTGCCGAGATTGACCTGCGCGCTCGGATAGCCTTGCTCGGCCGCCTTGCGATACCACTGTATCGCCTGCGCGTAATCCCTGGGCACGCCGTGCCCCTGCGCAATCAAGAGGTTTGCCATGTGATTCTCCGCATAGGCGTCCCCCTGGTAGCCCGCCTTGCGATGCCAGTACACAGCCTTCTCCACGTCGCGCTCCACGCCTTCGCCGCTGATGTACATGTTGCCGAGGGTATGGGCCGCCAGCGTGTGGCCCTGTTCAGCGGCCTTGCGGAACCAGTCCGCCGCGCGTTCATAGTCCTGCAGCACACCGTCGCCGTTGCCGTACATCAGGCCGAGGCGGTATTCGGCACCGGCGTCGTTCTGTTCGGCCGCCTTGAACAGCCAGTGCAGCGCCTGGTCGACATCCTGCTTCACGCCTTCGTCGGCGACATACATCAGCGCGAGGTTGACTTGCGCGCCGGCATCGCCCTGCTCGGCGGCCTTGCGGTACCACTGCACCGCCTGCACAGGGTCCTGCTTCACGCCGAGGCCGTCCTTGAACATGTTGCCCATGTTGTTCTGCGCATAGGCATTGCCCTGTTCGGCCGCCTTCCTGTACCAGTAGAGCGCCTGCCGATAGTTCTGCGGCACGCCCTGTCCGTAGGTGTACATGTTGCCGAGGTTGATCTGCGCCAGCGCATGACCTTGCTCCGCCGCGCGCGCATACCATTGCATGGCCTGAACGTAGTCTTGCGGCACACCCTGGCCCTTGTTGTAAAGGAGGTTGGCGAGATTGAACTGCAGCGCGGCGTAATCCGGTTCTGCCACCTTGCGGAAGGGCGGCAGCACCTGGTCCTCTTCCTGCACGGTGCCTTCGCCGTTGTCGTAGCGCATGCCCTGTCCGACCGGCGCGCTGGTATAACCCTGGTCGGCCGCCTTGCGATACCAATACACCGCGAGCTTCTGGTTGTGCGACACGCCGTGGCCAAGCGTGTACATGTTGCCGAGATTGATCTGCGCGATCGGATGCCCCTGCTCGGCCGACTTGCGATACCACTGCACGGCCTGCGCGTCATCCTGCGGCACGCCTTCGCCACGCTCATACATCCACGCGAGGTGGTATTGCGCGCGCGGGTCGCCTTGCTCGGCAAGCGCCTTCCATTCGGTCAGCGCAGCGGTGAAATCATGCTTGTTATAGGCCGCCATGCCCTCGGAAAACCCGGCATGGGCCGATACGGAAAAAACGGCAGTGGCAAAAAACGGAATCAGGATGTGGCGCATGATGATCGAAAAAGTTGTCGTTGAATCGTTGCACGATATTAAAACGACAACCCTGCGAGCACCGTATCGTTGCGCTGACCAGCGAGGCCAAATGCTTGCCTTGCAAAGCCAGCTCACGAACCTCCTGCCAGGCGGAAATTCTTGTCCACGAAAAACACGAAAAGCACAAAAGGTATTATTGATTTTCGTGTCTTTCGTGATTTTCGTGGACATCCATAACGTCATGATTTCGACGCTAATGCGTCGGTCAAGACCATCTCCGCATAGTCATGTCGCTGACAGCAATCTCCTGCCTCGTTCGAGGAACGCGCGATATTCCTCGTCAGGCACGAACAAGCCGCCGGTAGTCCATATGAGGTGTACGGCCTGCGCCATGTGTTGCGCGAGACCGTTGTCCGCCAGGTATTGCCGCCCGCTTTCCGTGTCGAGCAGCATCTGCGGACCGCCGATGCCGGCGGCCGCGGAAGGTTCGATGCGGATGCCTTCGCGCGCGTGCAACAGGGCAAGCTGGCGGAACAGGCTGTCGTCCTCGACCGTGAAAATGCCGGGCAGGAGTGGCGTCATGGTCTGCACGGCCAGTTCCGAGGCGCGCGCCACTGCAAGTCCATCCGCATCCGTGCGATTATCAAGTCCAAGGTCGTACACACTGATGCCGGGATGTCCGGGATGGCTCATCTGCGCCAGCACGCAGGGCGAGGCAACCGGCTCGGCGAAAAAGCAATGCACGTTGTCGCCGAACACATGTTTCAAGCCGAAGGTGATGCCCGAGGGCGCGCCGCCGACGCCGCAGGGCAGGTAGACGAACAGCGGCGCGTCCGCACCGATGGCGATGCCCGCCGCGTGGAACTGGTCGCGCAGGCGCAGCGCAGCAACGCTGTACCCGAGGAACAGCGACAGCGAGCGCTCGTCGTCCACGAAATAGCTGAACGGATCGTCCTGCGCGGTACGACGTCCTGCTTCAACCGCTTCGCCGTAGTCGCCGGCATGTTCGATCACGTTGACGCCGCGCTTGCGCAAGCGCTCCTTCTTCCACTGCTTGGCGTCGGCCGACATGTGCACCTGCGCGCGAAAGCCGAGCGCGGAGGCGATCACGCCGATGCTGAGGCCCAGGTTGCCGGTGGAGCCGACAGCCACCGTGTAGCGCGCGAACACCTGGCGCGCGGCCGGTTCCGCGAGCGCCGTGTAGTCGGCGGCGCTGTCGAGCAGGCCATGCTGCCGCGCGATCCCTTCCGCAAACTCCAGCACTTCATGGATGCCGCCGCGTGCCTTGATCGAACCGGCGATCGGGAGCGCATGGTCGCCCTTGAGGAACCAGGTTCCCGACGGCGAGTCGCCCATTATCGCGCGCTGCAAATGCGGCACCGGGATCAGGTCCGACTCGATCAGGCCGCCGGATGCGGCTGTCTCCGGGAACAGTTTCGCCAGCAGCGGAGCGAAGCGCCGCCAGCGCGCCTCGGCTTCCTCGATCGCCGAATAGCGGATGGGCAGCGCAGGCAAGGCGTGCGCCGCATCGTCGCGCCCGGGATTCACCCACAGACATGGTCGCATTGCACGCAGGTTTTCATCGAGAGTTGGTATCGGCATCGTTCGTCCCCCTGGAGAAGCGCCAGCATAATTGATCCACGTCGAAATTGCCGTGCTGCGCTTTCCGGTTTTTCAAACCCGGCGCGAATTTCCCGGTCATATCGGGTGGAGACATGAGAAAAGACAGGAAGCAGGAGTGTTACTTGCCGCGTGCCAAGACAATGCCGACATCCGGGATGGTCCATTCGCGCTGACGTATGTACGCTGGGAATGAATCGGGATGCGGCATGAGACAAATTGAACAGCGAAAACAGGAAGTGTCGGATCTGTTCCGCGCGCGCGAGCTGCTCACCGCGCTGTCTCTGATCGTTTCCCTTCTGATCACCTACAATCTGTGGACGACCGCAAGCCAGGTCGCGGCGCAGGCCTCGTACACCACGTTCGATTTTCGCGTGCGTGAAACGAACGAGCGCATTAGGCAGCGGCTGGGCATCTATGAACAGGTGCTGCGCGCTACCGCCGGCCTGTTCAACGCCGTCAACCCCGTTACGCGGGACAGCTTCCGCGCCTTCGTCGACACGCTGCAGATCACGACCAACTATCCGGGCATCCAGGGCATCGGCTATGCCGAAGTCGTCCCGCCCGCGAAGCTGAAGCAGCATATCGATTCCGTTCGCCGCAGCGGCTTTCCGGACTATACGGTCTGGCCCGACGGAAAGCGGGACATCTATACCACGATCATTTTCCTCGAACCGTTCAGCGGACGAAACCTGCGCGCCTTCGGCTACGACATGTTTTCCGATCCGACGCGCCATGCCGCCATGGCGCTGTCGCGCGATACCGGCCAGACCGCGGTATCCGGCAAGGTCATCCTGGTGCAGGAAGCCGGGAGGGAAGTGCAGGCCGGTTTCCTGATGTACCTGCCGATATTCCGCCGCGGCACCGTGAACGACACGCAGCAAGACCGTCGTGCCAACCTTCTCGGCTGGGTCTACTCGCCGTTTCGCATGGACGACTTCATGCGCAGCGTGAACGGAGAAAAGGCAGAGGATCTCGACATCGAAATCTACGACGATACGACGCTCTCGCCAAAGACAAGGCTGTACGACTCCGCAAAATCGGATAGCGCCCTCGATCCGCAGCATATCTTCCGCAGCATCAGCCGCATCGAGGCGGGCAATCACACCTGGACGATCGCCACCACCGGCTTGCGGGTCTTCGAGGCGAAAATGCTGTCGGACCGACCGCTGATCATCTTGCAGGCAGGCATCAGCATCAGTCTGCTCGTCACGCTGCTGATCTGGCTGTTCCTGGACGACCGCGCCCGCGCGCTGCAGGCGGCCGAACAGGCCATGCAGCTCGCGCTGTACGACACCCTGACCGGCCTGCCGAACCGCAAGTTGCTCGACGAGCGCATCGAGCAGGCGCTGGTCAAGGCCAAGCGCAACCGGGACCATGTCGCGCTGCTCTTCATCGACCTCGACAAGTTCAAGCCGGTGAACGACCACTACGGTCACGCCTATGGCGACCTGCTGCTCAAGGAAGTTGCCACGCGGCTGCGCAGTTGCGTGCGCGAGTCCGATACCGCGTCGCGTCTGGGCGGGGATGAATTCGTCGCACTGCTGTCGGACACCGAAGGGCCGCATGCGGTGGAGACGGTTGCCAACAAGATCCTGGAGCGCCTGACCGAGCCGTTCGAGGTCGCCGGCCACACTTTCCACATTTCAGCCAGCATCGGCGCGGCGCTTTACCCGGAGCACGGCACTGACGCCAAGTCCCTGACGAAGAGCGCCGATCTGGCCATGTACGACGCCAAGAAAAGCGGACGCAGCACCGTCAGGCTGGCGGCAAACGGCGCCGCGAAAGACGCCGTTCAGTCGAACAGGTAGCGCAGCGCCGCCTCGGCCATGTCGCTGCTGCTGTGTCCGACACGCGGAACGCTCAGCAGTTGCCAGCGCAGCGGAGCGTGCTGCTGCGCTGCCTGGCGTTGCGCGAGCCGGAAGAAGTTGCGGCCGCGCTCGTAGCGGTTCGGACCTTGCGCCATCGCTTCCGGCGACGTCGGCAGCCCTTCGCCGTTCGCGTCGACGTCGTCTTCGCCGAGCATCACGACCAGGCGCCGCGAAAACGCCGCCGCCAGTTGCGCTGCGTCCACGCGCCCGCCATCGAGCGCCATCGGGAATGCGGACGCGGCAAAGACCGGCAGCGTGTAGGCGCCGGCATTGGCGGCAAATGCGACGCGCACGCGCGGCGCGGGCATGAAGAGCATGAAACGATGCACGAATTGCGCGCCGGCGGAATGTCCGAATAGATAGTACTTGTCGCTGGCGATGCCTTCGCGCCGGCGGAGTTCGTCGAACAGGTGCTCGATGATCCAGAAGTTCCATCGCTCTTCGCGCGGGTCGGTGACATTGCCGAACTGGTAGTCGTCGATCGAAAAATCCTTTTCCGCGAATTCCGGCACGACCACGAACAGTTTGTACTTCTTTGCGAATCCCACCCATGCGTCGCGATACTGGTCGGCGCGCCGGTCCGCGCCATGCATCACGAACATCACCCGCGCATTCGCGGTGGACCCGCCTGGCTTGTAGTACCACACGGGGATCTGTTTTCCCGGCGCAGCCGATTGGTCGGCAAACAGGAACCGTCCCATGCCGTCGGGCAAAGCGCCGGCGAACGCCTGTGATGCCACAAGCAAGAGCAGAAGGGAAAGAACCGATTGCGCCAGCCGCGCAAGGCGCATTGACAGGAAGCGCACGATGGATCTCCGTATCGTCGACGCATCATTTAACCGCATCGACAGCAGGAGGCTTGTATTTCGATCAAGCATTGGCTGAACAGCCATGCGAGGAAGAGTCCGTCGTCCGGCGATGGAAACAATCTGTATCAATTCGTGACAGCCGTCACATTTCACGCGGTCGAACGCCCCTATATTCAAGCTGTATTCGTGAATTCTCCAAACGAAACGAGCCTTCACCCGCTGGTGCAAGCCAGCGGGTTTTTTTTGCTTTTGCTCAGAACGATGAGCCCGGCTGCGCCAGGAAAGCCATTTCTTCCGGCGTCGATGTCCGCCCGAGGATGCGATTGCGATGCGGGAACCGGCCGAAGCGCGCAATCACTTCGCGATGCCGTATCGCATAGTCGAGAAAGCCTTCGAAGGCCGGCTTGCGCGCGGCATCCAGCTCGTCCACCAGTGCACGAAACAGGGTGACGCAGTGCTCCTGGTCTTCCAGCGATTCCGCATGCTCGAGCGGCAGGTAGAAGAATACGCGCTCGATCGGACGCAGCAGCCGGTGCATGTCCGTGCGCAATCCCTGCCGGCACCAGCCGCGCGCCAGCGCGTCGAAGGCAAAGGCCTGCGGCGTGTCGCGATACATGTTGCGCGGAAACTGGTCGGTGAGCAGGATGAGTGTGAGGCAACCCGGCGCCGTCGACGACCAGGCGTCCAGTTCGCGCCTCGCCGCCGCCTGCACCGTCTGCTCGAAACGAAGGCGGACCTGCTCGTCGGTGCGCGCGTCCTTCCTCCACCACAGCGCGGCGCGCTGCTGCGCCACCACGGCGTCATCGGCCTCGTCGCCGAACCAGAACGCGCGGATGTCTTCGGGCGTCATCACAGCATCGACGACGTCTTGTCTTCCTTCTTCAGCCATTCCTCGTCGCTCCTGACCGCCGCGTCGACATAGCCGGCCATCCGGATGGCGGCGTCGACCGCCTTCCGCAGATAGGCATCCTCGTTGTTTTCGCTGATCTGCCGGCTTTGCACGTAGCCGGCAAAGATGGTCGCGGCCATGCCGGCGACGACAGCTTCGCTATGCTGCAGGTGGAGATGGACATCCTTGTTCATGGCGCGCTCCTTGTCGTGAGAATGCAGGAATGACAAGGCCAGTCTAGCGCCTGCGCGCGCACCATGCAAAACGCCGCCGGAGCGCTTCCCGCGAAAAAATCCAAAGTGGAATAGTATTGAGGGAATGGGTATGCGTTTCCACGCAGCCATTTCGACTATTCCGACAATTCAGTATGACCACGCCATCGATCATTGATACCGAACTTGAAGAAGATTTCAGCACCATCCCGCAGCTGATCCGCCTGCATGCGGCCGGCCCGGCGCGCAAGGCGCTGGTCCAGGACGGCCAGGCCATGAGCTACGCGCAGCTCGATGCGATGATGGACCGCGTCGCGGCCGCGCTGCAGCGTGACGGCGTGCAGCCGCGCGAAGCGGTGGCGATCTGCGCCAACACCTCCATTCCCTACGCCGCCGTATTCCTCGGCAGCCTGCGCGCCGGCGTCGCGGTGGCGCCGCTGGCGCCGTCTTCCTCGCCACAGAGCCTGGTGTCGATGGCGAAGGATGCGGATGCCCGCCTGCTGTTCGTCGACCAGGCCGTGGCGGAGGCGCTCGAACCGCTGCGCGGGAACCTGCAGGCACGCATCGTCACGCTGGACGACAGCGCCGCCGGACAATCCTTCAGCGAATGGCTGGCAGCGCCCAAGGGCTTCATGGCGCCGCAAGCCGTGGACATCCGGCCCGACTGGCCGTTCAACATCATCTATTCCTCCGGCACCACCGGTGCGCCCAAGGGCATCGTGCAGCCGCATTCGATGCGCTGGACGCACGTGCAGCGGGCACGTGTGAACGGCTACGATGCCAGCGCGGTGACGCTGATTTCGACACCGCTGTATTCCAACACCACGCTGGTCAGTTTCCTGCCCACCATCGCGCTGGGCGGCACGGTGGTGATGATGGCCAAGTTCGACGCCGGCGCCTACCTCGCACTGGCGCAGCAGCATCGCGTCACGCACACCATGCTGGTGCCGGTGCAGTACCAGCGCATCATGGCGCGCGAGGATTTCGGCGACTACGACCTGTCCTCGTTCAGGATGAAGTTCTGCACCAGCGCCCCGTTTTCCGCCGCGCTCAAGGCCGACATCCTCAAGCGCTGGCCGGGCGGGCTGATCGAGTACTACGGCATGACCGAAGGCGGCGGCACCTGCGTGCTTGCCGCGCACGAATTCCCGCACAAGCTGCACACCGTGGGCAAACCGGGGCCGGGGCACGACATCCGCCTGATCGACGATGCCGGCAGGGAAGTGCCGGCGGGCGAACTCGGCGAAGTGGTCGGCCATTCGCCGGCGATGATGGCCGGCTATCACAAGCAGCCGGAAAAAACAGCCGAGGCGGAATGGTACGATCCGAGCGGCAAGCGCTTCATCCGCACCGGCGACGTCGGCCGCTTCGACGAGGACGGTTTCCTGACGCTGATGGACCGCAAGAAGGATATGATCATCTCGGGCGGCTTCAACGTCTATCCAAGCGACCTGGAAGCGGTGCTGATGCAGCATCCGCAGGTGGCCGAAGCGGCGGTCGTGGGCGCGCCGTCCGCGCGCTGGGGCGAAACGCCGGTGGCGGTGGTGGTGCCGAAGCGGGGCACATCGCTGGCGGAGCAGGACGTGCTCGGCTGGGCCAACGAACGGCTCGGCAAGACGCAGCGGCTGGCTGCGGTGCGCTTTGCGCCGACGCTGCCGCGCAGCGCCATCGGCAAGGTGCTCAAGCGCGAATTGCGGGACAGTCTCGGCGCCACGCTCGGCACGCTGTAAGCGCGCCATCGCAATCTCATTTCCCAGGACAGATAACCGACATGCTGGACGATTCACTTTTCAATACCGAAGAAATTCTCCACCTGCTCAAGCCCGAACAGGTGGGCGACGACCGCTTTCGCGGGCAGAGCCACTTTATGGGTAGCCCGAACGTGTTCGGCGGACAGGCGCTGGGCCAGTCCCTGTACGCGGCCTCGATGACGGTGGAAGGGCGGCGGCCGCACTCGCTGCATTCGATGTTCATCCTGCCCGGCAACCATCGCCTGCCGATCGACTACGAGGTCGAGCGCGTGCGCGACGGCGGCACGTTCAGCACGCGCCGCGTGGTCGCCACTCAGGAAGGGCGCCGCATCTTCGTGATGTCGACTTCGTTTCAGGCCGAGGAACAGGGTCTGTCGCACCAGAAGGATGCGCCGCCGCATCATGCGCCGGAGTCGCTCTCGTCGAGCATCGAATTCTGGAAGAAGCATGCAGCCAAGGCCAAGCGGCCGTTCCGCCCGGTGCCGGTCGATTTCCGCGCGGACTTCGAAGGCGACATCTATAGCGGCCACAACGGCAAGCCGTGCAAGCAGGTGTGGACGCGCTCGCCCATCGCGCTGCCGGACGACGTGCTGGTGCACGAATCGCTGTTCGCTTACGTGTCCGACTATGGCCTGCTATGGACTTCGCTGCAGCCGCACGGCGTGACCATGGGCGATCCGCGCCTGCAGATCGCCAGCCTCGATCACACCATCTGGTTCCATCGCCCGTTCCGCATGGACGAATGGCTGCTGTTTGCCATGGAGAGCCCGAATGCCTCCGGCGGTCGGGGATTGTGCTTCGCGCATGTGTACAATCGCGATGGCGTCCTGGTCGCGACGCTGGCGCAGGAAGGGCTGATCCGTCTGCGCGAAAAAGCGAAAACCTGATCCCGGCCTGCACCCTTTCTCACTCGGATAAAACATGGATGTTGTCTTGTCGCCGGAAACCCTGGCGATGCTGTTCGGAGCCGCCATGGTCGCGGGCTTCATCGACGCGATTGCCGGCGGCGGCGGACTGATCACGATACCGGCGCTGCTGCTGGCGCAGGTGCCGCCGCTGCACACGCTCGCCACCAACAAGCTGCAGGGCAGCTTCGGCTCGCTGACCGCGTCGTTGATGGCCTTGCGCCGCGGGCTGGTGCGCTGGGTGGACATGCGCGCGCTGTTCGCCTGCTCGCTGGCAGGCGCCGCGATCGGCGCCTGGGCGGTGCAATTCGTGAATGCGAAAACCCTCGATATCGTGATCCCGGTGGTGCTGGTCAGCATCGGTTTGTATTTCGTGCTCGCCCCGAACGCGGGCGCGCTCGACAGCCGGCCGCGCATGAAGGACGCCGCCTACCGTGGCGTGGTGGTGCCGGGCATCGGCTTCTACGACGGCATGTTCGGTCCCGGCACCGGCTCGTTCTTTTCGATGGCCGGCGTCGCCCTGCGCGGGCACAACCTCGTGACCGCCACCGCGCAGGCGAAGCTGCTCAATTTCGCCAGCAACATCGCCTCGCTCGCCGTTTTCATTGCCGGCGGCAAGGTCATATGGACCGTCGGCGCGACCATGATCGGCGGGCAGGTGATCGGTTCATGGGCCGGATCGCACGCCATGGTGCGCGGCGGCACGAAGCTGATCCGTCCGATGATCGTGACGGTGTGCTGCATCATGCTCGCGAAATATACCTGGCAGAAAGGCCTGCTGTCGTTCTGATGCCGTGAATGGCATCCGGCCGCCGGGGTCGAATGCCGTGAAGACCGCCATCGCATTGGGAGCACGTCATGTTCATGGTCTACTGGACGCATATTGAAGACGAGAAGGCCGTTCCGCACAGCCGCGGCTTTCCGTCGGACGACATGGGCGGCGCGCTGAAATTCATGGAAGACTTGCGCGCGCGGCAACGGGCAGGCGAGCGCCTGTGCTTCGTCACCATGAGCTCGGAAAATCCCGACTCGGTCGGCTTTCCCGGCGTTGCCGATCCACATCCGGATTACAACTGGAAGAAGCGGAGAAGGTGACGCGTCTCCCGCAGTGCGCAGGCATTCGCCTTGCGGCTTCTGCCCGGAACAAGACAAAAGCCCGACGGCTTGATGCGTGAGACGCTCCTCTTTCTCGCGCTCATCGGCATCCTGATCCCGCTGCTGCAACGCCAGCGCGTCAACCAGGCGCTGGGATTTCTCATCGCCGGCACGCTGCTCGGTCAGGGCGGCGAATTCACCTTCATCGTGGTCGATTATGCGAGCGGCCTTCACCTGCTCGACAGGGCGACCGGAAAGTTCATGCTGCTGGTGGTCACCCTGAGCCTGCCGGCGCGCTCGCGCGACGAAAAGCATGCTCTGGCGCTCAGGCAGGCCGGCGCGACTTTCGTGATTTCGCAGACGCTCGAAACCGGGTTGCAGCTGTCGGCCTTCGTGCTGCAGACGCTCGGCGTGGAAGAGGGCGTGGCCGCGCACACGATCCAGGTCGAGCGCGAACGCCGCATCGCGGACCTGCTGATTACCCCGTCGGCTGCAGGGCCAAAGTAGGCCTGCGGACGGTGTATCCTATGCGCTGAGTTCATCCCGAAATCGAAGAAGAAAAGGAGCACCATGAAGATCGCAAATGACGTCACGCAACTTATTGGCAACACGCCGCTGGTCCGCATCCGCAAGCTGAGCAAGGACTGCGTCGCCGACGTGGTGGCCAAGCTGGAGTTCTACAATCCCGCGCATAGCGTGAAGGACCGCATCGGTGTTGCCATGATCGATGCCGCGGAGCAGGCCGGCCTGATCAAGCCGGACACGATCATCGTCGAGCCGACCAGCGGCAATACCGGCATCGCGCTGGCGATGGTGTGCGCCGCGCGCGGCTACAAGTGTGTGCTGACCATGCCGGAAACCATGAGCAAGGAGCGCCGCATGCTGCTGCGCGCCTATGGGGCGGACCTGATCCTCACGCCAGGGCCGGAAGGCATGAATGGTGCCATCAAGAAAGCGGAAGAACTGGTCGCGTCCGATCCGCGCTACCTGATGCCGCAGCAGTTCAAGAATCCGGCCAACCCGGAAATCCATCGCAAGACCACCGCCGAGGAAATCTGGCGCGACACCGACGGCAAGGTCGATATCGTGGTGTCCGGCGTCGGCACCGGCGGCACCATCACCGGCGTGGGCGAGGTGATCAAGGCGCGCAAACCGTCCTTCCAGTGCATCGCCGTCGAGCCGGACGCATCGCCGGTGCTGTCGGGCGGCGCAAAGGGGCCGCATCCGATCCAGGGCCTCGGCGCCGGCTTCATTCCGGACACGCTGAACACGAAGATCTACGATGAAGTGGTGCGCGTGAAGAACGACGATGCCTTTGAATTCGCACGGCGCTGCGCCACGGAGGAAGGCTTGCTGGTCGGTATCTCGTCGGGCGCGGCACTATGGGCTGCCGTGCAGGTGGCGCGCCGCCCGGAGAACAAGGGCAAGCTGATCGTCACCATCATTCCGTCCTTCGGCGAACGCTACCTGAGCACGCCGCTGTTCGCCAACCTGGCGGATTGATCCAGGAACAGCGATTGCTCCACGAAAGGCATTCGGCGTGCCCCACGAAAAGCGCGAACGAAATCAAGGTCTGGATTCGCCACCGCCATTTACCCCTCGGGTGGCGACGTTCAGCCTGGCATCTTCCTGAAAATTTCCGTAATGGAATGGACGCCTCCTTTCAGAAACGGCATCTGAGTGCCAAAGTGGAGTTGTCACCAACCACCTTGAAAAGGAGGCATCCAAAATGAAGATTACGACAATCGGCGTCGATTTGGCG
>JAKACN010000109.1:4238-16386 GCA_021821365.1 Pseudomonadota bacterium | reverse complement strand
GTCCTTCCATGTTCCCGCCACGCCCGGCACGTTCGCCTGACCGCCCAGCTTGCCCTCGGTGCCCACTTCGCGCGCCACGCGCGTCACTTCCGACGCGAACGAGGACAGCTGGTCCACCATGGTATTCGCGGTCGCCGCCGCGCGCAGGAACTGCCCCTTCAGCGGCCGCCCGTCCACGTCCAGCGCCATGGTCTGCGACAGGTCGCCCTTCGCCACCGCGCCGATCACACGCGCCATTTCCGTGGTCGGCCGCACCAGGTCGTCGATCAAGGTGTTGACCGACCTGACGATGGTCGACCAGCCACCCGCCACGCTCGGCACCGCGGCACGCTGCGTCAGCCGCCCCTCGCGTCCCACGACGCGGCTGACCTCGGTGATTTCCTCGGCCAATTGCTCGTTGGTTTCCATGATGTCGTTGAGCGTATCGGCAATCTTTCCCGCCACACCGGTCCAGTCCGACGGCAGCCGTGCGGAAAAATCGCCCTTCTTCAAGGCGGTCAGCACGCCGAGCAGCAGCTTGGCGTCAAGTTCATCGGGCAACGTCATCCTGAGGTCCATGGACATGTCTCCGTTTTCTGATTCGGTCATTTTCTAATCCTGTACCGGCGTGACGGCGGGGTTCAGCGCCCTGCGGAAAAAACGGACACTTCCGCGCTGCTGTTTCTTGGCGCGATACATGGCAGTATCGGCGCTCTTCAGCATTGCCTGCGTGGTTTCTCCATCGCCCGGAAAAAGCCCGATGCCAATGCTGGTCGATGTGCTGACAGTGTGCTCGCCTATCCGGTCGATCGCCGCAATCGAGCGCGCGATCTTCTGCGCCACCACCGCGGCATGCGTCGCATCAGGCAGAGTTTCCAGCAATACCACGAATTCGTCGCCGCCAAGGCGCGCCACCATATCGGTCTCCCGCAGGCAGGATGCGATCCGCGTCGCCACCTGGATAAGCAGTTCGTCGCCTACTTCATGGCCCAGCGTATCGTTGATCGCCTTGAACTTGTCGAGGTCGAGGAATAGCAGGGCCAGGCATTCATTGTGTCGTGATGCATGTGCAATGGCATGCTCCAGGCGCTCGATCAGCGAGCGGCGGTTCGGCAGCCGGGTCAGCGGATCGCGCGTAGCCAGATCGTGTGCCCGCTGCTCGGCGCGGCGGCGTTCGACGACCTCCGCCTCCAGTGCGGCATTGATGCGCTTGAGTTCCCGCATCTGGCGCACACGCAAATCGCGGTTGAGCGTTTCCAGGGCCTGCGTCTTGGCCTGCAGTTCCAGCCTGGTCTTCGCCATTTCCACGAAAACCGATACTTTGGTCTGCAGGACCTGGGGAATGACAGGCATCAACAGATAATCCACCGCCCCGCTCTGATAGGCCTTGAGCCGGTTGTAATCATCGCCGGAATAGACCGTGGTGAAAATGATCGGGGTCGATGCCGAACGCGGATGCGAATGTATCGCCTCCGCCGTTTCAAAACCGTCCATCCCCGGCATCTTGACGTCCAGCAGAATTACCGCGAATTCACGCTGCAACACCTCACGCAACGCTTCTTCACCCGAATGCACGCAAACGATCTCGTAGCCATGCTGCTCTGCCGCATCCGTCAGCAGCGTTCGCAGCGCCAGCAAGGTGGCAGGATCGTCATTGACGACAAGGACTCTGGCCGTAAGCACGTTTCGTACGAGTGAGAACAGGCGCGGCGAGGACATCTCCGCTGCCGGATGAAAGAAAGGTTTTGGACGTTCCCTGAAGGAAACAGCGAGATTTATTGTGTGCTTAAACAGCGAAGGTTAGCAACCGCTACGCCCTTCCGTCGCGAAGGGATGTGCACCAGTGTTGAGAAATATCAAACCGGGCGTGTCAGGTTGATTCGTTCAGCTTCGCCGGAAGTTCCTTGTCCTTGCGGCGCCGCGCGGTATCGGCCCTTCCGGCCGGTGCGACAACGATCTGATTCACGCCATCGGTGGCCCGCCGCTCCTGTAACGGCGCCTCGCTGCCATCGACGGTCGCACCCGCATCGCCGCCGAGCGGAATGGAAATTGCAATGGAAGTCCCCTTGTCCTGTGCGGTATTGAGCGTGAATTCGCCGCCCAAGGCGCTGACCCGCTCCTTGATACCGACCAGGCCGAAGGAGTTGGCTTTTCTTCGGCATCCCGGAAAGATGCCCACGCCATTGTCGGAGACCGTCATGAGCAGGCGCTCGTCGCGCGTCTGCAACTCGATCGTGGCCTTGGTCGCCCTGGCATGACGGAATACGTTGTTTAGCGATTCCTGCAGAATGCGAAACACCGCAGTCGCCCTGTTGTCGTCGATCGCCAATTCCTTGTCCGGCATCAACAGTGCGCAGGCGATGCCGGTGCGTCGCTGGAACTCCTTGACCTGCCACTCGATGGCCGCATTCAGGCCAAGGTCGAGCACGGTGGGCCGCAGGTTGTTGATGATGGCGCGCATCGCTTTCATGGTCGCGTCGATATGGTCGAGCACGGCATGCACCTTCCGGTTGAGCTTGGGATGCGTCGTGCCGGTGCGTGCATGCAACATGGCGATATCGATGCGCAAGGCAAGCAGGTTCTGCCCGAGCTCGTCATGGATTTCCCGCGCGATTCTCTTGCGCTCGTCTTCCTTGATGCGTTCCTGGTAGCTCGCGAGCTGGCGCAGCTCCTCCTGCGACTGGCGCAGGGCTTCCTCGGCCTGCTTGCGTTCGTTGATGTGTTGCAAATCCTGCTTGCGCTGTTCCTGAAGGGTGACGTTCAGGCGTTCAAGCTCCAGGGTTTGCCGTTTCAGTTGCAGGTTTTTCTTTGCCAGATCGACAAATACCGCGACCTTGGTCTGCAGTATCTGCGGAATGATCGGTGTAAACAGATAGTCGACCGCACCCCGCTGATAACCCTTGAGCCGGTGCATTTCGTCGGCGTAATGCGCAGTGACGAGAATGATCGGCACCGATGCGGAACGCGGATGGGAGTGAATGGCTTCCGCCGTCTCGAAGCCGTCCATGCCCGGCATGTTGACGTCGAGCAGGATCACGGCGAAATCGTAGGTCAGGACCCAGCGCAGCGCTTCCTCGCCGGAACGTGCGGTGATCACCTCGTAATCGTCTCGACCGGGTAACAGGCTTTTCAGCGCCAGGAGATTGGCGGGGTCGTCATTGACTAGCAGGACTCGTGGCGTAAACATGAATGAGGAAACTCATCGACAAGGCGGCCTCGGAGCCTGTCCACGAGCAACAACCCGCTGCATGCCGCCCCTGGGCCGCCATCCATGGATATTGAAGCACCGCCGCTATCCGCGTCGGTACTCGTGCCATGACGGCTGCTGACTATATTTCGCATCGGCACTCCCTCTTGCAAGCGTGCCGGAGATCAGTTCAAGCCTCAATGTAGCATAGAAAACGGGAAGCGGCTGTGACGTGGCGTGCCGTGCCGTGCCGTCTCAAGATATACAACGCACAACGCCTGCGCCATGAAGAATGCAAGTGCCTGAAGGCAAGCCTGGCGCTCAGCCCTGGTGTGATGTGATCGGCCTCAATGCCTGCGGCTTGGAAACTTCCAGCCAGCGGCGTATGCGGCCTGCGTCGGCAAGGCGCGAGTACTTTCCTTTCGAATCGAGGAACACCATCACGACCGGACGGTTGTTGATCCTCGTCTGCATGAGCAGGCAACGCCCGGCCTCCGTGATATAGCCAGTCTTTTGCAGGCCGATTTCCCATCCCGGATTCATGACGAGCCGGTTTGAATTCTGGTATTGCAGCTGGCGTCCACGCATGCCCGTCGCGACCGTGTAGTGCGTATCGGTCGAAAATTCGCGAATCACGGGATGCTGATAGGCCGCAACAGCCAGCCTCGCAAGGTCGCGCGCGCTGGCAACATTCTGGCTGGACAAGCCCGTTGAATCGACATAATGCGTGTCATTCATGCCAAGCGCCTTTGCCTTGGCATTCATCGCTGCGACGAAAGCCGGAAGGCCGCCGGAGAAATTGCGCCCGAGGGCGGAAGCCGCGCGGTTTTCCGAACTCATGAGGGCGATGTGCAACATGTTGGCGCGAGTCATCCTGGAGCCGACACTCAAGCGCGAGGTACTGTTTCGTTCCCGGTCGATATCGTCCGAGGTTACTTCGAGAACCTCGTCCATGTTCTGGTGCGCTTCCACCACGATCGTCGCCGTCATGAGCTTTGTCAGCGAAGCGATCGGCAGTGCGATGTTGGCATTTTTATCGAACAGAACCTGCGATGAGCCCTGATCGACAACAACGGCGGCATTGGATTTCAGTGCAAGCGGGTCGTGCGTCAGATTCAGGCCGGCCAGATCGCCCGCCGTCATGACAGGCGGCGCGGCATGAATCTCATGCGTCGCGGCGGGGGCCGGGGAATAGGAAATATGCTGGTATCCGCTCTTGTGCTTCCCATGCGTGGTGCCCGCGGCCTTCGGATGGTGCGATGGCGCACTCGCGGCCGCATGATGGTGCGCCGCGCGCACGGCACCGATCTTGTGCCTGGGCGATTTTTTGACGGAATGCTTTTTTGCGGAAGGCTTGGCGGAGCGGGTGCTTGCAGCCTCTGCCGACGGCGCAGCAATGATGAATGCGAATAAAGAAACGGCTATCCCCAGCGCGGACTTGAACATCTGCACTCCTCCCCAAATCTTGCAAAACGCATTATATCTTGCAGTCTAGCAAAATAGTGAAATTCAGCAAGCAAATTAGGGGGTTAGCGCGGAAAATTAAACAACTTTCTTATTGTGAATTGCGGATTCGCAAATGCGTTTGCCGGCATGACATGTTGGCAATTTCCGAGGCCGGCCAGCACCGTCGCGTCGAACGAACGGAAAACGCGCGACGAACGCCGCGCGCCAATGACGACAGGGATGAAATCCGGCTCAACCGTGATGCTGCCGGACTTCGATCGTTTGCAGCAAGGCGCGCATATCGTCCGGAATCGCCCCCGGCCGGCGCGACACGCGGTCGACATACACATGGACGAAATGGCCTTGCGCCGAAGCGGTCTCCTCATCGTCGCGGAAGATTCCAACTTCGTAGCGCACGCTCGATTTCCCGAGCTTCGCAACGCGCAGACCCGCGGTTACGCGATCCGGAAAAGTCACCGAAGCAAAGTAATTGCATTGCGTTTCGATCACCAGCCCTATTACCGGGCTGCGCTCAATATCGAGTACGCGGTTGGCAATCAGGAACTGGTTGACGACCGTGTCGAACCAGCTGTAGTACACCACATTGTTGACGTGGCCATAGGCGTCATTGTCCATCCAGCGCGTGCTGATCGCGTGGAAATAGGTGAAGTCGCTTCGAGTCTTTGCTTGCGGTCGCATCGATTACCTTCTCACTACCAGGGCCACGCCCATCACCGCCAGCGCCATGCCGATCAAGCCGGCCACGCTGAGCGCCTCGCCAAACATCGCCCACGCCATCACAGCCGTCGTCGGCGGGGTCAGGTACAACAAGCTTGTCACTTGCGTCGCGGCGCTCTTGCGGATCAGTGCGAACAGCAGGAATATCGCACCGATCGACAATGCAAGCACCGCCCACAGCAGCGCGCCGATGAAACGCGGTGTCCATTGCACCATGTCGAACCCCGGGGTCAGGTGCTCGAACGCGACGGCAAACGGCAGCACCACGACGATCGATGCCGCGAACTGGATGATGGTGCCGGTGCGCAGGTCGAAGCTGGCGCAGTAACGCTTCTGGTACAGCGTGCCGATCGTGATCGACATCAGTGCGAACACGCACAGCGCGATGCTTTGCCATGACAATCCGACCAGCGAGATCTTGTTGGCCACCACAAGCCCCACGCCGCACAGCCCGAATGCCAGGCCAAGCCACTGGCGCCGATGCACCGACTCGCCGAGAAGCGGGGCCGCCATCGCAGTGAGGACGGGCTGCAAGCCGACAATCAGCGCCGACAAGCCCGCCGGCATGCCGATCTTGATTGCACACCATACCCCTGCGAGATATCCGGCCTGCACTAGCACTCCGGCGATCGCGATGCGCCAGATCCGGCCGTATGGCCAGGGTGCCCGCATCACCAGCACGATGGGCAAGAGCACCACGAGCACGCCGGCAAAGCGCAACAGGAGAAAAGTGAGCGGCGGCGCATACGGCAACCCGAATTTCGCGACGATGAAGCCTGTGCTCCAGATCAGCACGAAAAGGAAGGGCGTGACCGCCGTCCACATGGCCGGCGAAGCGCTTTCGGCGCGGACAGAAGGCGGTGCTGTGCTCATGAGCTGGCGATGGAATGATGTAATGAATATTCTGCCGCGATGGCAATGGTCTGCACATGCACGTCAACGGTGTCCTGGATGTTCCTTCCGTAGCCGCCGGCCATGGCGAGCGCGACGGGAATGCCGCGTCGGCTCGCCTGCTCGAGCACCATCCGGTCCCGCGCGGCAAGTCCATCCAGGGTGAGCTTGAGCTTGCCGAGCCGGTCTCCCTCATGCGGATCGGCGCCGGCAAGATAGATGATCAGATCCGGACTGACGCGCGCGAACATGTCGGCCAGCGCCATGCGCAATGCGTCGAGGTAGCCGGCATCGGCAAGGCCATCGGGAAGAGCCACGTCCAGGTCGCTGCATTCCTTCGTGAATGGGTAATTGTTTGCCGCGTGCAGCGACAGCGTGAACACCGAGTCGTCCTGCGCCAGGATCGATGCCGTACCGTTCCCCTGGTGGACATCCAGGTCGACGATCGCGACATGGCGCGCGCGCCGCTCGGCCTGCATCAGCCGTGCGGCGATTGCCGCATCGTTGAAAACGCAAAACCCTTCCCCGCGCCCTGCGTAAGCGTGGTGCGTGCCGCCTGCGAGATTGGCTGCGGTGCCCGACTCCAGGGCCGCCCGACAGGCCGCAATGGTAGCGCCCGCCGAACGCCGCGAGCGCTCCACCATTTCAGGCGACCAGGGAAAGCCAATCGTCTTCTGCTCAGCCGGAGACAGTTCGCCACGCGAGACCCGGGCGATGTAGGAAGGATGGTGCGCGAGCGCCAGCACGCCGTCGGTGGTGAATGGCGCCTCATGAAAGGAAACCTGCGGCAGGGCGGCAAGTACCGCTTCACGCACCATGCGGTATTTCTGCATCGGGAAACGATGGCCCTCGGGGAGAGGCAAGACGAAATGATCGCTGTAGAAGGCTTGCACGAATCGGCGCTGAGGAAAAATGAAGGAGCGAGTTTAGCATGCAGACAAATTCCGGGCCGGCGGCGTCCGCAGCGCGTAAACAACCGAAAAAAGATTGCCTTACTTCAACTTCTTGATCTGGATGGCATCTTCTTTGTGCTTCGCAACAATATTTGTTGACAACATCGGATTTGTCCTTAAAATCACATTTGTTGCGTCGCACAAAAGCAAAGGCGGCGCAGGCAGAGTGCAGGACCATCCGACCCATACTTTTCCTCGAAGGAGATCCACATGTTCACGATTCCCGAGCAATTTTCCGCAGCGTCGAAAGCCAACCTCGAGTCCCAGCTGGCCTTGCTTGCGACGTTGACCAACAAGACTTTCGAGGGCGTCGAGAAAGTGATGGACCTGAACCTCAACGTTGCCAAGGCATCCCTGGAAGAGTCCAGCGCTGCGGCGAAGCAATTCCTGTCCGCCAGGGATGCGCAGGAATGGATGACGCTGGCTGCTGCGCAAGCGCAGCCGAATGCCGAAAAGGCCCTGTCCTACGGTCGTCACCTCGCATCCATCGCTTCCAGCGTGCAAGCCGAGTTCAACAAGGCTGCTGAAGCGCAGATTGCCGAGGCAAGCCGCAAGATGCTGGACCTGGTCGACGAAGTGACCAAGAACGCACCGGCCGGCACCGAAAGCGCCGTGACCCTGATGAAATCGGCAATCGGTAACGCAAACGCCAGCTATGAACAGTTGAGCAAGACCGCCAAGCAGGCAGCAGACGCGCTGGAAGCCAACCTGAACAACGCCGTCGGACAGTTCACGCAAGCTGCACCCAAGGCTGCCGCACGCGCCGGCAAGAAGTAATTTGCGGCGTCCGGCGTCTTGCATGACGCCGGGCCTCTGCCCAAGCCTGTGCTGGGCAGCAATCGTCTCGGTACCTCAAGCACCTCCTCCAATCAGGTACCGCTTCTCATGCCCCGGACTTCCGGGGCATTTTTTTATCTGCCGCAACGGCAGCCGCAAGCGCGGCATGCCTGCACCGCATCCTGCCGCACTCAGATCTTCTCGTACTCCGCCTTGAACTGATCCAGTCCGCGCAGCATCCGTTCGAAAGCCGCATCGACCTGCGCCGGATCACCCTTGACGCCGAGCTCAATGTGCCGGCGCCTGCTTGCATTGCCCACACTCGGAAGACTGAACACCTTCACCAGCGGGAATTCCGCTTCGATTGCTTCCATCATGGGTGTCAGCGTCGATTCGGCAATCTCATAGACCAGTACTGCCTTCTCCGACCTCGGCACGCTCCGGAACAGATGCGCATAATGCGTATCCAGCACCCACGCGATCATCGGCCACGCCATCTCGGGAAATCCCGGCACGAAATAATGCGCGCCCGCGCCATGCCGAACCGAAAAACCGGGGATCTTGTTGAATGGATTGGGAATGATCTCCGCGCCCTCGGGGAATTCACCCATCTTCAGGCGATGCGCCATGTCGGGCCTGGTGAAGTCGGGCTGCGTGCCCGCCTCGCGCGCCATGTCTGCGATCCGTTCCTGGATTTTCGCCTTCGCTTCCGGATGCAGCACAAGGGGTACGCCCAGCGCGGCGGCAGCGCATTGCCGCGTGTGGTCATCCGGCGTCGCGCCGATGCCGCCACAGGAAAAGACGATGTCGTCGCTCGCGAACGTGCGCCGGAGAACGTCGGTAATCCGCGCCCGGTCGTCCCCGACATACTCCGCCCACGACAGTTGCAGGCCGCGCGCGTTCAGCAGCTCGACCACTTTGGGGAAATGTTTGTCCGTGCGCTTTCCGGACAGGATTTCGTCGCCGATGATGATGAGACCGATCGCCATGATATGAATGCGTTTGCCAAAAGGGCATTATGCCTCAGGCGCCGGAATCCTTCCGCGCCGCGGCATCCACCTGCACTGCCATCAACGCGCGATATTTCGCCAGCGCCTCAAGGCAGTAATACTCGAACCACAGGCCAGTGAACACGAAGACCAGCACATAGAGCCAGATCGCGCCGGCGGCCAGCACAGGAAAGAAAATGACCGACAGCGCACCGCCGAGCCACAGCAAGGTCGGTGCTGCGCCCATGGCGCCGGTAATGGCCCCGATCACGAACAGAGGCCAGCGATGGATGCGCAGGATTGCCTTGCCCTCCTCGGCGCTCGCGTGCTCCGCGAGCGCGTCGTAAGCCATCACGCGATAGGTCAGCCATCCCCACAGGGCTGGCTGCACCACGAAGGTCAGGGGAGGAAATATCGACAGCGGCAGCGTCACCAGCCACAGCGCCGCAAACACGATGAACGATGAAGCGGCGATCCAGAGGCTGCCCAGCAGGCTGCCGCCCTTGCGTCGTTCCAGCTCAGGATAATGCCGGCCGCCGACATGCCGGATAATGATCGGCACCGCCATGGTGCCGACGAATATCAGCGCGGTAAGAATCATCAGCGGGAGCAGTACCCACATGGCGAGCAGCGGCACCAGCACCGTCTTGAGTCCGCCGAGTCCGAGCCACCCCAGCACATCGCCCGCGACGGTAAAACCGCCGCTTTCCGAGAAGTAGGCATGCAGCCAGTCGATCATCGGCTGCAGACCCAGCCACAGCAATATCCCCCACATGACCACCGACAACACAAATGGCAGCACGGTCAGCAACAGCATGCGGAAATGCAGCTGCGACAGTAGCGCGCGCCCGAAGGCAATCAACACAGGTCGCACAGGAAGCCTTTCTCCATGCGACGTTGACGGACGATCCTCATATCAACGTCACAACGGGATTCAAGAACAGGGGCCCGCGCACATTACCCTTCGCAATGCGTGCGCTGGCCGGTCTGGATGATCCGCGCAGCGCTTGATGCCGTCAAGCTGCTTGCGGTGTTGCGGGTTACGCCTCGCCCTTCCTGCTAAAATTCCTGTCCTCTGCAACGAAACAACAAAGGAAAACCATGTCCACCGTCATGACCGCCTCCGGCCTGCAATATGAAGACATCCAGATCGGCTCCGGCGATGAAGCCAAGGCCGGCCAGCACGTCACCGTGCACTACACCGGCTGGCTGCAAAACCCCGACGGCAGCGCGGGCCGCAAGTTCGATTCGAGCAAGGACCGCAACGATCCGTTCGACTTCCCGCTCGGTGCAGGGCATGTAATCAAGGGCTGGGACGAGGGCGTGCAAGGCATGAAGGTCGGCGGCGTGCGCAAGCTGATCATTCCGTCTTCGCTCGGCTACGGCGCGCGCGGTGCGGGCGGCGTGATTCCGCCAAATGCAACATTGATTTTCGAAGTGGAACTTTTGGGCATTTGACGACTCTTTCCACGGAGCATTCAATGTCCTGAAGCCGGTGGTTTGATGAAGGCAGTTTTCATCCGGATTGCATGGCAGGCTCGATAGCCCCAGCGACAACAGCTTTCACCAACCAGCGACTGTTGCCCGCAGTCGCTCACCGGATTCGGATTTCATGCGTTCGAAAAAACTTCCTGTCATTGGCGCCTGCCTTGCGCTCCTTTTCCTGGCGTCCGGCTGTACAGTCGTATCGGTCGCCACCACGGCGGTTTCGGTTGCCACCACCGCTGTCAGCGTAGGCGTGACGGCAGGCTCCATGGCGGTGGGCGCGACGACAGCAGTCGCCAAGGGGGCCGTCAACGTAGGCAGTGCCGTGGTCGACGGCGGCAAGGATGATTAAGGTTCACCACTCCGACATCAGCGCCAGCAGTACCAGCTTTTCAAATTCCGGCGCAACGCGACGGATGATCTCGTGCGGGTCGCTTGCGACGGCGTCGTCCGTGACAAGGCCGAACTGCACGCAGCCGTTGTAGCTCAGGATCGACACGCCCATGCCGATGTCACCCGATTGCGGCACCCAGAACATGATCTGGTCGAGCTGGCTGCCCGCCAGGTAAAGCGGCGTTTGCGGTCCCGGCACATTGCTCATGACGGCCGTCGCCTTTTTCGCAAAATAATTCTGGATTTCATTCTGCATCTGCTTCGGCGTCGCACCGAGTACGCCGAGCACCGCCATCGCGACCAGCGCCTGGTAGCCGCCTTTCAGTTCGGCCATGCGGCGCCGCACTTCATTCAGCCGTTCAATCGGATCCTCGATCCCGACCGGCAGGACCAGCGGTACCAGTCCGAACGCATTACCGAGCTTGTGTTCATCGCCGGCCTTGCGGAGATTCACCGGCACCATGGCGCGCAGGTCCGTCTTGCTCGGCACCGTGTCGCCCTTCGCGCGCAGATAGGCGCCGATCGCGCCGGCGACACTGGCCATCAGCACGTCGTTGATCGACCCGCCTAGCGCCTTGCCGACGATCTTGATTTCCTGCAAGGGCAAGGGTTCGCTCCAGGCCACGTGCTTCATGCCGGCCGGCTTCCCCTTGAGCCGCGTGCGCGAATCGTCCGGCATCGCCATCAGCTTGATGGCGTCCAGCGTCAGGCGTCCGGCCTTCGTGCCCATGTCGGAAAGGCGGCCCATCAGCTTGTTCGAATCGGCCAGCATCCACATGTACTTGCTCCACAGTCCGGCCGACAGATTGATCGCGTTGACCATGCTCCTGGTCACCGGCTGAATGAGACTTGACCAAGGATTGTCGTCATCGTCCGGGATGCTTGCGTCATTCGTCGCCTCGCGGCCAACGGAATCCGGCGTACGGTCGAACATCGACAGCAGGACGCCGACCAGCGCGATGCCGTCGGCGATGCAGTGATGGATGCGGATGACGATCGCCTGCCGGGAATTGCCGTCCTCGCCGATGCAGTTATCGATCAGGTGCATTTGCCACAGGGGCCGCGAAAGGCTGAGCGGGGTCGCAGACAACTTGCCGACCATCCGCTCCAGCAACGCCTTGTTGCTTCCGCCTTCGGACCTCAGGCGATCGTGCAGGATGTGATAATCAAGGTCGACCTCCTGGTCCTCCCACCAGGCGCCACCGGCCATGTCGCGTGTCACCTTGCTGCGAAAGCGCGGGTAGGACAGCAGGCGTGCCTGCACAATGTCGCGGAAGCGGCGCGTGTCCATCGGCTTGTCGAACATCAGT
>JAKACN010000109.1:0-4228 GCA_021821365.1 Pseudomonadota bacterium | reverse complement strand
TCCTCGATGACCCGCTGGCGAAACCGGGGGTACTTCAGGAGCCGCTCCTCCACCCGCCGGCACAGGTCCTCGTAGCGGACGCCCGGGCGCATCGTCCACACGCCCACGATCATCATCAGGTTGCTGTCCGAATCCATCCGCAACCATGCGGTATCAACGGTGGACATCTTTTCCCGGCGCAGCGCCGGCACGGCTTCAGACAACATCGAGTCCCCCCTCTAGAGCTCTTCTTTTGTAGCGAAATTTTCTATGTTATGTTGTTCCGTCTTCGCTACTTTTGGAAATCGCAACAGTTGCGACACTATCACACCGATTTGAATTCATCTACAAGGGGAAAAATACGATGAGCCTGCAGACCCTGTTCGAACAAGCGGTCGCCGATTCCAAGGACCTGCCCGAGCGGCCGGACAACATGACCTTGCTGAAGATCTACGCCCTGTTCAAGCAGGCGAGCTGCGGTGACGTCGAAGGCAAGCGCCCCGGATTTACCGATATGGTCGGACGTGCCAAGTACGATGCGTGGGATGGACTGAAGGGAACGTTGAAGGAAGAGGCGATGCAGCAGTATATCGACCTGATCGCCGGATTGAAGGGCTGAGATACACGCCGAAATGTCGAATGCACGATGCAGGCGCGCGCCTGCATCCCTGGTTCATGCCTTGCCGCTGAAAACCTTTTTCATCTTTGCGGCGACCTTTTCCTCGATCGTCGGCGCAAACGCCTTCAGCAGGAATCCCAGCTTGATTTCGAGGGTCGCGTCCTGTTCGGATACCGTCAGCGTTCCGGACACGCCGCTGCGCCGGAACAGCAGGACATCACCCTCCCATTCGGATGCCATCTCATATTCCCTGGCCATCTGGTCGGCCACCTTCTGCGCGGCAACCTTTGCCTTCTTGTGCGTCAATTTATGTGCGTGCGTAATGCTGATGTCGGCCATGCCCAATCCTCTTGAAGCGCTTTCGGCAAGGATATTAGGTGGAGCAAAAGCAGTCAACGCACCCGCCGCCACGTTGCCTGGCGATCTGGCCTACTGCCGCCCGGAGGTAACTGCACCTGCCTGCGCGTTGGCACTCTCCCCCTGAATGGACACCGTCCTGGCCTCATGCGCCGGTTGTACCGCGCCGCGCAATTGCGAACCGGGTTCCCAGTGCCAGACGGTGAGCAGAACCAGGAAGCCAACCACGTAGCCGAGCGCGACGTGCCATCCATGTTTCAGCCAGCGTGTCACCGACTTGGCTTCCGGATACATGTTGGACAGTGCGACGCCCGCGGACGAGCCGAACCAGATCATCGATCCGCCGAAGCCCACTGCGTACGCCAGGAAACCCCAGTCGAAGCCGCCTTGCTTCAGGGCCAGCGCGGTCAACGGAATATTGTCGAACACCGCCGAGACGAAGCCCAGGGACAAGGCGCTCATCCAGGATGCTTCAGGCAGCTTCTCGACCGGCATCATCGAAGCGCACCAGACCAGCGACAGGAGGAAGATTGAACCGCGCAGCGCGCCGGGCAATTCATTCCAGTCCGGACGGCGCAGCGGTGCGGACAGCAGGATTGCCCCCCAGACAGCAAGACCGAGGAACGGGAAGGCATCGGCCAGGTCATTGAATTTCAGGTTCAGCAGCAGGTTGGTGCCGATCGCCGCGATCAGGATGAAAGCGACAATCGCCACGCGGGTCCAGTCGACGCGCACGCCTTGCGGTGCGTCCTTGGTGATCGGCGAATAGGCATGCTGTTGCAGCGAGGCGGGAATGGCCGTGATCAGCAGTGCCACGGTCGCCGCGATATAGGCCTCGAACACCTCGCCCGGCGCAACGCCGGCAATCCACATCATCGTTGTGGTCGTATCGCCAACTACGCTGCCGGCGCCACCCGCATTCGACGCCGCGACAATCGCGGCCAGGTAGCCGATGTGCACCTTGCCCCGAAAGACCGTATGCGCGACCGCACCGCCGATCATGGCCGCCGCGATGTTGTCGAGAAAGGATGAAATGACGAAGACCAGGACCAGCAGGACAAAGCCGCCTTTCCAGTCGTCGGGCATGTAGTTCGGCAGGACGGCGGGAATTTCGCTGCGTTCGAAATGCTTGGCCAGCAATGCAAAGCCCAGCAGCAAGGCCAGCAGGTTGCCGAGAATGACCCATTCATGCCCGAAGTGCGCCGCGAGGCCGCCGATGCCGGTGCCTTCACTGAACGGCGAGAAAACGAGCTTGTAAGCCGAAATGACGAGTGCGCCGGTCACCGCGGTGATCATCGTATTGACATGCACGAACGCGATGAAGAACAGGATCGCGGCAAACAGGATGAATTCGACTGGAATGTTGGCGATGACGGGACCGGAGAACCTTCCTGCCGCGAACGCTGCAGAGGGGAAGGCAAGCTGTGCCAGCAGCAGGGCGAAAAACGCCGACAAGGCAGTGAAGTGTCGCAAACCGGTCTCCTGGAATTCGAATATTTATGCGAGGAAATAGCTATTCTAGCCGTACCGCTTTGCCGCGCAATCAGCAAAAACGCGTATCGACCGTCAGCACGTCGCCGAATATCAAAACAGCGCAAACACCATCATGCGGACAGGGATGGGCCGGTTGGGACGTCAGGCGTTGCGCATGACGATGACATGAACGCGGTAAGGCCCGTGTGCACCGAGCACGATGGTTTGCTCGATATCGCCGGTGCGGGACGGCCCGGAAATGAAATTGACAGCGCGCGGCAGGTCGCCGTGTTCCTTGCGCGCCAGCGCGAACGCATCTTCCATGCCACCGACGATTCGTGACGCCGGCACGACCGCGATATGCGTTTCCGGCAGCAGGCTGGCGGACGACCAGGTATCCGGCCCGGACAGCACCATGAGGCTGCCGGTTTCCGCCACGGCGCAGAAGGCGCCGGTAATGCCGACCAGATCCTCGTTGCGCGGCGCGCGAAATTCCACCTGCATGCCGGCTTCGGCCCAGGCAAGCCGGTCCAGCGTTCGCCACGCAATGGCCTGTCTTGAAACGCCGATGCCGTCCAGGTAGCGCGCCACTGCCTGGGGCACCTCATCGAGATTCATGACTTCGTCGACGGTATCGGACATGCGCAACGCCTGCTGCCTGAAGCGCTCGACGAGATCAGCGCCAAGCGCAGGCCGCGGCCCCTGCGAATGCTCGCTCATGTACTCGCGGACTGCATCACGCTCGGCTTGCGTCGGCTCGACAGGCCTGTTCTGCGCCTGGCGAATGCGGCTGAAAATGGCTTTGCGCGCTGCTGAAGTGTCCATGCATATCCCCTTGATGACAGGCCTCAGAGTCTACCCGAATCGCGCAAGGACCATGAATTCCTTGCGCGTGATTTAATTTCAAATGGTGAGCGCAAATAATTCAACTGAAGACGCCGGGCGCTCGTGTTTTTCTATCTTCCTTGTAGGACAAACACTCGTTTTTATTACAAGGAACGACGCGCACTTGCCATTGGGGCAAGAAACATGCGATGAAGCTCGCTCGACCACGTGGCGAATAACCCTTCCAGCCTTGGTAGCATCCCGATTCCGTCACATTTGCTTATTCGTATTCTGTCTAAGTTCGGTTTGTTAGAAACCCCCGATTGTCCTAAAATACAAGGCTTTGCAGCGGGCTGTGTGTGCAGGGCGCGGTGATGTCATCCTTAAGCGATCCTTTCAACGTCCCCATCCTTCATCCCGGCTTCAAAACAGATCAGTTTCAAAAAATTTTCAGATAGGACTGTTATGACCCACGTTGTGACCGAATCCTGCATCCGTTGCAAGTACACCGACTGCGTGGATGTGTGCCCGGTAGACTGCTTCCGCGAAGGCCCGAATTTTCTCACGATCGATCCGGACGAGTGCATCGACTGCGCCGTCTGCGTTGCCGAATGCCCGGTCAACGCGATCTTCGCGGAAGAAGATGTGCCGGCCGACCAGCAGCAATTCATCAAGATCAATGCCGACCTCTCGCGCAAATGGCCGTCCATTACCAAGACGAAGGATCCGCTGACGGATGCCGACGACTGGAAGGACACCAAGGACAAGCTGCAGTATCTGTCCAAGTAATTCTTGACCGTGCCTGGCGTGCCGCAGGAAGGGTCGCAATAAGAACAGGGCAACAGCCCACAGGCCGTTTGCCGTCGAAAAGGAGCGTCGGCATTTTGTGGAAACCTTGAAATGAAACAGGAACTCAACAGTCGTATGGAAACCAGCAACGGCATCAATGCATCCACCCAAGTCCCCGCTAGATCG
>JAKACN010000108.1 GCA_021821365.1 Pseudomonadota bacterium | reverse complement strand
GACGATGGAGCAGCAGCACGTTGTCGAGGCCGACTGCGATGTTGCGGCAGAAAACTTCCAGCAGGCCCTGATCGATTTCATTCAGCGGCCGAGAAGTATTGAAGTAGGCGGTGAAGTGACGGCTCGGACTCCCGCCGAAATACAGTGTGGCCGAGTCCGTGCCATAGACGTTGCGCCGTTCGTCGAGGGAGCGCTTGAGCGCGTCCTGCACCGATGGATCGGGAAGGATGTCCGCCGGGCGTTGCAGTGCGCCGGCATAACGTCCGGCCGCTGCGATCGTAAGCATTTCTTCGCGTCGATTGTCATGCCGCTCGCGTACGCAGAGCAATCCGTCGGCACTCATGTCAAGCAGGGTTGCCACCTGGTGGATGATGCCTGCGGCAAAGCTGTCCAGTCCGCGCAGCGCCATCAACTCGGTGCTGGCACGGACAATCCTGTCGAGTCCGCGGCGGCTGGCGTTGATCGTCCGGATCTGCTCATACGACCGGACCGCGGCGGTGACCGCCGTATAGAGTTTGATGCGCGTGAGCTCGGATTTCGTCTTGTAGTCGTTGATGTCGAAATCGCGGATGGCCTCGATCTCGGGCGCATAACCCGGCTGACCGGTGCGCAGGATGATGCGTACTTCCGTCAGCTTGAGCGACTCGCGGATATGGCGCACGAGCTGCAGGCCGGAGTCGTCCTGCTCCATCACCACGTCCAGCAGGATCACGGCAATATCGGACTGCCTTGCCAGAAGGTCGCGCGCCTGGGCTGCCGAATAGGCGTGCACGAACTCCAGCGGGCGATGCTGCATTTCCAGGTTGCTGAGCGCGAACGTGGTGGCCGTGTGCACGTCGGCGTCGTCGTCGACGATCATGACGCGCCAGACGCCAGTCGTGGACGCGCGCAGCGGAGCCTGCGGCGAAGCGGGCGCTTCGTCGAGGAATACGAGATCGTCGTCCAGCGACGCGCTCGATCTGCTCATTGTCTCCTCCAGATCCTCGGAATGCTTTTCTGGAAACAGTCATCGGCGCTGTCGCGTGGCGTGAACCTGCCACTGCCCGGTGCGCGGCCGATGGCCGTAGCGCATTTCATTATTGGAGGCATCGAAGCCTCGGGCCTGGGGCAGCGCAACTTCCCCCGCCGTGCTTAATTGTCGGTTTCCTTTGGATGTTGCACCATATTTTGTCGTTATGCAATCGTCCGCGGGGACGATGATGCCGCCGGAGACAAGCGTTGTTGCAGCAGCGATTGTTGTGTTTTTCATATGCGCGACGGCCGCGTCCGGCATGTTTCCAGGCGCCGCCGGCAAGCGGCGGAGAGCGCCGCAAATTAGCGGATCGGGCGGGCGATACGCTAGAATCTATCCTTTCCTGATCAACTCGACACCATCATGTCCGGCAACACCTTTGGCACGCTCTTCACCGTCACCACCTTTGGCGAGTCGCACGGACCGGCAATCGGCTGCGTGGTCGACGGTTGTCCGCCCGGCATGGCCTTGTCGGAGGCCGACATCCAGCCGGAACTGGACCGCCGCAAGCCCGGCACCTCTCGCCATGTCACGCAACGCCAGGAGCCGGACCAGGTCGAGATTCTTTCCGGCGTCTTCGAAGGCAAGACCACCGGCACCCCGATCGCATTGCTGATCCGCAACCAGGACCAGCGCAGCAAGGACTACGGCAATATCGTCGACACCTTCCGCCCCGGCCACGCCGACTATACCTACTGGCACAAGTACGGCATCCGCGACCCGCGCGGCGGTGGCCGCTCCTCGGCGCGCCTGACGGCACCGGTCGTCGGCGCCGCCGCTATTGCAAGGAAGTGGCTGCACCAGCAATACGGCACGACGTTCAAGGGCTGCATGAGCCAGCTCGGCGACATCGCAATCCCCTTCGAATCCTGGGAGCATGTGCCGAACAATCCCTTCTTCGCAGCGAACGCCACGGTCATTCCGCAACTGGAGGATTACATGGACCAGCTGCGCAAGGACGGCGATTCCTGCGGCGCGCGCATCGATGTGGTGGCGCAGAACGTGCCGGTCGGGCTGGGCCAACCGATCTACGATAAGCTCGATGCGGATATCGCCTACGCGATGATGGGTATCAACGCGGTCAAGGGCGTTGAAATCGGCGCCGGTTTTCAGTCCGTTGCGCAGAAGGGCACCGAGCACGGCGATGAACTGACGCCGGAAGGGTTTGCGTCGAACAATGCCGGCGGCGTCCTCGGCGGCATCTCGACCGGCCAGGACATCACGGTATCGATCGCCATCAAGCCGACCTCCAGCATCCGCACCCCGCGCCGCTCGATCGACAAGAACGGCAATCCGATCAACGTCGAAACCTTCGGGCGCCATGATCCCTGCGTCGGCATTCGCGCCACGCCGATTGCCGAGGCGATGCTCGCGCTGGTGCTGATGGATCATGCCTTGCGCCATCGCGCCCAGTGCGGCGACGTGCGGGTCGGCACGCCGAAGATTCCCGCGCGAATCAAGTAACCCTTCGGACGCACAGCCCGGGCGAGCCGAGCCGCTGTCCGGGTGTGCTGCGGGCGTTTCGCCTCATCCAGGCCATATTTCCTTGCACCGCCACCGGAAGATTTTTCGTGCATTACTCCTCCTGGCCCAGACAATCCTTCAGTTTCGCCCTGTTCTTTTTCGCCTATTACGGTTACGTCGGCGTCTTCTCCCCATATGCCAGCCTGTACTTCGCCGACAAGGGCATGACCGCGGCGGAAATCGGCGTGCTGATGTCGCTGATGCAGGTGATGCGGATTTTCGGCCCCAACCTGTGGGGCTGGGTTGCCGATCGTCATCAGCAGCGCGTGGGCGTGCTGCGCATCACGGCCATCGCGGCGGTCGCCGCATTCGCCGGCATGTTCTTTGGCCAGAGTTTCACGCAACTCCTGATCGTGATGGCGGCCGTCAATCTTTTTACAAGCGCACAGGGGCCGCTGTCGGAAGCCTTGATGCTGTCGGAGATGCGCGGCGACCTGACCCATTACGGACGCTTGCGGCTGTGGGGCTCGGTGGGATTCATCATGACAGTGGCCGTGGCCGGCCCCCTGCTTGATCGCTACGGCATCCGGGTCATGCCATGGATTGCTTTGGCGTTGCTGGCGCTGGTGCTGGCGTCCACGATCCGCATGCAGGAAACCACGCATGGCGACCTGCACCAGGACATGCCGTCAGTGCTCGCGCTGCTGCGTAAACGCGAGGTGATCGCGTTCTTCAGTTCGACCTTCCTGATGATTGCGGCTCACGCGGCACTCTATGTGTTCTATTCCTTGTACCTTGCGCAAATTGGCTACAACAACACGGTGATAGGCTTGATGTGGTCGCTGGGCGTCGTCGTCGAGATCGGCTTCTTCTTTTTCCAGGCGCCGATCTTCCGGCGTTTCGGCATCCGGAAGCTGATGATTGCGAGCCTGCTGATCGCGGTCGTGCGCTTCCTGCTGATCGGTTTCGGCGCGCAGTCGCTGCTGCTGCTACTGCTGGCGCAGGTGCTGCATGCCGCCACGTTCGGGGTGCATCATTCGGCATCGGTCGCGACGCTGCAGCGCTGGTTCTCCGGACCCCTGCAGGCCCGCGGCCAGGCCTTGTATACCAGTATTTCCTACGGGCTAGGCGGCACGCTCGGCGGGCTGGTTCTGGGCGGGTTGTGGGATACATTCGGTCCCCAGACAGTCTATTTAATGGCAGCAATGTTCGCGCTGGCGGGCGCCGGTGCGGCAACATTGTCGTATCGCTGGCAGGCACATCATCGCGAGGAAAAACATGAAGTCGATCGTCAGTAGCGTTATCCTGAAAAGAATGCTGGCCGCGGTGGCGGTCGTGGTGCTGGCGGGCTGCGAAACGGTGCAGACCACGAACAGCGGCGTCGTCGGCATCACGCGCCAGCAACAGATGATCGTTTCCTCCGAAGCGATCGATGACGCGGCGCGACAGGAATACACGGCCTTGATCGCCGACGAGGGCAAGAAGGGCGAGCTCAATCGCAATCCTGCGGAAGTCTCCCGCGTGCGCGCCATCGCCAATCGCCTCATCCCGGCGACGGCGGCGTTCCGGCCGGATGCGCTGAAATGGAACTGGGAGGTGAACGTGATTACCTCGCCCGAGGTCAATGCGTGGTGCATGCCGGGCGGAAAAATCGCGGTCTATACCGGGCTGATCGAAAAGCTCCACATCACGGACGATGAACTGGCTGCCGTGATGGGCCACGAAATGGCGCATGCCTTGCGTGAGCATGCGCGAGAAAGAGCGTCGGAGCAGGCGGTGGCCAGCACGGCGATATCGGTCGGCGCTGCGGTGCTCGGCATCGGCGACCTCGGGCAGAAGACGGCCGAATACGCTTACATGGGCTTGTTGGGCCTGCCGAATTCGCGTCGCCATGAAACGGAAGCCGACCGCATCGGCGTCGAACTGGCCGCGCGCGCCGGCTACGATCCGCGCGCTGCGATTTCACTCTGGCAAAAAATGGCGCAGGTGGGCGGCCCGGAAACCGTCAAGTTCCTGTCCACGCATCCGTCGCGGGAAGAGCGCCTGAGCGACCTGACCAATTATTCGGCGCGCGTCATGCCCTTGTACGAGCAGGCCAAAAAGCGCCATTGATCGCCGCGCGATTGCAAAAGAATCAATAAAACGCCCGCGTCGCATCCCGCGGGCGTTTTTTCATTGGTGCGCGCTCCGCGGCGGCCCGGTATTGCGTCGCACAACTATGGCATAATCGAGAACTATTTTCACCGTATTGCGCTGCTCGGCGCACATTTTTGGCACGTCTTGAAACATGGCTCAAACGCTTTACGACAAACTCTGGGAATCGCACGTCGTCCATACCGAGGAAGATGGCACCTCCATCCTCTACATCGACCGGCACCTGCTGCATGAAGTCACCAGCCCGCAGGCATTCGAAGGACTGAAGCTGGCCGGACGCCAGCCGTGGCGCGTTTCCGCCAACCTGGTCGTCGCCGACCACAACGTGCCGACGACCGATCGCGCCAATGGCATCGCCGACCCGGTTTCCCGCCTGCAGGTCGAAACGCTGGATGCCAATGCCAAGGAATACGGGCTGACCTATTTCGGCATGCGCGACAAGCGCCAGGGCATCGTGCATGTGATCGGGCCGGAGCAGGGCGCCACCCTGCCGGGCATGACCGTCGTCTGCGGCGATTCGCACACGTCGACCCATGGCGCCTTCGGTTGCCTCGCGCACGGCATCGGCACGTCGGAAGTGGAACATGTGCTCGCCACGCAAACCCTGCTCGCCAGGAAATCCAGGTCCATGCTGGTGCAGGTCGACGGGCCGCTGCCCTTCGGCGTCACCGCGAAAGACATCGTGCTGGCCGTGATCGGCAGGATCGGCACGGCGGGCGGCACCGGCTATGCCATTGAATTCGCCGGCTCCACCATCCGCGGGCTGTCGATGGAAGGCCGCATGACGATCTGCAACATGGCGATCGAAGCGGGCGCGCGCGCCGGCATGGTCGGCGTTGACGACACCACGATCAATTACGTGAAGGGGCGCCCGTTCTCCCCGGTCGGCCCGCACTGGGAGCGCGCCGTCGAATACTGGCGCACGCTGCATTCGGATACCGGCGCGAAGTTCGACATGGTCGTCACGCTGAACGCCGCCGAGATCAAGCCGCAAGTGACATGGGGCACCTCGCCGGAAATGGTGGTTCCCGTCGACGACCGCGTGCCCGATCCCGACAAGGAAAAGGATTCCGTCAAGCGCGACGCGATGGAAAAGGCATTGGTCTACATGGACCTGAAGCCGAATACTGCCATCTCCGACATCCGCATCGACAAGGTCTTCATCGGCTCCTGCACCAACTCGCGCATCGAGGACCTGCGTGCCGCGGCTGCCATCGTGCGCGGCAAGTACCGCGCTTCCAATGTCAAACTCGCGATGGTGGTGCCCGGCTCCGGCCTGGTCAAGGAGCAGGCCGAGCGCGAAGGGCTCGACAGAATTTTCAAGGACGCCGGTTTCGAATGGCGCGAACCGGGCTGCTCGATGTGCCTGGCGATGAATGCCGACCGGCTGGAGCCGGGCGAGCGCTGCGCGTCGACGTCCAACCGCAATTTTGAAGGCCGCCAGGGACAAGGCGGCCGCACCCACCTGGTTTCGCCAGCCATGGCTGCGGCAGCCGGCATCGCCGGGCATTTCGTCGACGTGCGCGCATTGCGCTAGCGTTTTTCAGGGAGAAAAAAATGAAAACACTGTTCGCGCTCATCGTTTCCTCGCTCGTCCTCATGGGCTGCAACACTATGGAGGGCATCGGCAAGGACGTGAAGAAGGCCGGCGAGGCCGTCGAGAACGCAGCGAGAAAGTAATGGAAGTACGGCCGCTCGCCGAAGACGGGCGGCTTTAGAGATCAGGATCATGGATAAATTTACCGTACACGATGGCTTGGTCGCGCCACTGGACCGCGCGAATGTCGATACCGACGCCATCATCCCGAAGCAGTTTCTGAAGTCGATCAAGCGCACCGGCTTCGGTCCCAACCTGTTCGACGAATGGCGTTACCTCGACCACGGCGAACCGGGCATGGACAACGAGAAGCGTCCGAAGAACCCGGACTTCGTGCTGAACCAGCCGCGCTACCTGGGGGCATCGATCCTGCTGGCGCGCAAGAACTTCGGCTGCGGCTCGTCGCGCGAACATGCGCCGTGGGCGCTGCAGCAGTTCGGCTTCCGCGCAGTGATCGCGCCGAGCTTCGCGGACATCTTTTTCAACAACTGCTTCAAGAACGGCGTGCTGCCGATCGTGCTGTCCGAAGCACAGGTCGACCAGTTGTTCAATGAAGTGAAGGCCTTCCCGGGCTATCGCCTGGTGATCGACCTCGACAAGCAGGTCGTCGTCGCCGGCAACGGCTCCACGACCTTCCCGTTCGAAGTCGACCGGTTCCGCAAGTACTGCCTGCTGAACGGGCTGGACGACATCGGTCTCACGCTGCGCCATGCGGACAAGATCCGCGCCTTCGAGGAACGGCACGTTGCGGCACAGCCGTGGCTTGCCAATACGATTTGATCATTGTTAAACCAGAAGACCACATGAAAATCGCAATCCTGCCGGGCGACGGCATCGGCCCCGAAATCACCGAACAAGCTGTGCGGGTGTTGAACGCGCTCGACGAAAAGTTTGACATGGAAGCCGCGCCGGTCGGCGGCGCCGGCTACGAAGCGCATGGCCACCCGCTGCCGGAAGGCACGCTGAAGCTGGCCAGGGAAGCGGATGCCATCCTGTTCGGCGCGGTCGGCGATTGGAAATACGACAAGCTGGAGCGCAGCCTGCGCCCCGAGCAGGCGATCCTCGGCCTGCGCAAGAACCTGAATCTGTTCGCCAACCTGCGTCCGGCCATCCTGTATCCGGAACTGGCAGGCGCCTCCACGCTCAAACCGGAGGTGGTGTCCGGCCTGGATATCCTGATCATCCGCGAACTGACCGGCGATATTTACTTTGGCCAGCCGCGCGGCGTGCGCGAATGCCCGGACGGCCCGTTCAAGGGCGCGCGTGAAGGCTTCGACACCATGCGTTATGCCGAGCCGGAAATCCGCCGTATCGCGCATGTCGCCTTCCAGGCCGCGCGCAAGCGCAGCAAACGTCTGACGAGCGTCGACAAGGCCAATGTGCTGGAGACTTTCCAATTCTGGAAAGACATCGTGACCGACGTTCACAAGGAATATCCGGATGTCGTACTCGATCATATGTATGTCGACAACGCCGCGATGCAGCTGGTGCGTGCGCCGAAGAAGTTCGATGTCATCGTGACCGGCAACATGTTCGGCGACATCCTGTCGGATCAAGCCGCGATGCTGACCGGTTCGATCGGCATGCTGCCGTCCGCTTCGCTCGATGCGAACAACAAGGGCCTGTACGAACCGTCGCACGGTTCCGCGCCGGATATTGCAGGCAAGGGCGTTGCCAATCCGCTGGCCACCATCCTGTCCGCCGCCATGATGCTGCGCTACTCGCTCAACAGGGCGGAGCAGGCGGATCGCGTGGAAGTCGCGGTAAAGAAAGTCTTGTCGCAGGGCCTGCGTACGCCGGACATCTTTGAGGCAGGCACGACGAAGGTCGGGACGAAGGAAATGGGCGATGCCGTCGTGAAGGCGCTAGCCTCGTAATCAGTTTTAAAGTGTACCTGAGGGAGAAAATCGTGAAGTTAGTCGGTCTGGTGGGTTGGCGTGGTATGGTGGGCTCGGTCCTGATGCAGCGCATGCAGGAAGAGGGCGATTTCGCTCATATCGAGCCGGTGTTCTTTTCGACATCCAATGCAGGCGGCAAGGCCCCGGCAATGGCGAAAAACGAGACCACGCTGAAAGACGCCAATAATATTGATGGGCTCAAGAAGTGCGACATCATCATTACCTGCCAGGGCGGCGACTACACGACGGAAATCTTCCCGCAGTTGCGTGCGGCAGGATGGAATGGCTACTGGATCGACGCGGCCTCCACGCTGCGCATGAAGGATGATGCCATCATCGTCCTTGATCCGGTCAACCTGGATGTCATCAAGGACGCGCTGCGTCGCGGCGTGAAGAACTACATCGGCGGCAACTGCACGGTGTCGTGCATGCTGATGGGGCTGGGTGGCCTGTTCCAGCACGACCTCGTCGACTGGATGACCTCCATGACCTACCAGGCCGCATCCGGCGGCGGCGCGCAGCACATGCGCGAATTGCTGACGCAGTTCGGTTCCATCAATGCAGAAGTCAAGTCGCTGCTCGACGATCCGGCTTCCGCGATTCTCGAAATCGACCGCAAGGTCCTCGCCAAGCAGCATGCGTTGACCGCCGACGAAACCAAGCAGTTCGGCGTACCGCTCGCCGGCAACCTGATCCCCTGGATCGACAAGGACCTCGGCAATGGCGTGTCGCGCGAAGAGTGGAAGGGCGGCGCAGAGACCAACAAGATCCTCGGCCGCGGCCAGGGGTTCGGCGCAAGCGCGAAGGCGGCAGTGCCGGTCGATGGCCTGTGCGTGCGCATCGGCGCGATGCGTTGCCACTCCCAGGCGCTAACCATCAAGCTGAAAAAAGATGTACCGCTGGATGAGATCGAAGCCATCATCGTCGGCACTAACCAGTGGGCCAAGGTCGTGCCGAACACACGCGAAGCTTCCATGAAGGAACTGACGCCAGCAGCCGTCACCGGCAGCCTCACGATTCCGGTCGGCCGTCTGCGCAAGATGCAAATGGGTGGGGAATACCTGTCTGCGTTCACCGTCGGCGACCAGTTGCTGTGGGGGGCCGCGGAACCGCTGCGCCGCATGCTGCGCGTCGTGCTGGAAGACTGAAGCGACTGAAACGAACAATAGCTGGGGCCTGTCGGCGGTTGGTTCACAGAACCGACAGCCGGCAGGCCCCAGTCGCGTTGTCAATCCACAACAGTGATATGGCTTCTTTCGTCTGCTATTAATGTATATGCGAGCGCCAGCGGGGATGTCGGTTTGGCACCAGTTAGCAAGTTAGTTACACTTGCGTGCCTAAGTCCATGATGATATGGTGAAAGTTCCCTCGTTCAATGTTAAATTGGCGCGGTGATTGTGCTCACTTCAGATACACAAACGGAATGCCCCTTATGCCATCCAACATGCATTCAACCAAGTGCCCGGCCTCCGGCACGTTCCACTTGAAAACGATCAGCGCCGCAATTGCGACCGCGCTGCTGTTTTCAAATGCGTCCGCTGCAGGCCTGGGAAAGCTGGCAGTCTTGTCGTCCCTCGGGCAACCATTGCGGGCAGAGATCGAACTTACTTCCGTTTCGAAAGACGAAGTTGGCGCATTGACTGCGAAGCTGGCTTCGGGCGAAGCCTTTCGCCAGGCGAACATTGATTACAGTCCGGCGTTGATGTCCCTGCGTTTTTCGGTCGAGCAGCGTGGTGACCGACAGTTCGTTCGCGTCTCATCGGCGCAGCCATTGAATGAACCGTTTGTCGACATGTTGCTGGAGTTGGCCGGGCCGAATGGCAGGCTGATCCGCGAATACACGTTCCTGCTAGACCCTCCGGACCTGCGTACCGCGCAATCTGCACAGGTCGCACCGGCGCCCGCAACGAGTGCGGCCGCGGAGCCGCAAAGCGCTCCGCAATATCAACCCACTCCCCAACCGATTCCCGCACCTTCCGCGAAAGCGCAAGAGGACGTCGCGCCGAAGGCGAGGCCCGCACTCCGGCGCGCGACGGAGGCCGGCGGAGCGGCGCATGCAGGCGAATACCGCGTGCGCAACGGCGATACCCTGGCACGAATTGCCGGCCAGGTGAACCCGGGTGGCGTATCGCTCGACCAGATGCTGGTGGCGCTCTATCAGCAGAATCCGGGTGCATTCGTCGGCCAGAACATGAACCGCCTGAAGGCGGGGCAGATCCTGACCGTACCAAGCGCCGAGACGGCACGCAGCATGAGCAGTGGAGAGGCGCACGGCATCGTCGTCGCGCAGGCTGCCGATTTCAACAATTACCGCAGCAGGCTTGCCGGACAGGTAGCCAAATCGACCGCGCCGAAGTCGGCGCAAGACAAGCAGACCGCCGGTGGCAAGATTACCGCCAAGGTTGAAGAGAAGCCGACACCCGCCACCGAGTCGAAGGACAAGCTGAAACTGTCCAATGCGACGGCAGCACCGGGCGCGAATGCCGGCAAGCCTGCTACGGCACCGACAGCCGAAGACAAGATTGCGAAGGACAAGGCGATCGCCGAAGCCAATTCGCGGGTGAAGGAGCTGGAAAAGAACGTCACCGAATTGCAGAAGCTGCTTGAAGTCAAGAACAAGACGCTGGCCGATCAGCAGAAACAGGCAAGCGCCGCGAAGACTGAGACCAAACCGGAGGCTGCTCCGGCCAAGGCGCCTGCTCCGGCTGCCGCACCCGCGCCCGCCGAGCAACCGAAGGCAGAGGCGCCCGCACCGGCGGCGCCGGCTGCATCGGTTCCTCCGAAACCGGTTGCAAAACCCAAACCCGTTGCGCCGCCACCCCCGCCGCCCGAGCCCGGCTTCTTCGACAGTCTGATGGACAACCCGTTCATGTTGCCTGGCGTTGGTGCGCTGCTCGTCGCCCTGGGGGCTCTCGGAATTTACCGGGCGCGACGCCAGAAACAGAACAAGCCGTTCGACGACAGCATCATCACCGATTCGAGCTTGAAGGCGAATTCGCTGTTTGGCTCCACGGGCGGGCAGAGCGTGGACACCAACAACAGCGTGTTCAATTCCAGCTTCTCGCCCTCCGCCAGCCAGCTTGACAGCAACGAAGTCGATCCGGTGGCTGAGGCCGATGTATATATCGCCTACGGTCGCGATGCGCAGGCAGAGGAAATCCTGAAGGAAGCCCTGCGCACGCAGCCTGACCGCCATGCGGTGCGCGTGAAGCTGCTGGAGATTTATTCGAATCGCAAGGACTTGCGCGCGTTCGAAGTGCTGGCAACCGAGTTGTATGGCCTGACCAAGGGGCAGGGCGACGAATGGGCGCAAGCCGCCTCGATGGGGCTCGCGATCGACCCGAACAATCCGCTGTATGCAAGCGGCAAGGAAAAGGGCACTCCCGATATCCTGGTGGCGCCGACCCAGCCGCTGGATGAACAGGGCCTGGCAACGCTGCTGTCGTCGACGCAGTCCGACGATGTGTCGCTTCCGAACAACGAATCGCTCGAAGGTCACACCGAATATTTCGGCAACACCGCGCTCGCCACCGAGAAGCCGATGGAACCTGCGCCCGAGCCGGAATCCTCAGAGGAACCGGAGCACAAGCCATCCTCGAACGACCTGGATTTCGATCTGGACGGCTTGAGCCTGGGCGACGTCGCGGTTCCGAATACCATGCCAAGACCGGCACCGGCGGAGCCCTCGCCCGAAATGGCGTCGATCGATTTCGACTTCCTCGACGAACCGAACGTCGAAACGCCTGCGCCTATCGCCGAGTCCGCTCCCGAACCTGAAGCGGTTGGGTCGGAGGAGCCGCAGGCCGAACCGCTGCCGCCGGTTGCCGACCTCGAATTCAAGATGGAAGAACCTGCGCCAGTCCAGGAGCCGATTCCTGACATTTCCCTCGACATGGGGACGCCGCTCGCGGATGTGCCGCCGCTGGAGATGGACATTCCGGCTATCGAGGACATTCCCGCACCCGCAGCGGAAACGAAGCAGGAAACGAATCCGCCGATGGACTTCGATCTGTCCGGCATCAGCCTCGAGCTGAGTTCGCCGGAGTCGAGTGAAAAACCCGATCTCGCCCTCGAGGAAGCCGTACCTGCCGAGGATAGCGCCAGCAATGCAGAGATGGAGACCAAGCTTGATCTGGCCATTGCGTATCAGGAAATCGGCGACAAGGAAGGCGCGCGCGAATTGCTGGACGAAGTGCTCAAGGGCGGTACACCGGAGCAAAGTGAAAAGGCCAAGTCCTTGCTGGTCGAACTCGCGTAAGGGGCCATACTGCCGGTAGCGGGCGCAGCGTGATGCTTGCGCCCGTTTTGTTTTTGTCACTGTCTTGGAGCGGGAGTGGAATTGAAGCGCATCGTCCTCGGTGTTCAGTACGATGGCATGCCATGGCATGGCTGGCAGACGCAGCCGGCGGGGAAAACCGTGCAGGATACGCTGGAAGCCGCACTGAAGCGGTTTGCACTGACCGATATCGCGACGACCTGCGCCGGCAGGACCGATGCCGGCGTACACGCGCTGGAGCAGGTCGTGCATTTCGACACGAAGCTGGATCGCGAGATGTTTTCCTGGGTGCGTGGTGTGAACTCGTTCTTGCCGTCCTCCATCGCGGTCCGCTGGGCTTGCGAAGTCCCGCATGTTCCCCAGGACGAGTTCCATGCGCGTTTCAGCGCCACGGCGCGCACCTACCACTACGTCGTCTACAACCATCCGGTGCGGTCGCCGCTCCTGGCGGGCAAGGCCGGCTGGGTTTTCCGGCCGCTGGACATCGAGCCGATGCGCGTTGCGGCGCGCTGCCTTCTTGGTACGCATGATTTCTCCGCGTTCCGGGCAGCGGAATGCCAGGCAAAGTCGCCGGTCAAGACCATGCAGGAGATCCGCATCGAGCGACGCGGCGATATCATCGTGTTCACGCTGACGGCCAGCGCATTCCTGCATCATATGGTCCGCAATATCGTGGGATCGCTGATCGTGATCGGCAACGGCAATCAGCCGCCGCAGTGGCTGCAGGAAATCCTGGAGGCGCGTGATCGCAGCCGCGCGGCGCCGACCTTCATGCCCGACGGCCTGTATCTCGCGAAAATCGCCTATGACCCCAAGTGGCGTCTGCCGCAGGAAGGCGTCAATCCGCTGCCGTGGGCATAGGCGTCAGCGGGGCAGAAGAACTTCAGTACAGGGAGGCGGATAATAGCGCCTGGACCCATAGAGATGCAGCGATGAACAAGCGTACCCGAATCAAGATTTGCGGTCTGACCCGAATCGACGACGTGCAGGCCGCCGTTGCGGCCGGCGCCGATGCCATCGGCTTCGTCTTTTATCCGAAGAGTCCGCGCCATATTTCTCCCAATGCAGCCGCGCAACTGATCAGCACCGTGCCGCCATTCGTGACCAGCGTTGGCCTGTTCGTCAATGCCGAAGCCGCGGAAGTGGAAGCGATTGTCAGGCAAGCGCCAGTTTCCGTGTTGCAATTTCACGGGGATGAGAGCATTGAACAATGCGTGGCGGCGGCGCGGTTGGCAAATCGGCCATTCCTGCGCGCGGCGCGGATCGGCGCGGCGACATCCGGCGCCGATTTGATAGAATACGAGCACAACTATCGTGCTGCCAGTCCTTTGTTCTCCGGTTTGCTGCTGGACACTCTCGTGGAAGGATATGGCGGCGGTGGAAAGGTTTTCGATTGGTCTCTCATTCCAAAAGAGCTCGCGCCTCGGGTCGTTTTAAGTGGTGGCTTGAGCGTGCAAAACGTAGCTGAAGCCGTGCTTCAGGTGCGCCCTCACGCCGTTGACGTCAGCAGCGGCGTCGAATTGTCGAAGGGCATCAAGGATCCCGCCAGGATACGCGCCTTCATTGAAGCGGTGCGCGCGGCGGACACGACACTGAGCAATACATCGAGAGAATGACCATGAAAGAACTGAATGCGCTGGGAAACCACGCCGAGCGCCAGCCCGCGCCGAGGGCGGCCGTCTACCAGGAAGCCCATTACAACCTGCCGGATGCCCGCGGCCATTTCGGCCAGTATGGCGGCACCTTCGTTTCCGAAACGCTCACGCATGCTCTGACCGAATTGAAGGAGGCGTACGCGCGCTATCGCAAGGATCCGGATTTCCTCGCCGAATTCGAAGACGAGCTGAAGCACTTCGTCGGCCGTCCCAGTCCGATTTACCATGCAAAGCGCTGGTCGGAAATGATGGGCGGCGCGCAGATCTATTTCAAGCGTGAAGACCTCAACCATACCGGCGCGCACAAGATCAACAACGTGATCGGCCAGGCGCTGCTGGCCAAGCGCATGGGCAAGCCGCGCGTGATCGCCGAGACCGGCGCAGGGCAGCATGGCGTGGCGACCGCCACCATCTGCGCCCGCTTCGGCCTCGAATGCGTGGTCTACATGGGTTCCGAGGACGTCAAGCGCCAGGTGCAGAACGTCTATCGCATGGAACTGCTCGGTGCCAAGGTGGTGCCGGTCGAATCCGGCTCGAAGACGCTGAAGGATGCGCTCAACGAAGCCATGCGCGACTGGGTCACCAACGTGGAGAACACCTTCTACATTATCGGCACCGTGGCGGGACCGCATCCGTATCCGATGATGGTGCGCGACTTCCAGTCGGTGATCGGCAACGAATGCCTCGAGCAGATGCCCGAGATGACCGGCCGCCAGCCGGATTACGTGGTTGCCTGCGTCGGCGGCGGGTCGAATGCGATGGGCATCTTCTATCCCTATATCGATTACAAGGATGTGCAACTCATCGGCGTCGAAGCCGCCGGTGACGGCCTGGAAACGGGCAGGCACTCCGCCTCGCTGATCGCCGGCTCGCCCGGCGTACTGCATGGCAACCGCACCTACCTGCTGCAGGATGAAGACGGCCAGATCATCGAGACGCATTCGGTATCGGCAGGCCTGGATTATCCCGGTGTCGGCCCCGAGCACGCCTACCTGAAGGACATCGGCCGCGCCAAGTATGTGGCAATCACGGACGACGAGGCGCTCGAGGCATTCCACAACTGCTGCCGCATCGAGGGAATCATTCCGGCGCTGGAATCGAGCCACGCGCTGGCGCATGCGGCCAAGCTGGCAGCAACACTGCCGAAGGACAAGATCATTCTGGCAAACCTCTCCGGCCGTGGCGACAAGGATATGCATACCGTTGCCGAGCGGGCGAAGAGGCAACTCTGACAAACCGCTTGCAGGCAGGCCTGGCGACAATGCGGTGCGAATCGCCAGGCTCACGGGCTTTCCGAATCGACGGGATAACAACGAATACATCATCATGTCCAGAATCCAATCTACCTTGACCGCGCTTGCCGCGAAAAACAAAAAAGGCCTGATCCCTTTCATTACCGCCGGCGATCCGGCACCGGAATTGACGGTTTCGCTCATGCATGCGCTGGTGGCGGGCGGTGCCGATATCATCGAACTCGGCGTGCCTTTCTCCGATCCTATGGCAGATGGGCCCGTCATCCAGCGCGCATCCGAGCGCGCACTGGTGAACGGCGTCGGCATGCGCCAGGTATTGCAGTTCGTTACTGAATTTCGTAAGAGCAACCAGTCGACACCGGTCGTACTGATGGGCTATGCGAACCCGATCGAGCATATGGGTGAAGCGACGTTCATCCGGAACGCGAAGCAGGCCGGCGTGGATGGCGTGCTGGTGGTCGACTATCCGCCCGAGGAGTGCGAAGAGTTCGCTGCCGCGCTGAAGGAAAACGGCCTCGATCCGATCTTCCTGCTGGCGCCGACGTCGACCGATAAACGGATCGAACAGGTCGGAAAGATTGCAGCGGGCTATGTGTATTACGTGTCGCTGAAGGGCGTGACCGGCTCCGGACATCTTGACCTGGATGCAGTTTCTTCGAAGATTCCGATGATCAAGCGGCACGTCAAGGTGCCGGTCGGTGTGGGTTTTGGCATTCGTGATGCCGCGACAGCCAAGGCAATTGCATCAGTTTCCGATGCGGTCGTGATCGGCAGCCGGATCATTCAGGAACTGGAAAACACGCCACGGGAAAATGCGGCGCAGGCAGTGCAGGCATTTCTCTTCGGCATCCGCAAGGCGCTGGACGAATGACACTTGTCAAACCTGCCAATAGTGGCAAATTTGTTATCACCATTGCATATTGGCGCGCGTCAACTCGAGCGGTAAAATGCGGAACCGAAAAAATTGAGAAGAGGTCACGATGAGCTGGCTTGAAAAACTGCTTCCCCCGCGCATTCAGCGCTCCGAGTCCGCCACCCGCCGGTCGATCCCCGAAGGGCTCTGGGTCAAATGCCCCTCCTGCGAAGC
>JAKACN010000107.1 GCA_021821365.1 Pseudomonadota bacterium | reverse complement strand
GCATCGGGCTGATGCCGCGCATAGTCGCGCCAGACGCCGGCCACGATGAATTCGCGCTGCTTGCCGGCGATGTCGAGCTGCACGTGCGACCCGACACGATACCGATACAGATCCACCATGGCCTCCGACACCCAGACCGGCATCGCGCCGGCGGGCAGCTCGCCTGCCTGCAGCGTCTTGCCTGCAAGCGGCAGGCTCCTGCCCGGATCGTCCATATCCACAGGCCTTGCCATCAGCACCACCGGCGGGCGGGCGGGATCAAGGACGACTTGCATCGAGCGCATGAAATCGACGCGCGCCACGCCCGGGGTCGCTGCGATGGCACGCTGATCGGCGGGCGAGAGCGAACCGGTATTGCCGCCCAGCGCCGAGCGCACATAGAGGTCCGCCGACAGTACATTCGACAGCCAGTCGTCGACCGAGACACGGAAGCTGGCGACCATGATCGCCATCGCCACCAGCAGGCTGAAGCTCGACAGCACGCCGCCCAGCGCGATCGACGCCTGGTTCGGCGCATTTGACAGTCGCGCCAGGGTAAGCGTGGGAATCACATCGGGACGGCGGCCTGTCATGCCGGCCAGCAGCGCAAACGCCAACGCGGAAAAGCGCGGCATCAGCCCGATGCCGCCGATCAGCAGCAAGGCGATGGACAGGTAGCCGAACAGCGGCAATTCGAACACCGGCGGCAGGCGCGTGAGCACCACGCCAGCCGCGAGGCAGGCCAGCGAAGGCCAGGGCGAGGAGAGCTTTGCCAATGCCACATCCTCGCTGCCGGACTTGATCGCCTGCGCCGGCCTTGCACGCGCCGCTTCCCATGCCGGGCTGGCACAGCCGAGCAGCGCGGCGGCGGTGCCGAGGCAGAAAAAGACCAGCGCCGCCCAGGGTGAGAAATGCACCGTCGGCTGCACACCGGGGAAATAACCGCCGCCCAGGTCGCCGCCGAACAGTCGCAACGCCGCGGCGGCCAGGATGAATCCTCCCGCCAGCCCGAGCAGCGAGCCGGTCACGCCGAGGATCGCCCCTTCGCGCAGGATCTGTTGCACCACCTGTCGGCGCGTCATGCCGATCACGCGCAGCAGGGCAAGCTCGCTGCGCCGGCGAATCACGGACAGCGCTTGCGTGGAAAATACCAGGAATGCGCCGGTGAACAGCGCGACCAGCGCCAGCACATTCAGATTGACGCGATAGGCGCGCGACATGTTGTTGGTGCGTTCTTCCTGGTCTTCCGTTTCGGTGACCAGGTATTGCGGGCGCAGCTGTTTGGCCAGCGCAGTCTTGAATGCGGCGCGGTCTATGCCTGGCTCGAGTTTCAGGTCAATCCGGGACAATTGGCCGACTTTGCCGAAGCGCCATTGTGCCGCGCCGATATCCATCACCGCGATGCGCTGCCCCGGGCGTGCGCGGACGAGGCTGCCGGCCACGCGCAGGATGACCGGCTGCGTGCCTGCCCGCAGTTCCAGCTGGTCGCCTTGCTTGACCTGCAGCCACGCCATGGCCGCGGGAGAAAGGAAAATCGCATCGTCGGCCAGCGTGTCGGATGGCTTGTCTTCGGCGGGCACGCCGATCAGGTCGGGCGCAATGGCGCCGGCGCGGAACACATCGATGCCCAGCACTTTCAGTGGCGTGCGCTGGCCGGGCAGCGCGGCGTCGAGTTCCAGCACGGGGCTGGCCAGCGCTACGCCGCGATACCGGGCCAGGCGGGGATAGAGCGATTCGTCGAAGAAGGCTTGCACGCTTCGGACCTGCAGATCGGCCTGGCCGGACAGGCTCTTGATGGCCGCGGAAAACTCGTTGTAGGCGGCGGCATTGATCAGGTGAATGGCGAAACCGAGCGCCACGCCGAGGGCAATCGCGCCCATCGCGATCAGGGCACGCACCGGATGCGCGCGCCATTCGCCGAGCGTCAGCCAGCGTCCGAGGGACGATGCAGGGCGGCTATTCATGCCGGCACGACCTCGATCGGACGCAGACCTTCCTTCGTCAGCAGCAGGACGCGGTCGGCCGTGGCCGCCGCGGCCGGGGAATGGGTGACGAGGATGCCGGAAGCGCCGTTGGCCTTGATCTCGCTGCGCAGGAGGTGCAATACATCGTGTGCGGTATCCGGGTCGAGGTTGCCGGTAGGTTCGTCGGCCAGCAGAAGTCGCGGCCGGTGCACCAGCGCCCGCGCGATGGCGACCCGCTGCAATTCCCCACCGGACAGGTGACGCGGGAAATCCTGCTCCCGTCCGCCCAGTCCGACCGCCGCCAGCATTTCCGTTGCGCGTCGCGTGTCGCTGCCATTGAGCAGCAGGGGCAGGGCGACGTTCTGCAGCAGCGTGAGATGCGGCAGCACATGGAACGCCTGGAAAATGAATCCGAATTTCTTGCGCCGCAGCAGGGTTGCTGCATCGTCATCGAGCGCCGTCATCGATACGCCATCGACGATGATCTCGCCCGCATCAGGCGAGTCGAGGCCGGCGATCAGGTTGAGCAGGGTCGATTTGCCGACGCCGGAATCGCCCATGATCGCCACATACTCGCCGTCATCGATGACGTGGGACAAGTTGGAAAGCACATGCCGGCCGTTGGGATAGGACTTGCTGATAGTGCGAAGCTGTAGCATCGAGATGCGCTTTCTCGTTGGTAAGGCCGGCCGTCATCCATGGAAAAAAAGAATTCGATGTCCACTTCGGCCTTGTGACGCATCAAGGGACGGTCGATTCACCCGACTATGATAGCCAAAAAGCCAATCCACCACGCGGCGTTGCCCGGTACGGCATTTTCCCACGTGGAAGCCGGCTGCAGCGGCCGCATTGTCATCGGCGGAATATCTTGCAGAACGGATTCATCCAGATCTATCAGAGGAATGCGGATGCGATATGCGGGGAACTCACCGCAGGGCTGCTCGCGTCGAGCGCCTGGATATCGCCGAAATACCTGTACGATGGATTGGGATCCAGATTGTTCGCGGCGATCTGCGAGCTCCCGGAATACTATCCGACGCGCACCGAGGCGCTGATTGTGGAGCATTACCGCTCCGACATTGCGCGGTCCACCGGGCGGGGCATGACGCTGATCGATCTGGGCGCAGGCAATTGTGAAAAGGCTGCAAGACTGTTTCCCGAAATCCAGCCTGCCCACTATGTCCCGATCGACATTTCCATCGATTTCCTGCGCGAATCAGTCGAGAGCCTGCGCCATCGGTTTCCCCAGGTCAGGATGACAGGGCTCGGCATGGATTTCTCGCATTCGCTGGATCTGCCGGAGGCAGTACCGTCGCAGAAGCGCCTGTTCTTCTATCCCGGTTCATCCATCGGCAACTTCACACCGGAAGAGGCCGTTGCATTCCTCGGCCGCATGCGCGACGCCTGCCGCGCGGATGGCGGCCTTCTGATCGGGGTCGACCTGGTCAAGCGCGAGGACTTGCTGCAGGACGCCTACGATGACGCGATCGGACTGACCGCGGCCTTCAACCTGAACCTGCTGCAGCATCTCAACCACCTGCTGAAGGCGGATTTCAGGCCGCGCGACTGGCGGCATGTGAGCCGTTTCAACGCGCGGGAAAGCCGGATCGAGCTGCACCTCGAAGCGCGGCGCGAGGTGCGCGTCGCATGGGAGGGCGGCAGCCGGCATTTTGCACAAGGCGAACGCATTCACACCGAGAACAGCTACAAGTACACGCCCGAAAGATTCCTGCAAATGCTGGAGCGCGCCGGCTTCGGGCGTGTCAGCAGATGGATCGACCCGCACGGGTGGTTCATGTTGTGTCACGCTCGCGCCGGGTGACCAGGACCAGGAGAACCTTCATGCCGACCGACGACCTGCTTACCGACTATCGCCGGGTGCGCGCCGAAACGCTCGCCCTGGCGGAACCGCTGTCCGAGGAAGACTGCTGTGTGCAGTCGATGGCCGATGCCAGCCCCGTCAAATGGCACCTTGCGCACACCACCTGGTTCTTCGAGACCTTCATCCTGGAGCGCAACGAGCGCGACTTCCGGCCCTTTCATCCAGCGTTCCGCGTCCTGTTCAATTCCTATTACAACGGCATTGGCGAAAAACACCCGCGCCCGCAGCGCGGCATGCTGACGAGGCCTTCGCTCGGCGATGTCCGGGCTTACCGGCATCAGGTGGACGAACGCATAGCATTGCTGCTGGAGGCGAGTGATGAACAGGCCGGCATCGCGCAACTGATCGAAATGGGCATGCACCATGAACAGCAGCACCAGGAGCTGATCCTGACCGACCTCAAGCATCTGCTCTCGCTCAATCCATTGCTGCCCGCTTACTGTGCGAGGCCGCTGCCGGGCACGTCATATGCGGAGCCGCTTGCATGGCGCGCACATGACGCGGGACTTGCGGAGATCGGCCACGCGGGCGGCGGCTTCTGCTTCGATAACGAAACGCCGCGGCACCGCCAGTTCGTGGAAGCCTTTTCGCTCGCGTCGCGGCTGAGCTCGAACGGCGAATACCTGGCGTTCATCGAGGATGGCGGCTATGCGAATCCGGCGCTCTGGCTGTCGGAGGGCTGGGACTGGGTGCGCGCAAACGGCATCGCACATCCGATTTACTGGCGCCATGGCGATGCCGGATGGCGGGAATTCACGCTTCATGGCTTGCAGCCCCTCGATCTGAATCGCCCCGTGACGCACATCTCGTATTTCGAGGCGGACGCCTTCGCGCGATGGAGCGGTGCCCGCCTGCCGACGGAAGCGGAGTGGGAGCACGCGTCATGCGGCGCGACCGACTTCGGACTGTCAAGCCTGCATCCGAGCGCGCATATCGGGGCGCACGCCGACGCATCCGCCACGCCGCTGTCGCAACTGTTCGGCGAATGCTGGCAATGGACGCAGAGCAGTTACATGCCTTATCCAGGATATCGTGCGGCGGAAGGCGCCATCGGCGAATACAACGGCAAGTTCATGTGCAACCAGTACGTGCTGCGCGGTTCGTCCTGCGCCACGCCGCAGGGCCACACGCGTCTGACCTATCGCAACTTCTTTCCCGCGTCCGCGCGCTGGCAGTTTTCCGGCATCCGGCTGGCGCGGTAGCGCGAGCGACGTCAGCTGACGTCGAGGCTGTAATGCAGGAAGGCGGTGTCGCGGCGATATCCCGTCGATTCGTATAATTTCTGCGCGGGATTGTCGTGCGCGGTGGAAAGCACAATCCGCTTCGCGCCGGCGGCGACGGCATGCTCGCGCGCCGCCTCCAGCAACGCCTTCCCGACGCCATGTCCGCGCGCGTCGGGCGACACGAACAGATCATTGAGGACCCAGATCCGCCGTGCGCTGACGGAGGAAAACGATGGATACAGCTGCGTGAAGCCAAGCAGTCCGCCCTGCGCGTCTTCCGCAAGCAGAATGACGGATTCCTGCAGTGCCAGCCGTTCCTGGATGAAGGCGCGCGCCAGCGGCAGGTCGGGAGTCTGGCGGTAAAACTGGCGATAGGCGTCGAACAGCGGCGCGATCGTTTCGGCATCGGCGAGCCCGGCCTGGCGAACCGTGACTTCCATATCGGTCATTCCATGATGATGGTGAGAAAGGCACGATTGTACGGCAACCCTGACGACGCACTCAGGCATGATTTGCGCTTGCACGACTTGGTATGATTGGCTTTTGCCAAGCCGAATTGCGATGAATTTTTCATTTCGAACCGCGGCGCCTCATGAACTGGGCGCGGCGCTGCAGGATGCGCGGGAGTACACGCTGACGCTGTTTGACTGTTACGCGGAAGCGGCGCTCGACGTGCCCTCCAGGGTTCCCGTTCTTTCCTTCATCAATCCGCCATTGTGGGAGTTGGGACACATTGCATGGTTCGCCGAGTGGTACGTCTTGCGCGATGCGCAGTCGAGCGATCCGGCCGCGGCGCAGCGCACTTCCATGCTGACCAAGGGCGACGACTGGTTCGATCCCAACACGGTGCCGCATCGTGCGCGCTGGAAACTGGATCTGCCCAGTGCCGGCGCCCTGAAAACCTACTGCCGCGAAGTGCTCGACCGCGCGCTCGACAAGCTGAGCCGCACCGGGAGCGACCCTGCAGCGCTGTATCCGTATCGCCTGGCGCTTGCGTATGAGGACATGCGAGGCGAGGCGCTTGCCTGCGGCCTGCAAACGCTGGCCGTGTCCCTGCCGCGGCAGCTCGCCAACCATGCGATCCCGGCTTGGGCGCAGGGCGAAATTCGATTCCCGGGCGGCACCATCGAACTCGGCAGCAGCCGCGATTCCGGGTTCGTCTTCGACAATGAAAAATGGATGCATCCCATTTACGTTCCCGCCTTCACCATGGATTCGACCCTGGTATCGCATGCGCAGTACAGTGAGTTCGTGGCCGATGGCGGCTACCAGAATCCCCAGTTCTGGAGCATGGCCGGACGCACATGGCTGATGGCGCAGGAGCGTTCTGCGCCGCGCGATTGGCTGCGCGACGGTCGCCATTGGCGTTGCCGCCGTTTCGGAAAGGAAGTTACGTTGCCGGCCAACGAGCCGGTGCGCCACATCAGTCTGTATGAGGCGCAGGCCTACTGCATGTGGGCCGGCCGGCGCCTGCCGACGGAAGCGGAATGGGAATATGCGGCCATGTCAGGCCATTCGGCATTCCGTTGGGGAGATCTGTGGGAGTGGACCTGCTCGCCGTTCGAACCCTATCCGGGATTCTCTCCGGACGCCTGGCGCGAATATTCGCAACCGCACTTCATGACCGATCAATCCGTGCGCGGCGCCTCGTTCGCGACGCGGCTGCGCATCCGCTCGCCGAAATTCCGCAATTTCTGCGCGCCGGAGAGGGAGGATATGTTTGTCGGTTTTCGGACTTGCGCCATGTGACGAATTTTGTCCACGAAAAACACGAAAGGCACGAAACAATCTCTTAAGATTTTCGTGCCTTTCGTGTTTTTTCGTGGACAAGGCTCTTCTCAGGCCTGTCCGTGGATGCTAAGGATTAGCGATCGCCCCAGGTGCGACGGCTGTTGCCGCTGTCGCCGAAGCGCGAACCCTTGTTGTAGCCGCCTTCCTTGCGCGGAGCGCCCGGTTTGCTGAAGGAGCGTTGACCCGGCTTGCCGCCATTGCCGCGGCTGTCGCCCGGTTTCCAGCCGCCCGGCTTGCGATTCGTGCGCGGCGCGGAAGCCGTCTTTTTCGGCTCCAGGCCTTCGATCACATCGACCGGGATCAATTGCTTGGTGAAGCGTTCGATCCGCTTGATGTTGATGTTCTCTGCATGGTTGACGAGTGAAATCGCGAGTCCGTTGCGGCCGGCGCGGCCGGTGCGGCCGATGCGGTGCACATAGTCTTCCGGGAATTTCGGCAGGTCGTAGTTCACCACGTGGGTGATGCCCGGCACGTCGATGCCGCGCGCCGCGACGTCGGTCGCCACCAGCACGCGGACCTGGCCGCGACGCAATGCATCCAGCGTGCGGTTGCGTGCGCCCTGATGCATGTCGCCATGCAGCGCAGCGGCGGCAAAGCCGGCAATGTTCAGGCGATCGGCGATCGTGTCCGCGTCGCGCTTGGTCGCGGTGAATACCACAGCCTGGTCGATGGTCGAATCGCGCAGCAGATGGTCGAGCAGGCGGTTCTTGTGCGACAGGTCGTCGACGAAGTGGACGCGCTGCTGGATGTTTTCATGTTTCGTGGCGGCGCTGGCGATCTGGATCACCAGCGGGTCGCGCGTAATGCGCTTGGCCATGTTGCCGACCACGCCATCCAGCGTGGCGGAGAACAGCATGGTCTGGCGCGTCTCCGGCGTTGCCGAGACGATCTTTTCAATGTCGTCGATGAAGCCCATGTCCAGCATGCGATCGGCTTCGTCCAGCACCAGCATCTCCAGTTGCGAGAAGTTGATCTTGCCGGATTCCATGTGGTCGATCAGGCGACCCGGCGTGGCGACGAGGATTTCCGGATTCTTCGCCAGCAACTGCATCTGCTTGGGATAGGGCATGCCGCCCAGGATCGAAACAGCGCGAACGCGGCGCAGATAGGAGCCGTATTTGGTGGTGGCGTTGGTCACCTGCATCGCGAGTTCGCGCGTCGGCGTCAACACCAGCATCTTCGGCTGTGCCGGCTGGAAGCGCGGACGTTCTCCGCGCGAACGGGCGGACTGGCGCTCCTGGTTGGCGGTCTTTGTTCCCGGCTGGAACTGTTGTTCGGCCAGTGCGAATTTGTGCAAGGCCGGCAACATGAATGCGGCGGTCTTGCCGGAACCGGTCTGCGACGACACCATCAGGTCGCGGCCCTGCATCGCCGCGGGAACTGCCTGCTCCTGGACAGGAGTGGGTTTGGTGTAACCGGCGTCCGTCAGTGCTTTCAGAACGGACGTGTGCAGGCCTAATGCTTCAAAAGTCATTGTGTTTCTTTCTTAAGATTCAACGCCGCGACCACGCACATGACGGGTGCGCCGGCGTATTAAAAAGAGGCAACGCCAACCAACGAAACAACTGAGAATTTTTCTGAGAAATTTCGGCACAAAGCTTTGCGCCGGGACGGTGTCTGGAACTCGACACCAAAAGGCGGGATGGCTTTATCGTAAAACTGCTAAAGGGTTGCGATGCTGCGTATATGCATGCTGCGAGCAATGCATTGCGGCGCATTATACAGACATATCGGTTTCGATGCCGACTAATTTTTTGCGCTGCAATGCAGCGGGTGAGGCCGAACGCAGCCCCACCCGGGAAACGCTTATTCTTCCGGTGCGTACATTACATGCGAGAAACCGCCGTCGACATAGGTGATTTCGCTTGTGATGCCGGAGGCCAGGTCCGACAGCAGGAATGCGGCGGTGTTGCCCACATCCTCGATCGTGATGTTGCGGCGCAGCGGCGCATGCGCGGCGACGATGCCGAGCAGCTTGCCGAAATCCTTGATGCCGCTTGCCGCGAGCGTCTTGATCGGGCCGGCCGATACGCCGTTGACGCGGATACCCTTCGGACCGAGCGATTCGGCGAGGTAGCGCACGCTCGCTTCCAGCGATGCCTTGGCCAGGCCCATGGTATTGTAGTTGGGTGTTGCCCGGGTGGAACCCATGTAGGTCAGGGTGAGCAGCGAGGAATTCGGACGCAGCATCGGCAGCGCGGCTTTCGCCATGGCCGGGAAACTGTACGAAGAGATGTCGTGTGCGATGCGGAACGACTCGCGCGACAGACCTTCCAGGAAATCGCCGGTGATCGCTTCGCGCGGTGCGAATCCGATGGAGTGCACCAGTCCATCCAGATGATCCCAGGATTTGGCCAGGTCGCTGAACACCGCGTTGATCTGTTCGTCGCTGCTGACGTCGCATTCGAACACCAGTTTGCTGTCGAACTCGTCGGCAAACTCGGTGATGCGTTCCTTGAAACGTTCGCCGACGTAGGTAAATGCAAGCTCGGCGCCTTCGCGTTTGCAGGCCTGCGCGATGCCGTATGCAATGGATCGGTTGGACAGCAGTCCGGTGATCAATATTTTTTTGCCTTGCAGAAACGCCATGAATCACTCCAGAGATATTTGTGTCGTATTTTATCGCTTAACGGGTAACGAGCCGCCCGCGTCGGCAAGAAATGCAGCTAAATTGCGCGTTTCCGCCGTTTTTACGTTTGATTTCACGAATTCGCCAAGATTGTAGGGAGACTTCGCGCGTACGGCAACTTTTGCGTTTGCGCAGGAAACATGATTGAAATGCATGTTTGATGCTAACTGCTGTGATAAAACGCGGAATTTCAATTAACGCGCTGCAACTATCGGCGATTGGCCAAAATTTGATCAACGCACTCCACCCCTTTCGGTACAATAGCCCCACTTTTTTCCGCCGGCCACGCCGACAGCCCCTTTCGAAAACAGGCGAATGCGTAAATTCTTCCTACCCTTTCTGCTTGTCAGCACCCTCCAGTTCAGCGGGAACGCATTCGGTGCCCACGCCTTTTCTATGTACGACACGCCGAAGTATCCGGCGAATTTTACGCATTTCGATTATGTGAATCCGGACGCGCCGCGCGGCGGAGAGTTGTACCTGGCCAATCCCGGGCGAGCCACCAGCTTTGACAAGTTCAATCCGTTTTCGTTGAAGGGCGTCTCTGCCGCGGGCATTTCCGACCTGATGTTCGAGACGCTGGCCACCGGATCGGCGGATGAAATCGCCACCATGTACGGTCTGCTTGCCGACGACATGGAACTGGCGCCGGACCGGATGTCGATCGTCTTTCGGCTGAATCCGAAGGCAAGGTTCAACAACGGCGACCCGGTCACGGCGAACGACGTCAAGTATTCCTACGATACCGTGCTGGCGAAGGGCGCGCCGCAGTTCAAGTCGATCTTTGCGGACGTCAAGCAATGCGTGGTGGTGGACAAGCGCACCGTGCGTTTCGATTTCAAGGCCCTCAACCGCGAGCTGCCCTTGATTGTCGGCACCAGCGTTCCCGTCTTTTCCCGCAAGTGGGGCGCCGGCACCTCCTTCGACAATATCCAGCTGGAAGCGCCGATTGCCACCGGGCCGTACCTGATCGAACGCTATGACCTTGGCCGCTCCATCAGTTACACCCGCAACCCGAATTATTGGGGCGACGCGGTACCAAGCCGTCGCGGCATGTACAACTTCGGGCGTATCGTGTACCGCTTCTACAAGGACGATGTGGCGCGGCTCGAAGCGTTCAAGGCCGGCGAATTCGATGTGAATGTCGAATACACGGCGAAGAACTGGGCGCGCAACTACATCGGCCCGAAATTCAAGAGCGGCGACATCATCAAACGCGAACTGCCGCACCACAATGGTGCCGGCATGCAGGGCTTCGTGATGAACCTGCGCCGGCCGCAGTTCCAGGACGTCAGGGTGCGCAAGGCGCTCGGACTGGCACTCGATTTCGAGTGGATGAACCGGCAACTGTTCTATAACCAGTACAAGCGCATCGATTCCTATTTCACCAATACCGAGCTGGCGGCGACCGGCATGCCTTCGGCGGACGAGCTGAAGTTGCTCGAACCCTTGCGCGACAAGCTCGATCCGGCGGTGTTCGGCCCCGCGCCGATTCCTCCCAGCACGAATCCGCCGGGGTCGCTGCGCACCAACCTGCTGCAGGCGCGGGATCTGTTGAAACAGGCGGGATGGGAATATCGCGACGGCGCGCTACGCAACAGCAAGAACGAGCCGTTTACCTTCGAAGTGATCGACAACCAGCCGGCGATGTCGCGCATCATTACTGTCTATCTTCGCAACCTGCAGAAGCTCGGCGTCCAGGTGAATCAGCGCGTTGCCGATTTTGCGCTGGTGGAAAAAAGGATGGAACAGTTCGATTTCGACATGACGGTGGAACGTTTTCCGGATACCAACAGCCCAGGCAATGAATTGTTCGACCGCTTCAGCTCGGCAGCGGCGGACGAAATCGGCTCCAGCAATTACTGGGGCCTGAAGGATCCCGCCGTGGACAGGCTGATCGGCATTCTGGTCAAGGCGGAAACGCGCAAGGAGCTGATTGCCGCATCGCGCGCCCTCGACCGGGTGCTGCTCCACAAGTACCTGGTCGTGCCGAACTGGTATTCCTCCACGCATCGCGTGGCCTATCGCAACCGACTCGGCATGCCGGCTGCGCTGCCGCTGTATTATGCCGCCGAGCCGTATGTGATTTCGACCTGGTGGCAAGTGAAGGCGCGATGAGAGGTCAGTCATGAACATGTGGTCATACATAGCAAAACGCATCCTGTTGATGATCCCGACTTTGTTCGGGGTGGTTGCGATTACCTTTGCGGTCATCCAGTTCGTTCCCGGCGGTCCGGTCGAACAGGCATTGATCGAATTGCGCAAGGGGCAGACCGCGGGCGGCGAGGCATCTGGCGGTGGCGCCGCATCCGTGTATCGCGGCCGGCAGGGCATCGATGCCGAACGGGTGAAGGAGATCAAGGCCTTGTACGGCTTCGACAAGCCGCCCATGGAGCGCTTCTGGCTGATGCTGAAAGGCTTTGCCCGCTTCGACCTCGGCCAGAGCTTTTATCATCACCAGGACGTGTGGCAACTGGTGAAGTCCAAGCTGCCTGTATCGATCAGCATCGGCATGTGGACCTTCTTCCTTACCTACCTGATATCGCTGCCGCTCGGGATCGCCAAGGCCGTGCGGGAAGGCTCGCGTTTTGATGTAGCGACCAGCATGGCGGTGCTGGTCGGTTATTCGATTCCGGGTTTCGTGCTGGGCGTGCTGCTGCTGGTGCTGTTCGGCGGCGGCAGCTTCCTGCAGTGGTTCCCCCTGCGCAATCTGACCTCGGACGACTGGGATCAGCTCTCGCTGTTCGGCAAGGTGGTCGACTATCTGTGGCATATCACACTGCCCGTTATTGCATCAGTCGCCGGTTCGTTCGCTGTCATGACGATGCTGACCAAGAACACCTTCCTCGAAGAGATCCGCAAGCAGTACGTGTTGACGGCGCGCGCCAAAGGTCTGAGCGAGAAGGCGGTGCTCTACAAGCATGTGTTCCGCAATGCGCTGATTCCGCTGGTGACCGGCTTCCCCGCCGCATTCATCGGCGCTTTCTTCGCCGGCAGCCTGCTGATCGAAACCCTGTTTTCGCTCGATGGCCTGGGCTTGTTGTCCTACGAGTCCGTAATCCGGCGCGATTATCCGGTGGTGATGGGTACGCTCTACCTGTTTACCCTGATCGGACTGGTCGTGAAACTGATCGGCGACCTGTGTTACGTGTGGGCCGATCCACGTGTGCAATTCGAAAGCCTGAACCGATGACGACTCCTGCCATTGCCCCCTCCGTATCCCCGCGCCGCCGCATCTGGCTGCGCTTCAGGCAGGACCGCCGCGGCTACTGGAGCCTGGTCATATTCCTCGTGCTGTTCGGCCTGAGCCTGATGGCCGAAGTGATCTCGAACGACAAGCCGCTCATGGCGCGTTACAACGGTACGATCGTGTTCCCGATGGCGCACACTTATTCGGAAAAGGACTTCGGTGGCGACTTCGATTCGCCGGCCGATTACCTCGACCCCTTCATCCAGAAGCAGTTCATGAAGAAGGGAAACTGGGCGATCTATCCGATCAACCATTATTACTACGACACGCTGAATTATTTCGCCAAATCGCCCAACCCGGCGCCGCCTTCCGCGGACAACTGGCTGGGAACCGATGATCGCGGTCGCGACGTGTTCGCGCGTTTGCTGTACGGCTTTCGGATATCGGTGGTGTTCGGGCTGGCGCTGACCATCACCGGTGTGATCCTTGGCCTGATCACGGGCGCGATCCAGGGCTACTTCGCCGGGAAGACAGATCTGTTCTTCCAGCGCTTCATGGAAATCTGGGGCTCGATGCCAGAGCTGTACCTGCTGATCATTTTCGCGTCGATCTTCGAGCCGGGTCTCGGCCTGCTGCTGGTACTGCTTTCGCTGTTCGGCTGGATGGGCCTGTCGGATTACGTGCGCGCCGATTTTCTGCGCAACCGCAACCTGGAGTACGTGCAGGCGGCGCGCGCGCTCGGCCTGTCCGACCGCAAGATCATCTGGCGCCATGTGCTGCCCAACAGTCTGACGCCGGTCGTGACCTTCCTGCCGTTCCGCATGAGCGCTGCCATCCTGTCCCTGACCAGCCTCGACTTCCTCGGCCTCGGCGTGCCGCCGCCGACGCCAAGCCTTGGCGAGCTGCTGGCGCAAGGCAAGAACAATCTCGATGCATGGTGGATCGCGCTGTCGACCTTTTTCGTCCTCACGTTGACCCTGCTGCTGTTGACCAATATCGGCGATGCGCTGCGCAATGCGCTGGATGTCCGGAGGAAGGCATGAGCTTGCTGGACGTTCAGAATCTGCGGGTACAGTTTGGGGCAGCCACGGTCGTCAGCGATGTCAGCTTCAGCATCGCGCCGGGGGAAAAATTCGCACTGGTGGGCGAATCCGGCTCCGGCAAAACGGTGACGTCGCTGTCGATCCTGCGTCTGAACCAGGACGCACAATACGGCGGCCGCATCCTGTTCGAAGGCGAAGACCTGCTCAGGAAAACCGAACCGGCGATGCGATCGGTGCGCGGCAAAGATGTCGCGATGATTTTCCAGGAGCCGATGACGGCGCTCAATCCGCTGTTCGCCATCGGTAACCAGATTGCGGAAGTGCTGATGCTGCATGAAGGTATCAATGCGAAGGAAGCGGCGAGGCGCACGATCGAGCTGCTGGAGAAAACCGGCATTCCGGAACCGGAGAGGAGGGTGCTCGCCTTTCCGCACCAGTTGTCCGGCGGGCAGCGCCAGCGCGCGATGATCGCGATGGCGCTCGCCTGCAAGCCGAAGCTCCTGATCGCCGATGAGCCGACGACCGCGCTCGACGTCACGATTCAGGTGCAAATCCTGGAATTGCTGAATCAGCTGCAGCGCGAAGAGAACATGGCCGTGCTGATGATCACGCACGATCTGAACCTGGTGCGGCATTTCGCGGACCGGGTCGGCGTGATGGAGCGCGGGCACCTGATCGAAACCGCGACCACGGGCGAGCTGTTTGCCAATCCGCGTGAAGCCTACACCCGCAAACTGCTGGCGAGCCATCCGCAGCGCGTGGTCGACAAGGTCGACGAAAAGGCAGCGCCTTTGCTGACAGCCGAAAAGATGCGCTGCACGTTCTCGATCAAGCAGGGCTGGTTCAAGAAGAAGCAGTTCGTCGCGGTCGACGATGTCGATGTGCAGATCAAGCCGCATGAAACGCTCGGCATCGTCGGCGAATCCGGCTCGGGCAAGTCGACGCTGGGCATGGCGCTGCTGCGTCTATCGTCGGCGCAGGTTGACGGCCGTATCGCTTTCGTCGGGAAGCCGATCAGCGAGATGGCGAGCGTGGCGCTGCGCCCTCTGCGCGCGAAGATGCAGGTCGTGTTTCAGGACCCGTTCGCATCGCTGTCGCCGCGCCGCACGATCGAGCAGATCGTCGGCGAAGGACTGGAACTGCATCAACCACAGCTGGGACGTGACGGCCTGCGCGAAGCGGTCGCCAAGGGGCTGGTCGAGGTCGGCCTGTCGCCCGAGATGATGTCGCGCTATCCGCACGAATTCTCGGGTGGGCAGCGACAGCGGATTGCGATTGCGCGCGCCCTGGTGCTCAAGCCGGAACTGATCCTGCTCGACGAACCGACATCGTCGCTCGACGTCTCGGTGCAGCAGCAGGTGTTGCAGCTGTTGGCGGAACTGCAGCGCAAATACGGGATGGCCTATCTCTTCATCAGCCACGATCTCGCGGTGATCCGTGCGATGGCCCATCGCGTGATGGTCATGAAGGACGGGAAGGTGGTCGAAAGCGGCAGGACGGAAGAGGTGTTGTCGAATCCGCGCCAGCCCTATACGCAGCGGTTGCTGGCGGCGGCGACGTATTCCACGCTTTCGTGACGGCGGCGTTTGCGCAGGCAGCGCCTGCGCAACGCATCCAATGCAATCAGCCGTGCCGTTTCTTGCGCGATGATCCCGCGGTCTTGCGGGTCGGTGCGGGAGCAGCCTTGTGGCGAGTCGGCGTGCCGCGCGCCGCGTGGCGTCTGCCGGACGATGCCTTGTTGGGAAGATTCAGTTCCAGCGTCTGGCCGGCCGCCACCTTGTCATGCTTCAGGTTGTTCCAGCTGCGGATCTGTGAAACGCTGACCTTGTGCCGGCGCGCAATCGATTCCAGCGAATCGCGCTTGCCGACCTTGACATAGACGCGGCGCGTTTCCGGCACGTCGGGCGCCGTCACCACGGTCGCCGTTTCCACGAGTTCCGGCGCGATGTCCTTCTCAGGCGCATGTTCGGGTTTCGGGACCAGCACCGTCGAGCCGGCCTTCAGCAGCATCCTTGGCGGAATATTGTTTGCCTCGCGGATGACCTCCGGCGTGGTGCCGAACTTCTTCGCGATGGTTTCGATCCGTTCGCGCGCGCTGGTCACCTTGTGCGCGGTCCAGGATGACAATGCATGACCCCATTTCGCGAGGTTGGACTTGAATTTCTCGGCGTTGCTTTGTGGGAGAAGGATCTGGGTATCGGAGCTGCCGGCGATCACGGGCCGCTTGAACTGCGGATTGAGCGCCTTGAATTCGTCGATCGACAGTTCCGCGAGCTGGGCGGCAACCTTGATGTCGATGTCGCGCGTCTTGCCGATCGTGACGAAGTAGGGCTGGTTCTCGACCTTCGGCAGCACGACGCCGAAGTCTCCCGGGGAAGCGATGATATTTTTCACGGCCTGCAGCTTCGGCACGTAATTGCGCGTCTCAGCGGGCATGTATTGCGACAGGCTGTTGAAGTCGGTCGGACGGCCCGCCGCCTGCGCCTTGTTGATCGCGCGCTGCACCGAGCCTTCGCCCCAGTTGTACGCGGCGAGGGCGAGCTGCCAGTCGCCGAACATCGCATACAGTTTCTGCAGATAGGTGAGCGCGGCGTCGGTCGACGCGATCACGTTGCGCCGGTCATCCTTGAACATGCTCTGGGTGAGATTGAAGTCGCGCCCGGTGGACGGAATGAACTGCCACATGCCCGCGGCCTTTGCGGTC
>JAKACN010000106.1 GCA_021821365.1 Pseudomonadota bacterium | reverse complement strand
GAGAGTTAAAGGTGAGCTTTTACAGGCCGCGCATTCCCCGTAGAGCCTCACCGTTAGTAAAAATGATCCTCGGGCGAACACGCGCTCTCAGATCGTCTTACCCGTGATCGACGTGCGACTCGGCAATCGCAAATGCACGAAAGGTGAGACTTTACGGGGACCTCTCATCCTCTGGTAATCGGGAAATGCCGTCAGCAAGCCGGCGGGACACCCAGCCCAGCGGCGCGTCTTCGCCTCCGGACTGTCCGCCCATCCACCCGCAGCAAAAATGACCTCGCCGTCTCGCGCTTCTCTGGAAAGGTGAGACTCCACAGGGATTCAAATTGATATTGGTGAGCACTTACAGGGATCGCGCCGCAGCAAACCCTTATTCCCCCTCGCATTTCACGAACACAGCAAGCACTCACATCCGGTCGCTCTCTACGTGAAAGGTGATCCTTTACAGGGACAAGTACCCCATATGATATTTCCGCGACCATGACGAGACCTCACGCGCCCACTCGCATCCGTCCCGCCTCGCGTCATCGAATCTCTCCAAGACAGGAATTGGCGCACCGCACGCCTCATATCCGATCTTTAGGTGAGGTTTTACAGGCACCAGAAAACCGCACCTAGTTAATCTTCGCTTTACCAAATCCGCCACCAAACCTTCATTGGTGAGCCTGACCCTGGGATTCGAATCTTCGCCATATAACTGCTGATCATCCACGGCATCTTGTCCCCCTTCATTTAAAGACGCATTCTCCTGGCTGCTTCATGTTTCGCATCGAGCCCCGCATTGATTCATATCGGTTATTCTCCTTTCACTGCCTCGCTTGAGAACTTGAAAAGTAAACACCTTAAAACCTTGTAAACCTTAAATTTGCCGAAACTCAATACCAGTACGGCTCTCCAGCCGATATGGTGAGCTTCTACGGGAAGCAAGGTGAGCTTTAACAGGGACAATGGTGAGTGGATACGGGAGAAGTTGAAAACTGCGGTGAGCTTGAACAGGATGAATGGTGAGTGGATACAGGCGAGACGCATCGAAAAGGTGAGACTCTACGGGGAATCTCGCAGCACTTTCCGCGACACCGAAATGAATTTCACGCTGCCCAAATCGAAAGGTGATTGCGGCCGGATCACTTTTAGTGCACCATGCCAACGGTGAGCGGAATGAGGCTTCCGTTCCTCACCTTTTATCACAATGACGATCAAGAAAAAATCGGGCAAGTCGGCGCCTTCTTCCAGTACCGATCTGAAGGAATTTCGCAAGACGAACGAAGCGATCGGCTTGCGCGTTTCCGAGGGAAGGCTTTCGCTGTTGTCCCGCAAGATTTTCAATGTCATGGTCTATCACGCGCAGCGCATGCGCGCCAAGGGTGAAAACGCGCCCATCGACACCGAAGTGGCGAAAAACTACTACTGGATCCCCATGGCCGAACTGGCGCGCGACGCCGCCTACGACAGCCGTGATACCGAGCTCTTCAAGGAGCAGGTCCAGGAACTGCAGAACATCCGCATTTTTTCGGAAGACGCTATCCAGTGGACGAGCGAGCGTCTTGTTTCCTCGGTCAAGCTGGTCAACCCGCGCGGACTGAAAAAGCAGGGCGGCATGCTGTGGTTCGGATTTGCGTTTCCCCCCGAAGTCGAGAGCATGGTCATGGCTCCCGGCTCCTATACCAAGCTATCCGTGTACTACCAGGCGCTCCTGCGCAGCGGAGCCAGCCTCGCCCTCTACGAGATCTGCCGGCGATACGCGACCAATCCGTCCAAGGTGACGAACCGGGCCGACTGGGAATGGTGGTACGGCGCCCTGACCGGCAATCCCGTGGGCGAATCCATCCCCGAGTACAAGTATTTCAAGCGCGACGTGCTCAAGTATGCGATCAGTGAAATCAACATGGTCACCGACATCAACGTCGAACTGATCGAACACAAGCAGGGCAGAAGGGTGGCGAGCCTGCAATTCCGCGTCGTCCCGGCACAACAGGAGTCCCTGGCGCTTCCCGCGCCGCCGGTCATCGACGGCGAACTCGTCAAGCGCATGATGGCACTCGGTTTGTCGCAGGACGACGCCTGCAACCTGTTGGCAACGACGGAAGATGGCAAACTTCGGGCCACGCTGGACCTGACGGAATTGCGCATGACGAACCAGAAAGCGGCCAAACTGGCTTCACCCGCCGGCTACTTCAAGCTGGCCTTGCGCGACGGCTACGCATCGAACACGGACATCGCAAGGAAGAACGTCCAGAAGCTTGACGAGCGGCCGAGCGTGGATGCGTCGATCGAAGCCATCAGGGAGCGCTATTTCGTGGAGCGCGCGAAGGACGCGCTGGCCATGTACCATGAACTCGACGAGGCGGAGCAGGATGCATGGCTCGATCGCTTCAAACATAGTGACAACGCCAAAGGGCTCAATCTTGCACGTGGCCTGGCGACCACGAGCGCGCGCACCGCGTTCAGCATGTGGTTCGCCGAACAGCAGTGGCCGGCGCCGACCGATTCCGACCTGTTGCGTTTTGCCGCTGCGGCTGTGAGCGGCGCAGCCACCAGATCCAAATAGCGGCCATCAAACCTTACGCGCTTCGCCGCATCATCCGCGTAGCCGCACTTCAATCTTTCAGGTTGGCATGCTCGTCACCTGCCGGCATCACGAGTTGATCTGCCGCAGACACGGCCCCACTCGCTTCCAGGCGCCATAACTTTCCCACCGATTCCGGCAATGTGGCATCATCAAATGCGAAATCAGGATGACATCAATGACCGGAAAGCAACTCGATCTGTTCAACAAGCCAAGCGGACGCACAGCCATCATCACTGCATCGGGCTTCGTATTGGACCTGACTAGTCCCGATGCGACCGGCTTGCCCGTGGAGGACGTAGCCCGCGCCCTGGCTTACCAGCCGCGATGGTGTGGGGCGACGAAACATTTCTATTCGGTAGCGGAACACAGTGTCATGGTTTCGCGCCTTGTTCCGGAACAGGTCGCCTACGACGCGCTCTGGCATGATGCCGTCGAATTCATCCAGGGCGATTGGCCTTCGCCATTGAAGGTGTACCTCGGGCGCGACGAAATCAATCGAAAACTGGCTCCCATCGAAGAGGCGCTCGCGCGCCGCTTCGGTTTCGCGTTGCATCTCCCCGAGGTGAAGAAAGCGGACCTGATTGCCATGGCGACAGAACTGCGTGACCTGCTGCCGGGTGCCTGGATGGACTGGGAGCATCTTCCCCCGCCCAGCGCGGAGGCGATTGAGCCGATCGGCCCGGAGCGCGCGTTCGCCTTGTTCATGGCGCGCTACGAAGCGGTGAAGCACATGGCGCGGCCGGAGACGAAACAAACTGCCGTGCGCCGGCGTGCCGCCCGCGGAAAAGCACGGTGAGTCAGCGGTACCTGGAAGGCGCATCCTGATCAGCGCGTCGTTCCGCGACCGCTTAGCGGAAGATAAGGGGTCCCATCCAGGCGACAACGACAGCGATCAGAACGGTGAGCGGAGTGCCGACCTTGACGAAATCCATGAACCGGTATTGCCCGGGACTGAAAACCAGCAGGTTACCCCAGTGTGCGATCGGTGTGAGGAAAGAGGTCACCGACGCGAAGGCCACGGCCAGAAGGTAGGGCTCGGGCGGCCGTCCGAGGGCATGGGAAAATGCGATGGCAACCGGCCCGAGGACGGACAGCGTCGCGGTATCCGACAGCACTTGGGTGAGCAAACCGGACGCGGCGAAGATCGCCAGCAGAATCCAGAATTCCGGCAAGTCGCCCATCCAGCTCTGCAGCAGAAGACCGGCCAGAGTCGCCAGCCCGGTCTTCTGCATGGCCATTCCAAGCGGAATGGCACCCGCGATGAACAGGAAGATCCGCGTATCCACGGCGTCGTATGCCTGGTTCGTTGTGATGCAACCGAACAGCACCATCGCCACGGCTCCGGCAATCACAACGACTTCCAGAGGGAATAGATTGAGCGAGGCGACTGCGATCACACCGATCATGATAGCTGCTGCCCGTTTGGCCGTGCGCGGCCGCGGTGTGCCGGGGAAGGGCGCCATCAGCAGGCTTGGCTGCTCCTCCGTAAGATGCCGCACTTCTTCTTCGTCGCCTTCCAGCACAAGCACGTCGCCGGCGCGCAGCCGCACCCGGTCGATCGCTCCGGAGGCCGGCGCGCCTTGCCGGGACAAGGCCACGACGACAATTCCGTAGCGACGCTGCAGGCCAGCCTTGCTGATGGTGCATCCGATCAGGTCGGATCCGGGCATCACGACCGCCTGTGCAAGGCGCGCGTTCAGCTCTTCTCCCGGCGACTGAGTCTCGGCACCGGGCAGCCCGAATCGTTCGATCGGCTTGAGCTTCAATCCCTCCGGCTCCTGGCGCAGGGTTGCCAACTCATCGGAGGTAAGGCGAACGAGCAGCATGTCGCCGGCATCAAAGCGGGCGTCCTTCGCGGATGAATTCAGCGTCTTGTCGCAGCGAATCCATTTGAGGATCTCGAAGGATTGCAGGCCCAATTCTCTGAACCGTCCGGGACTTGCCCCCACCAGCGCGGAACCCGGCGGTATCGTCACCTCGGCAAGATATCGCCCCTGCTCGAAGATCCCATTGCCCGTGCCTTGGCCGCGATTCGCCGGCAGCAGGAAACGGCCGATCAACAGTACATACAGCACGCCGATGGCGGACAGGACCAATCCGATCGGGGCAATGGAAAACAGGCCGAGTGATGGGCGGCCGGCTTCTTGCAGGAGCGTGCTGGCAAAGAGGAAGGCCGGCGCGCCGATGATGGCGATTGTGCTTCCGAGGGATGCGGCGAACGAGAGCGGCATCAGGAGTTTGGATGCGGGAATCTTCCGCTCACGCGAAAGCCGGAGCAGTACCGGTAGCATGATCGCGGTCGGGGTGACATGCTCCGTGAAGGTGGAAAACGCCGAGACGCCCAGCATCACCACCGCCAGCATGCGCGACTCGGTCGCCCCCGCCAGGCGCACGATTCCTCCGGTGACGATGTCGGCAACGCGGGTCAGCTGCAGGGCGCGGCTGAGCACGAAGATTCCGGCAATCACGAGCGCCGGTTCGCTGCCGAGTCCGGAAAATGCCTGCTCTGGGGGCAGGATACCGGTGAGGGCGAGAGCGAGGATGATCAATAAACCGACAAGATCGACACGTAGCCGCTCAGTGACCAGAACCGCAAGCGTCAGAAGGGCGATGACAAGATAGATGATTTGGGGCGAGGTCAGGGAGGGCATGGGATGTTGAGGTACGGAGATAACCCGGATCGAATTCGCGTTGGCAAGTAGCGCGGCAAATACAGAGCAAGCGGACGCCTGAAGCTGAGCAATTTGCATTCCAGCCGGCGTAGTTCCGGTAGTCGAAGGCAGGGCGTAGCCCAGGAGGGGATATGGATTTGCATGGTGCCGGTTGGCATGCAAGTTGAACGAAGCAGCTCTCCCATCATGGTGTCGGGCGGCCCAAAAAACCGAACTAACGGCACTCACAACCCTATAGTCTTTTCGCCGTTGCAGCGAAGAGCGGCGCGGGCAAGAGTGTGGGGGAAAGTTGAACGCCGTTAGTTCGGATTGTTGACTTTCTCCGAATTCCTGTGAAAATAAACCTACCTGTTAAGGATTCCTCTCCCATGAATCTGCCTTTATTTGACGACGACGCTTCGGCCGAAGAACGGCTTCGGGATACGTTCAAGGCTTGGGTCCATCATCGAGCGCGATCGAATTCCGCAGCGCGAGGGGAACGGCCGCTTCGTCATGAGTCCGCAACGGTCTATCAGGAAATGTGGCATGCGTTCGCCGCATTTTGCGGGGAGCGCATGCTCGATCTTCAGAGTCTGGAAGCGCCCGACATCGAGACGTTTCTGGCCATTCGTGGCGCAGTCGATCCGGATCGGAAGCCGCGCGTCTTAACCAAGGGCGCCGATCTGTCGCCGCGCTATGCGTGGCGGTTGCTTACATTGATTGACCGCGTATGCCGATTTCATGCGCAGCGCGAAGGAGTCGTGGCGAATACAGCAGCTAGCGCCCTTCTTCAGCGCCCGGAATACCGATACGCCAATGCAACTCACCGCGACCCGCTGCCGGAATACTACGAGGACACACAGGCGGAGCGCCTGATTGCATATCTCACAGGACCTGGTTCCAAGGACTCACCGACGGATCCTATCCCGTGGAAGGAGGTGCGCGATCGCACGGCGGTTGCTTTGATGCTCGGTGGAGGCTTGACGCCGGGAGATGCTCGCGCGCTAACGGTAGGCGGGGTGTATTCCGACGGCGGCCGCGAGGCTGACCTTCCGTGGAAGCTCTCTTTGCCGGGGAATGGCAATTCTCCCGCGCGCGAGACGCCACTCGCACCATGGGCGGGCCGACAGCTTGCACTTTGGCTATCTGTCCGGACGCGTCACGACATTAAGGGTGGATACGTGTTTCCGGCGACGCTCAGTGGCAAGCCTTGGTCACATACGGCATGCCATGACGCCTGCAAGGCCGTCCTTGCGGACGCCGGGATGGGTGAGGATTCTGGAGGAATGTATAAGCTGCGGCATACATTCGCCTTGCGCCAACTCGCCGAGGGCAAATCCGACATCGAGGTCGCAGGGTGGCTCGGACTGATCGACCTGAACGGCATGGCGCGTTACCGCAGGATCGTCACGCGCCAAGTGGACATCGTATGAACTGCGCCAATTGACGTCACCGAGGCGCGCTCCCGGGAGGGACCAGGCTAAGCCGACTACTCCCATTCCTCATGTAGCCATACACCAATCAATGCAAGGACGATGAGCGACGCGCCCGCTCCTGTCGCAAGGGCTCCGGCCAGTAGCGAGTCCATCAGCAGCGCGATCAGTCCGACAACGACGACCACGGCGCCAACCACGGTAATCAGCTTGTACTCAAAAGGATCCATCGGATGTGCTTGTCACGGCTGGCGGCGAAACTGTTTTTCAATTCGCGAACATGGTTGACGACAATACGTAGCACGGATCCTATTCGTCGTTCCACCACGACCCGACAAGGGCGGTGAGGGCGGAAGTCAAGCCAACTCCGATTGCGATGCTTCCCGGCAGGACGGCGTTCATCATCAACCCCACCAATCCGGCGCATGCCACGAACACGCCGATAGAAGCTATCCACTTGTAATTCATTGATTGGTTCTCGTTGGTAACTATTGGTATGGCGCAATTAGACCCGAAAGCCATGACGCTTGCCTCCCATGTTCATGGGGGCAGGGGCCGTTTTTCTGTCTGCCGTCCGATACAGGAACGCATTTCACGCCAAAACAGACCCGCGCTTGCAATTATCGCAATGCAAGCCGTTGCTTCTTCAACATGAAAGTGCTGCGCCAGTATCGGAATGCCATGCAGTCCATGGCTTCGCCAAGCCTGCCGGTCTATGCACTATCGGGCTTCGCCCGGCGACGATCCTGCTGCGCTCACGCTATACGGCTCCACCTTGTCCTGTTCGGCCGGATCGTTGCGAGCGATGACGGCGCGAGCCGGCTCGGTTGAGCTCAGATTGATCGCTTCATGCGGCACGCCCGGTGGTACGAACAGAAAGTCGCCGGCTTCGCTCACCACTTCATGCTCAAGTGCATTACCCCAGCGCGTACACACACGTCCGGCGAGCACATAGATGCCGGTTTCGTAGCCGATGTGCTTGTGTGGCGCCGCCCGCGCGCCGGGAGGAATGACCACGACATGCATCGACAGCCCCGTCGCGCCGACTGTCTGACCAGAGATTCCGATGAAGTAGGGTAGCCGTTGCCGGGTCATGACTTCGCTTTCAGGACGTATCGCCTGAACCTTGCGCTCTGAAACGTCCATTGCAGCTCCATTTCTTCGGTAAACACACTGTCGGCCAATTTAACACGGGGCCGCGTCAACGCCGCAGACCTCACATTCTTCAGCGCATGTCAACTATCGCAGTTTTGCGCTGCCTCACAAGATCGCTCCTTCCGCCGTCCTAGCATGGGGAACAGAAGCTGATCTTGTTCATTGCCAAGCGGAGATTGCCATGGACCGCCCAACGTTCGCCGTCCACATCAACTCGTCCCGGCATATGCGCAATCGCGCGCGCATTGCCGCACAGATTGCCGTATCGTGCGGCGCACATCTGGTAGGCGTCGCGTCGACCATGCTGCCGGAGTCGCCTTACATGAACTCGATCGGCAGCGAAGCGGCAACGCTTCTTGCGGACTACCTTGGGCGCGTACGCCAGAAGGTAGATGCCGACCTTGCCGTGTTTGAAGAAATCGTGCAGGCCGCCGACGTCTGTTCGTGCGAGAAGCGCGTACTGGATGACGAGGCAGGCATTGCGCTCTGCCTTCAGGGTCGTTACAGCGACTTGCTGATTGTCGGCCAGGTCGATGCCGACGAGCCGCTCGACATGCCTGACAATCTGCCTGAATACGCGCTGATGAATGCAGGACGTCCTGTACTGGTTTGTCCGCTCATCATCCGCCAGGACAGCATCGGCAAGCGCTGTCTTGTTGCATGGGATGGCAGCCTGGAAGCGGCGCGAGCGATCACGGGGGCATTGCCGATCCTGCAGGGCGCCGCCAATGTACTCTTGTGCGTGGTCGATCCGGAGATCGGGCGCGGTGCGCACGGACAGGAACCCGGCGCGGACATGGCGCTCTACCTCGCGCGCCACGATGTCAGGACAGAAGTGATGCGCGTCAGCGCCGACCCGCATCACGCCGATATCGGCGACGCCTTGCTCACAGAAGCTTCACGGTGCGATGCCGACCTGCTCATCATGGGGGGCTATGGTCATTCGCGCCTGCGCGAGGTCGTGCTGGGCGGCGTTACCGCAACGGTGTTGCGTTCGATGGACTTGCCGGTGCTGATGTCGCATTGACCCTGCAAGCGGCCCCCCCCCCGCGCGGGGCCTATTTCCCCGCACCGCCATCGAAGCCGTCGGCACCGATATACCGGGGATCCGGCGCGACATACGCCTCCACATGGCGGTCAAGCACACCAGGCGGCGCAACGCGGCTGAGATCGAATGAATTGACCGTACGCGCCACGTTGAAGATCCACGCAAAGGATTTCTCGCCGACCACGAACTTGACCGTGTCGCCGCCGGTGACGTTGACCCATCTGGTCTCAGGACGTATGACGATCGTCTGAGTCGCCGCCTCAACGGGCGCCGGGTCGCCAAACAGGGCCAGCATCTGTTCAGGAGCCCGGTGCGCGCACGCAGATATCAGCCCAATCGCAACAAGAATGAAAAGTCGTTTCATGACAAGTCCCTGCCGAAGGTTGGACGTGGCGCCGGCAGCAATTGATTGCTGCAGACACGCCATACCGCCGCTTCAGAATACGCCAAGTTCGGGAAATATGTCGCTCGGTGCCGGGGTTTCCCGTCGCGCGAGTCTCGCCTGACTATCGCGGGTGCCGCGACACAATACCCGCGTCTGTCGCGCTCAAACTGAGGTCGATATGAAACAGTCTCCGCCCGGCAGCAAGACAGACGGGGGAGAGCATCTCTATAATCATGCGGCGAACAATCAACCCGCCAGCAACAAGCCTCTCACTACATGCCCTTGGAACCCGAACTTCTCTTTCAGCGCCTGAGCGCGCACGCCAGGGTGTGGGCCGTCCTCGTCGCATTGATGCTTGTGGACGACGCTGCCATGTTGTCGATGATCTTTTGCTGATTCCAGGGCATGGGTATTTCGACGCGGCAACGCATCGCCCACGCAATGTAGCCATGAAGTATCGCAATGTATCGGAGTGTGTTCCGGGTAAATGGTTGTAAAGCCGAATGGATTTCCTTCAGGACCGGCGTAAAGTGGACGAATCAGTTCCCCTCCCTACTGATGAAAGTCTTGCCCGCAAACTCGCGTTTGCGGGCTTTTTTTTGTCAGGTCGTTTTGCAATGTGCACTTCAACGCAGGATCTTGCACCGCCTTATCGGATGCCCAATCCGGCAGCTGTCGCGGCGAGCAGCACGACCAGCCAAGGCGGCAGCTTCCAGAACACGAGGGCCAGGAAGGCGCCAGCGGCCAGACAAAAATCGGCGGGACTCTTGATCGCGCTGGTCCATACCGGGTTGTAAAACGCGGCCAGCAGCAAACCGACGACGGCCGCATTGATCCCCAGCATGGCGCGTTTGATGCCGGTGTAATGGCGCAATTGTTCCCAGAACGGCAGGGTGCCGACAATCAGCAGAAAGGCCGGCAGAAAAATGGCGGCGAGCGCCATTGCCGCTCCGGCCCACCCCGATGGAGTTTGGCCTGAGACGGCACCAAGGTACGCTGCGAAGGTAAATAATGGACCGGGGACTGCCTGCGCCGCACCGTACCCGGCGAGAAAGGCCTCGTTGGAAATCCAGCCGGCAGGAACGACCTGGGATTGCAGCAGCGGCAGAACCACGTGGCCGCCGCCGAATACCAGCGCGCCAGCGCGATAGAAACTGTCGAAGAGCGCCGCAATGTTACTTTTGGTTGCTCCGGCAGCGATGGGCAGCAGCAGAAGGAGCAGGAAGAAAGCTGCCAGGAGGATGGCCCCAAGGGTGCGCGAGACAGAAATTCGCAGCGGTGCGTGCGGCAAGCCTGTATCACCGCGAAGAAAAGCGCAGCCAACAAGGCCGCTGGCAACGATCACGCCCACTTGCCCCCATGCGGAAGGAACCGACGTGACGATCATGGCGGCGGCGACCGCAATGGTCGCGCGCCGGCTGTCAGGCGCAAGCGCTTTTCCCATTCCCCACAATGCCTGCGCAACGACCGCTACGGCCACGACCTTGAGGCCATGCAGCCAGCCGTTGTCGAGCTGGTTGCCGAAATGGGAGAGGCCCAGTCCGAACAGCACCAGGGCAATGGCGGACGGCAGCGTAAATCCCAGGAAGGCAGCGATAGCTCCCGGCATGCCGCCGCGCGACAAGCCAAGAGCAATCCCGACCTGGCTGCTGGCCGGCCCCGGCAGGAACTGGCAAAGCGCAACCAGATCGGCATAAGCATGCTCGTCGAGCCATTTGCGCCGAACGACGAATTCGTCGCGAAAGTAACCGAGCTGGGCGACCGGCCCGCCAAATGAGGTGAGCCCGAGACGCAGGAAGATCAGAAAAATTTCAACGACGGTAGACGGTTTTCCGAAAGCCGCGTCGATCCTGGGCTGCGCCATGTGCCCCCCTGAAGTTCTGCAAAAGGTCGAAGTATAGCGATTACCGCTACCGAGCTGTGACACCGACCCGCTGGGAAACAGAGGGCTTCAACATGCCGCCGATGTGTCACGCCAAAGTGACACGCAGCGGAAAATTTGCCGTCGGAAATGGCGGCGGCACGCGATCCGCTTTCCCGCTCCCCCGACATTTTCCGCTCTCAAATTCTTGTCGGCGGGCAGCCACTTCAACTTATATATTGCTAGTTGCGCATATAGTATATTATTTGCTGGCGCATCGATCGCTGCACTCCGGTCGGCGAACGCATTGGTCGAAACCCTGCGTTCTCTTTGTTCGACACGTGGTAACGCGTCGTTACCCGACGGCGGGCGCGTTCCGACAACAGCGCTGCAACGCGCATTTCTGGGGAACCATCGCATGTCCAACACGCAAGCGACCATCACGGCGCTCCGCCTCTCGCTCGCCGACGCCATCGTCGGCCAGGAGAAATTGCTTGACCGCCTTGTCATCGGCCTGCTGTGCGGCGGCCACGTCCTGGTCGAGGGCTTGCCCGGCCTCGCCAAGACGACCGCCGTGAAGACGCTTGCGGCGCGCGTGCATGCACGTTTCAAGCGCATCCAGTTCACGCCGGATCTGCTGCCAGGCGACATCACCGGCACGGACGTCTTCGATCTGCACAACAATGCCTTCCATTTCGTGCCGGGTCCGCTCTTCAATGACATCGTGCTCGCCGACGAAATCAACCGCGCGCCGGCCAAGGTGCAAGCAGCCTTGCTGGAAGCAATGGAGGAGCGGCAGATCACCGTTGGCGGCCACACGCGACGTCTGCCGGAACTGTTCATGGTCATGGCGACGCAGAATCCGATCGAGCAAGTCGGCACCTATCCGCTGCCGCAAGCCCAGCTCGACCGCTTCATGTTGCACGTGCGGCTCGACTATCCGAGCGAGCCGGAGGAGATCGAAATCCTGCGCCGCGATCGCGGCGTTGGGCTTGATGTCGACACGCCCTCCTCCGCCGTGGACCAGTCGCTGGTGCTTTCGGCCCGCCGCGACGTGCATGCCGTTCACCTGTCCACGGTCGTCGAGTCGTATATCGTCGCCCTGGTGCGCGGCACCCGCGATCCGGGCGCGTGGAACCCGGAATGGCGGCGCGTCGTGGAGTGCGGCGCCAGCCCGCGCGCTTCGCTCGCCCTGAGCCACGCAGCCGCGGCCTACGCTTACCTGCAGGGACGCGATCATGTCCTCCCGTCCGATGTGCGCGAGATGGCGCCCGACGTGCTGCGGCACCGGATGACGATGCGGATCGAAGCACAGATCGGGCGACTCAGCGCGGACGACGTCATTGCCGGACTGCTCGAGGCCGTGCCCGCACCGTGAACATCCGACCTTCCTCGCGATCGCCGGCTGTCGATTCACCGCTGCTGAACGCCGCGGAAATCGCAGAACTCGCCTTCCAGGCGCGGCACTGGATCGCGGCATGCCGCAGCAGAGAAGTGCGCGCCCGGCATGCCGGCGACTGGCCCTCGGCCCACCTCGGCGGCGGCATGGATTTCGAGGAAGCGCGCCCCTACGTGCCGGGCGATGACTTGCGCGACATGGACTGGCGCAGCACCGCGCGTTTGCGCCGTCCTTTCGTCAAGACCTATCGCGAGGAGCGGCAGCCGGTATGGCATATCGTCGTGGATCGCGGCCCCGCCATGCGCTTCGGCACACGGCGACGTCTCAAGGTGACGCAGGCCGCGCGAATTGCCTTGCTGGCCTGCCATGCCGCCGAAGGAATGGGAGCCGCCGTCGGACTCTCGCTCTGGGACGAACAGGATGTATTGCTGTCGTGCCGTCAAGGCCGCGCCCGCCTGCCGGAACTGGCGCACGCCGTCGTCGCTCCGTGTCCCCCGTTGCCGGCGAGCTCTGGCGGACGAAGCTGGGCGGCGCGGTTGCAAGCGCTGCGCATGAACCTTCCCCGTGGGTCCCACGTATGGGTTCTTAGCGACGGCCACTGGCTGGACGATAGTACGGAAGCACCGCTGGCAGCCTTGTCAGCCATGTTGCGGCTGCACTTCGTCCGGATCACCGATCCGGCAGAAACGACGTTACCCGCCATCGGCCATGCCTTATTTGAAGACTTGTCCAACGGTTTCCTGCGGCATATCGACACGGACAGCAACGAGTGGCGCCGTATGGTGCATGCGCAATGTGAGGAACGGCGCATGCGCCAGGATGCATTGCTGCAGCGCTGCCGCATCCGTCCGCTGGACATCGCGACACCAGTGGACGACCTGGTGAACGAGATCATGCGCCATGAATGAAGCAATCCGGCAGCTCTCCCCGACAATTGCACCGCCACCGCCTCCGGCGCACCCACACACGGACACGGATCATGTCGCCGCGGCCTTCATCCTGGGCACTTGCGTAGCCGCCGTGGCGGCGTGGATGTCCTGGCGTCACATCGCTGCCGTACGGCGACGCAGGCGCCTGCGCAGGGAGCTGGTTTCGATTCCAAATGACGGCGATATCGCCGCCGTCGCCCAGCGCCTCGCGCTGCTGGTGCGCGCCTACCGTCTGCAGCTTCCAGAAGAATGGTGGACTGCGGTCAACACGCTGCGCTTCCGGCGGCCGGCGCCCGATGACTTGGACAGGCTGGCCGGGCTACGAAACCAGGTGCTCACAGGAAGTAGCCGGGATGATTGAATTCGCCCGTCCAGCGGCACTATGGTTGTCGCTGCCGCTCCCTTTCTGGCTCGCCTGGTCCTGGCGGCGGCCGGTGTCGCTGTGCCTTCCGCTTGCCGCATTGCGCCATCCGATGCTGCCGGCCAAAGCGCAGTCGACGCCCGGCGCTTCGCGCGGCGCCTTGCTGATGCGCGCCGCCGCTGTCAGCTTCCTGTTTGTCGCGCTGGCTCAGCCGCGCCAGCCGTTAGGCTGGATCGCGCCGGCACCGATCGGCCGCGACATTGCCCTGATCCTCGATATCTCATCCTCGATGAGCCGCGACGATTTTGCGCTCGACGGCAAGGCCATCACCCGCATGGCGATGGTCCAGCGCGTACTGCACGACTTCATCGATTCCCGGCCGTCGGACCGCTTTTCCGTGATGGTCTTCGGCGGGGGTGCGGCAGTCCTGACGCCGCCGACCCGCGACAGACAGCATGTCCTGCGCCAGCTCGACCGCCTGCAGGTCGGCGCGCTGGGCGATTACACCGCATCCGGCGACGCACTTGCGCTGGCCCTGCGCAGCGTGCGCGACGAGCAGCCTCGTCCGGCACTGATCTTCGTCGGCGATGGCGATCCTGCCAACGCCGGCGACATGCAGCCAGCCGAAGCGCTGGCGCTCGCACGGGCGTTACAGGTGCCGGTACACACCATGCAGATCGGCTCGGCAATGACAGCGACCGCCGACGAAGACATCCAGCCGACGCTTGCCGATATCGCGCATCTGACCGGTGGTCGCCATGCCGTCGTGCGCAACGTCGACGATGCGCGCCGCTTCCTGCGCCTGGTCGACGCGGTGGAACCCACCATACGTCCGGCACCGAAGGCGCGCAGAATGCGGGAGTGGTATCCCTTGCCGCTCGGTGCGGCGCTGCTGCTGTTGGCGCTTGCCGGGAGCATCGACGCACGCATCCAGCGGCGCCAGGCGGACCGGCCATGAGTGCCTGGCTGTCCTTCCCGACGTCGACCTGGCAGGGCATTCAATGGCACTGGCCGTGGGTGTTGCCGCTCGCTTTGCTGCCGTTCCTGTCCGCGTTCGCGCGATGGCGCACCCGCAGGCGCGCCGTGCGTTACGCCGATGCGCATCTGCTGCCGTGGGTAATAACCGAAATCGGCTGGTCGCGTACGCATACGCCGCGGTTCTGGTGTGAAGCGGCGGCATGGGCGCTGCTGGTGCTGGCGCTCGCCGGGCCGCGCTGGCCTGCGCTCGACGCGCCGCCCGGCGAAGAACTGTCCCGTCTGCGGGAAGGCGGCGATATCGTGGTCCTGGTGCAGGTCTCCGATTCGATGCGGACAGCGGACCTGGCGCCCGATCGCCTCACCCGCGCCCGACTGGCGCTGCTCGATGGCATGCGACGGCTGCGCGGGGAACGCCTGACACTGATCGCGTACGGTGCCAGCGCCGGAATGCTGCTGCCGCCGACACGCGACCGCACGCTGTTCGCCGGCGCACTGCAATGGCTGGACGCAGACCTGCTGCCCGCCGCCGGCAGCAACCTCGCGCAGGCGCTGGCATTGGCTCTCAGACAGCTTGGCGGTGATGAGCGCCTGCATCATGCCGTGCTATTGATCACCGACGCCGACAGCGACAGCCTGGCCGGCGGACAAGGGGATGCGGTCAAGGCGGCGGCGGATGCGCTGAAACGCCGCGGCATACCGCTCCATGTCTGGTTCGCGCTGCCGCGTTCCGCGTCGGGTGCGGCCACCGGCGAGTATCGGAAGCTGGTTGAAGCCACCGGCGGCGGCACCGCCTACCTGGAAGACGACGATTTCGGCTGGAATGCCATTTACACGCACGGCATTGGCGCCATACCGGCGCCGCGCATAACGGTCGTAACGGCCACAACGACCGCTATGGGCGACGGCTGGCGAGAGCTGTTTGCCTGGCCGCTGGGACTGGGCATCGTACTGCTCGCCATGGCGTACACGCCACGTCCGCGCTGGCCCTGGCCGTGGCCACGCCGCTGGCCGCCGGTGCTTTGGATGACCGTGGTCGCGCTATCGCTGAACCTCGCGAGCCATCCGCAGCAGGCACAGGCACAGGCACAGCCGGCGCCGGTTTCGGAGCGCAGCGCCTGGGAAGCCTACAGCCACAAACAATGGGCCCTGGCGCGCCGCCTTTACGAGCAGATAGACGGTTATCGCGGGCACTGGGGTGCCGGACTGGCGGCGCTGCAGGCGGGTAATGCCATCGCCGCCATGGAACACCTCGGACTGGCCTGGATGCTGGCCCCGGATGAGACAAGTCAACTTGATGCGCTCTACAACCTGGCCTACGCCTATGCCGTGCTGGGACGCTGGGATGCGGCAGCCGAGGGCTGGCAGTCGGTGCTCGACCGCCGTCCGACCGACACGCGCGCTGTCACCAACCTGCGTATTGCGCGAGAACAGTTGCGTCGGCAAAACCACTCTGCCAGCCGGCGCCAGGACTTGTTTGGCCATCTTGGATTCGCGGTCGAAGGTACGGTCGAAATGGACGGAATGGGTCGGCCCCAAGACCTGCCGGAACCGCAAGCCGGCACAACCGCCCCGACGGCCGGTGCGGCACCCGAAGCCCAGCCGCCGGGCGCGTCGACGGCACGACGCGCCTTCGTCGCCACGCAG
>JAKACN010000373.1 GCA_021821365.1 Pseudomonadota bacterium | reverse complement strand
ATGAAGCGCGTTTCGACCTTGCCGTAGCGGCGCCGTATGCCTTGCAGCACGAAGAAGAAAAAGCTCTTCGCCAGCTTGCGCTCCGCATCGGTCATGCTGGCCGACACGTCCAGCGCGAAGATGACCACCGCATTCGTTGCCGGCTTGCGACGCTGCACGAGTTGCTTGAAGCGCAGATCCTCATTGGTGAACGGGATCGGGTTGTCAGTCGTCTTCTCCTGCGTCGCACGCCGCTTGACCGCTTCCTTCACGGTGCGCCGGCGGTCGAGGCGCGCGCGCGCGCCGTGCTTGTCCCAGCCTTCGCGCACGTACTCGTCATCGGTCACGGCGGTATTGCGCTTGGGCTGCAGGTCGGGGAGCTGCAGTTCTTCCCACAGCCAGTCGATGATGTCGTCCACCTTGAACTCCAGCAGCAACTTTACTTCGCCATCGTTATTGCCGCCTTCGCCTTCCTCGCCGCCCATGTCCGGTTGGGCCTGACGCAGCACATCACCGGGCTTGCCCTGGCCTTGACCTGCGCTGCTGTAAGTCTGCGACGGGGAATCCGCGAGGCGGAAGCGCGCGTGCTCCAGCAACCGCACCGGAACCTGCACGGTACGGTCCTGCGAACCGGTCATGACATCCGGACCGGCCACCAGGTTGGGCAGATTCTGCTGTACCGCCTCGCGCACCTTCTCGTTATGGCGCAACCAGTCCCGCGAACCGCGCGAGAACAGGTCGTACCAGGGAGTTTCAGCAGAAATCGTGATGTGATCAGTCATAAACAGCCTTTGATGAAAGGACTTGCCCACCGCTCATCTGCAGCTGCGCAAGTACCGGATTACTCCTGCGCCATCAGCGTGGTGACATAGTTCAGCGCTTCACGCGCGCTGTGGCTGTCGTAGCCATACTCGTCGACCAGCCGCTTTTCGACCACGGAAATCTTTTGCCGCACTTCTTCGTCCGGCCGCGTGGTGGAGCTGACCAGGCGCAGCACTTCGCGCCGCTGCTCGAACAGGTACTGCTGCACTGCGTTATGCAATTGCGCGTGGCTGTCGAGCGTGAATTTCTCACCGCGCTTGTAGGCGCCCATCGCCTTGCGCACCACCTCCTGACGGAACGACTGCTTGCCGGATTCGGAGATATGGATTTTCTCTTCCACCGCACGCAGGAAGCGTTCGTCGGGCTTGCGCTCTTCGTTGGTGATCGGATCCTTGATCTGGCGATTGTCGAGCGAGGCTTCCACCTCGTCCAGATACTTGTCAAGCAGGTCCTGGGCCTCCTGCTCGAAGGAGACGAACAGCGCCTTGTGCACGTCTTCCTTGACCCAGCGGTTGTAGAAATCCTTGCGCGCGAGCACAAGGTAGTCGATCCATTTGCGCTTGCGCTTCGGGTCGATGCGCGCGTCGTTCTCGATGGCATCCTTGAGCGCGAGCAGCACGTCCATGGTGGTCAGGCTCTTCACGTTCGTCTGGATGATCGCATTCGACAAGGCATTGATCACAAAGCGCGGCGATATGCCGGCCAGCCCTTCGTCCGGCATTCTCTGTTTCATCCGGTCAGCTTCCGCATGCGAAAACCCTTCCACCTCTTCATTGGCGTAGAGACGTACTTTCTTGCTTAGTTCCAGTTCCTTGTCCTCGCCGTCATGCAGTCGGGTGAAGATGGCGAACACCGCGGCGGCATGCAGAACGTGCGGGTCGAGGTGCACTTCGCGGAAGGCGGGCGCCGCAGACGAAATCAGTTTCTTGTAAATTCGCGCCTCATCCTTGTAATTCAGCGTATAGGGAACTTGGATGATCACCATGCGATCGAGCAGCGCTTCGTTCTCGCTCTCCTGCAGGAACTTGCGGAATTCCGCGAGGTTGGTGTGCGCGAGAATGGTTTCATCGAGATAGATCAACGGGAAGCGAGAGACCTTCACATTCTTTTCCTGCGTGAGCGTGAGCAGCAGGTAGAGGAATTCGCGCTTGACCTTCAGGATCTCGATCATCTCCAGCATGCCGCGGCTCGCCGCATACACGGCGCCCGACCATGACCACGCGCGCGGATCGCCCTCGTCGCCATATTCGGCGACTTTCGACAGATCCACCGAGCCGACCAGGTCGGCCAGATCCGCCGTGGTCGGATCGTGCGGCGCGTAGGTGCCGATGCCGACGCGGCCCGCTTCGGAAATGAAGATGCGTTCCACCGGCATGTGCAGGAAGTCGCCGTTGTATTCGGTTTCCAGTCGCGTGCGGCAATGCGGGCAGACTTCGCCGATGATGTCCACGCCGTAGGTGTCGCGGAAACGCGGGCGCACCGAATGCGGGATCAGGTGCAGCGGCGATTCATGCACCGGGCAGCCCTGTATCGCGTAAATCGCGCCGGCGTCGGTGTGGCTGTATTCTTCCATGCCGCGCTTGAGCAGGATGACGAGCGTCGATTTGCCGCCCGACGGCGGACCGAGCAGCAGCAGCAGGCGCCGCCCGACTTCCGAGCCGGCCGCGGCGGCCTTGAAGTAGTCAACCACGCGATCGATGGCTTCGTCGACGCCGAACAATTCCTGGTCGAACAGCTTGCAGCGGAAATTCCCGTCCTGGTCTTCGCCGCCCATCCAGCGAATCATGTCCCACATGTATTGATGCGAAGTGCGCGCCACACCTTGCGGATCGGCGGGCAGAACGCGCTCAAGAAATTGCGAGAGCGTTCCGGACCAGTGAGCGGCGCGATGGTCCTTGGCGAAAGCGACCAGGCTTTGCAGAATATCTTCTTGCCGCTCAGTATGATTGACGTCGCTATGAGTGGTCATGGCATGTGCTCCCCGTCAGGTTATCGGATGTGCTTCCTGGAAGATGGACATCCGAAATGGGTTTACGTTTCTCTCGCTCTCGATTTAGCAGTCAAATTCAGTATAGGGCGCGTGCAAAAGAACGATTGATGAGGACGGTCAATGAATCCGACACGCTCCATGGCGCGACGCGCACTGCCCGAGGGATGAGGTAGCAAGATGCATGCAAGCACATCCGGTTCGAAAGAACGTGTGCAAATAGATTGCGTGCACGTGTGGAGGCGGCGCACATTTGATTCGATCACGCAATATCTGCCAGAGGAAGTTTTCCTGCGGGCCACCATTTTTTGCTCTCGCCAGGACGCCAGGGAAAGGGGAAGATTGACGGAAGACGCGATTGGGAAGATCGGGGAGCTCGCATCATCAATCGACTGGGCGAGAATCGTTGATTCCTTGGCGTACCCGGCGTCTTGGCGAGAGGACGCTTCTTTTTTCTGCCTCCCGCCAATGTTGCCGACGAGCCGAAAAATTTACAGGGGAAAACACGCGGCACGGCGTGCTCGC
>JAKACN010000372.1 GCA_021821365.1 Pseudomonadota bacterium | reverse complement strand
CATTTGGACTATCGAACACGCCATGAAACTAGATCCCCGCTTTACGAACCTCTACATCCTCGACCACCCGCTGATCCAGCACAAGCTGACGCACATGCGCGACCGCGAAACATCGACGCGTACCTTCCGCGAACTGCTGCGCGAGATCACGCTGCTGATGGGCTACGAGATCACCCGCAACCTGCCGCTGACGACGACGCGGATCGAAACACCGCTGCAAACCATCGATGCGCCGATCATCGCGGGAAAAAAGCTGGTCGTCGTGCCGGTACTGCGCGCCGGCATCGGCATGAGCGACGGACTGCTGGAACTGGTGCCGTCGGCGCGCGTCGGTCATATCGGCGTCTACCGCGACCCGGAAACGCATCGGCCGGTGGAATACCTGGTGCGCCTGCCCGACCTGGCCGACCGCAATTTCATTTTGTGCGATCCGATGCTGGCTACCGGCAATTCGGCGGTGCATGCCGTTGATGTACTGAAAAAGCGCGGCGTGTCCGCCGACCAGATTTCCTTTCTCGCGCTGGTCGCCGCGCCGGAAGGCGTGCAGGTATTCCAGCAGGCGCATCCCGATGTGAAGGTGTACGTGGCATCGCTGGATTCGCACCTGAACGACCACGCCTACATCATTCCCGGCCTCGGTGATGCGGGCGACCGCCTGTTCGGAACGAAATGATTCCGATGGCGCTTGACCTTCCCATGTTGGAACGCCTTACGCTACAGCTATCTTCATTCAACAGGAGCACACCATGTACGAACTGAAAGTCGAAGGAATGAGTTGCGGTCACTGCGTCAGCACCGTGACGAAGTCGGTGCAGGCAGTGGATGCGGCGGCCAAGGTGGACGTGGATCTCGCCACGCAGAAAGTGCGCGTTGCCTCGTCCGCCAAACTCGATGACATCAAATCCGCGATTGTGGAAGCCGGCTATCCGGTTCTCGAAAGCAGCGCCGTATAAGATTGACGGGGCGGCATCCCGCCCCTTCCCCCTGTGCACCCTGGCTCGCCTGAAAATTACCCGCGGCTCCATGAAAAGACGGGCTCGCCAGCAGAGTTCGTTCGGGCAGAGAGATTAGGTCTCCTCTCGCCAAGGCGCCAGGAACGCCAAGGAATTCCCATTTCTCTATCGACCGACGAACGATGCCCCCATTCCCTTGGCATTCCTGGCGCCTTGGCGAGAGCAAAAAAAACTGTGCCGATATAAGGATGCAGATAATCCTCAGCCGGCTCGCCGCGCATACCGCCCACACTGCGCTGCTTCGCAAAGCGCATGGGTAATACCTCAATGGCAGCTATGGCCCTCCTCGGGCGCGGACGCCAGGTTTTGCAGGATCGGACACTCTGGCCGGTTGTCGCCGGAGCAGGCATGAGCGAGGTGATTGATGGTATCGCGCATCTCCGTCAGCTCCCTGATGCGCTGTTCGAGCTGGGCGACATGCTCCTGCGCGATCGCTTTCACATCCGCGCTGGCGCGATGCGGATCCTCCCACAGCGACAACAACTCCCTGATCTGCTCCAGTGAAAAGCCGAGCGATCGCGCGCGCTTGATGAAGCGCAGCGTGTGCACGTCGCTGTTGCCATAGGTGCGATAGCCGGCATCGGTGCGTTCGCTGGCCTTGATCAGATGAATGCTCTCGTAATAGCGGATCATCTTGGCCGATACGCCGGATGCCCGCGATGCCTGGCCGATATTCATGCCGCCCTCCTCGCATTGGCCGGCGTCCAGCGGCGCAGCAGCAAGGCATTGCTGATCACGCTGACCGAGCTGAATGCCATGGCCGCGCCCGCCACCACCGGGTTGAGCATGCCGAATGCCGCCAGCGGAATGCCGACCAGGTTGTAGATGAACGCCCAGAACAGGTTCTGGCGGATCTTGCTGTAGGTCCGGCGCGAGATGTCGATCGCGTCCGCCACCAGCGCCGGATCGCCACGCATCAGGGTGATGCCGGCGGCGTGCATCGCGACGTCGGTGCCGGTCGCCATCGCCACGCCGACATCGGCGGCGGCAAGCGCCGGCGCATCGTTGATGCCATCGCCGACCATCGCCACTACCTGCCCCTTGCCCTTCAGCGCGGCCACCTTGCCGGCCTTGTCGGCGGGCAGCACTTCCGCCACGATCTGGTCGATGCCTAGCGCGCCACCCACCGCACCCGCGCTGCCCTTGTTGTCGCCGGTGAGCATGACCGTCTTCGCGCCGAGCGCCCGCAAGCGCCCGACTGCCTGCTGCGCACTGGGCTTGATCTGGTCGCCGAAGGCCAGCAGGCCAAGCAATCGCTTCGCGGTACCATCCTCGGCAAGCCAGGAAATCGTATTGCCCTTGCTCTCCAGCAGGGCCGCGCGCTCCGTCAGCGGCGCCAGGTCGATGCCGAGTTCCTGCATGAGGCGGGTGCTGCCCAGCCTGAGCTGGCGCCCATCCACCGTCGCTGCCAATCCGCGTCCCGGCAATGCCGTGACTTCACTTGCCGCCGGCGCATCGATGCTCCTGGCTTTTGCGGCATCGGCGACCGCACGGGCCAGCGGATGCTCGCTGCCCTGCTGCACGCCCGCCGCCATGCGCAGCAACTCGTCCTGGCCAATGCCATTCGGTGCGGCCTCGGTCAACGCAGGCTTGCCGATGGTAAGCGTGCCGGTCTTGTCGAACACCACCGTGGTGATGGAGTGCGCGATCTCCAGCGCTTCGGCATCCTTGATCAGGATCCCGTTCTTCGCGCCCACACCGGTGCCGGCCATGATCGCCGCCGGCGTCGCCAGCCCGAGCGCGCAAGGGCAGGCGATCACCAGCACGGCCACTGCATTGATGATGGATTGTTCGATAGTGCCGCCATAGAGCCACCATGCGAACAGCGTGACCAGCGCAATGACGAGTACAACCGGCACGAAGATGGCGCTCACCTTGTCCACCAGGTGCTGGATCGGTGCTTTCGCGGCCTGCGCGCTCTCGACGAGGCGGATGATGCGCGAAAGCGTCGTTTCCGCGCCAATGGCGGCGGTACGCACCAGCAGCAGCCCTTCCGCGTTGATCGAACCGCCGGTCACCTTGTCGCCGGCCTGCTTGGCCACGGGCAGGCTCTCGCCGGTGATCAGCGATTCGTCGATGTGGGTCATGCCTTCGAGCACGACGCCGTCGACCGCCACCCGCTCGCCCGGACGCACGACAATGACGTCGCCGAGGCGAACCTGTTCGATCGGCACATCGGCATCGGCGCCGTCGCGCCGCACGCGCGCCACATCGGGACGCAGCACCTGCAGCGCGCGGATCGCTTCCGTAGTCTGGCGCTTGGCGCGCGCCTCCAGCCATTTGCCGAGCAGGACGAGGGTGATCACCACCGCTGAGGCTTCGAAATAGAGGTG
>JAKACN010000371.1 GCA_021821365.1 Pseudomonadota bacterium | reverse complement strand
CAGGATGCCCATGACAGCGTCTTCGTCGTCGGCCAGTTTGACGATCTCGTCAGTCAGTACGATCTGACCCGACGAGACTGCAAACGCGTTCGGACCGATCCGGCTCCTACGAAAAACAATGTCGTAGGCCGGCATCTCGCGTGTGGTTGTCAATAGCTTGTTGAAGCGATCCGTAATCGCTTTCTGTTGCGCACTCGAAAGTGCCGATGGCGCCAGCATGCGGCGGTCGAGGAAGGCCAGGGTTTCCTGCCCAATGCGACGTTGAAATTGCTCGGGCATGGCCTGGGCAAGCGCTCTTGACGCTGCAGGCAAGCCAATGAGGTAGCTGAACACCAGATTGACGACGGTGGCCAGAGCCGCAATCAGGGCGCCGCGCCAACTTTGCTGCACCCTGACGACAAGCGGATCCACGTGGCCGGACCTCGAAAGCAACACGTTGAATGCATTCAGGTCGAGGATTTCCAGGTATGCCCCATCGGGGAATGTGACTTTACGCGGCGCACGGCGCAGGCGTTCGGAGACACGCAGTTCGTCGAGCGGGCATTCCCGGTGCGTGTCGCCCTGGACGACGGCGATCCCGTCACGCACTTCCAGCGTGACGGAAAATCTTCGGGACGATTGGCCGTCGAAATAGAACGCAGGAACGATCATGCGGCAGTGCTTATAGCGACAAGTCGAAGTCGAGCAGGTCAGCCATGCCTTCTCCGGTGGCCGATGCCTGCTTCTGCGTGTCCGCGATGAAGTCGTCGAGACTGCCCGCCGGAATCAGGGACATCGATTCGATGCGGTATTTCATCGTCCGGATCCGGGCAAAAGGAACGAACAATCCAAGCGTGACCACGATTCCGATCAGGTTGGTGACGGCAATGTAGACGATTCTGCCAGCTCGCATGCGGCTATTGAAGCGGTGCTCGCCCAGGCGGGTGTTGTTCCAGATGGTGTTCTGGATCAGTGTCAGAAACAGCTGGAACAACAAGAACATCCACACATAAGTGGCGAGAAGGATGATGAGCAGGGCCCCGGGTACGGCGCTTGCCGTCTTCGGGCCGCCGGCCCGAAATGCCGCCGAGGCGTAACCGACACTGACGCCAATGATGAGCATTCCGCCAATGGCAACGGCGAGTGCGATCAGGTACGCCCTGTAGAAGCCGCCGACCGATGCATGGAATGAAAACGCCGTGCGGCCGTAGCGGCTTTGCTCGTGCTGGAACTTCTTGATGCGCTGATGGACGAACGGTGCGGCCAGATAGGCGCTCAGCAAGGCAAGGATCGGCAGTACGAGGTACACGTAATACACTTGCCTGACGGTTCCGCCAAAGCCGAAACGAATGCCGCGATAACTCGTGTTGTAGAGCTTGAATTGAAGGCTTTTCCAGAGCAGCCAGGGCATGGTAGCGCCAAGCACCGCGAGCATGGCGAAACCGGCTGTTGCGGAGATCTTGAACGCTATGTTGTAAGCGCCGAAAAAGAGGAGTGCAACCATGCGGCCGCGAAGAATGGACCGGGCGTTGCCGTGGTAGTCAAAGCTTGCGCCTGCGATCATCGTATTCGCATAGAAATAACGGGTCCGGCGAACCTTTGCCCAGGCGGAGTAGACGCCAAGGGTGACGATGGTAAGCAGCAGGTTGACGATCCAGATCCGGAAATATTCGCTGCCGCTGCCGGTAAATGTGAAACGCTCCTGCGCGACCGAGAGGCGTTGCGTTTGTGCGGTTCTCTCAGGCGCCGGTGCGGTTTCCACGCTATCGGAAATCCCCATACTCCCCCTCCCCGTAATTATATTTTATGCAACGGAGAGAGTGACTGTTTGGTGGGGAAATGTCAACACGCCTTGTACGTCCCGACGCGCGATCGGCTTGAGCCCTTTGTTGACGCTGGAGCGACTCAAGCCATCCCGGCCGGCTTAGTTGTCGCGCGTGACTTGCAGGATCAGCTTGCCGAAGTTCTTCCCTTCGAACAGCATCAGCAGCGCCTCCGGAAATTTTTCCAGGCCGCCTTCGACGATGTCCTCGCGTGTCTTGAAGCTGCCTTCCTTCATCCATTTTGCCATTTCCGCAGCCGCGAGATGATAGCGATCCGCATAATCGAAAACGACAATGCCTTCCATGCGCGCGCGGTTCACCAGCAGCGACAGGTAATTGGCAGGGCCCTTGACCGGGGTTGTGTTGTTGTATTGAGAGATTGCACCGCAAATGATGATGCGCGCCTTCATGTTGATGCGGGTGAGTACATCGTCGAGGATCTCGCCGCCCACGTTATCGAAATACACGTCGACCCCTTGCGGGCAGTGCTTCTTCAGGCCTTCGCGCACGGATTCGTTCTTGTAGTCGATGCAGGCGTCGAAGCCGAGTTCGTTGACGACAAATTCGCATTTGTCCTTGCCGCCCGCGATGCCGACCACGCGGCAGCCTTTCTGTTTTGCGACCTGGCCGACCGTTTGTCCGACCGCGCCCGCGGCACCGGAAACAACGACGGTTTCGCCGGCCTTCGGCTGGCCGACATCCAGCAGTCCGAAATAGGCGGTCATGCCCGGCATGCCCAGCGCGTTCAGGTATTTCGGTAGGGGCGCCGCGTTCGGATCCACCTTGTAGAATGCCGCGCTCTTGTCGTCGGCAGGTCCGACCCAGTACTGCTGCACCCCTGTGGCACCGCACACATGGTCGCCGACCGCAAACTTCGGCGACCTGGATGCCACGACCTTGCCGATTCCGCCTGCCCGCATCACTTCGTCGATGCCGACCGGCCGGATATACGATTTACCCTCGTTCATCCAGCCGCGCATGGCAGGATCGAGCGAAAGGTAAAGCGTCTTCACAATGATTTCACCGTCGGCGATATCGCGTACCGGTTCCGTCGTAAATTTCCAGTCGCTTTGTTTCGGCATGCCGACGGGGCGCGCCGCGAGGCGCACCTGCTGATTGATCATCGTCATTTCGTGTCTCCTTGAGAGTTGTCGAGCGCTCTTACTATACATGAAATGGAACGGTCGTGCTTTTTTCTTGAAAAGTGTAACAGATCAAAACAAGGCCGGAACTTTCCTTTCGTCATATTGACCAAGTGGGAAGCCGCAACATTGCTGCGGCTCAAGAGGTGGGGAGGTGAGAGTCTATCTCGCTGAGAACAGGGTCCGTAGCGGACATTGCTCATCGGGATAGGCTCTTGTTCCTGCAGCGCAAACGCAAGTTAAGTGTTGCCTCGTTTTCGATGCGATGGAAATGTGCACCACGTTTCCATGACATCGCAAAAAGTTACGTCCTAACTACGCAATCATTTTCAGGAGATCACATGCTTCGATCCGAAACGCTTTTTGGCAAGCGCGAAACCAATACGCCAAATTCTCCCCTCCA
>JAKACN010000105.1 GCA_021821365.1 Pseudomonadota bacterium | reverse complement strand
CCGGCAAGCAGCTCGGCCGCCCGCTCGCACACCTGTGCCTCGGCGTCCCGCGTCATCTCGTCCGCCTGCGTGCGCGCCTGTGAAAGAACCGCCCCAGCCTTGTCGCGCGCTTCCTGCTCGATGTGCCCGGCAAGCACGCGGGCGTCGGTGATCACCGTCAGTGCCTCGGCCCGCAAGATACCGTCGGCGGGCCGCAGGCGTTCATCCGCGACGATCTTTTCTACGCTGAATCGGGTCATGGTTCACTCGCATCGTTAGTCGGAATGGACGGGCGCGTGATGCATTTCATCCGCCCGGCGCCGGCACAACCGCCAGCAGCGCAATGCCCGTGGCGATGCGTTATCCGCCAGGTCGTGCGCATCGATCCCCTGCTCCAGCAGTGCAGTCACGCGATCGGCGAGTTCGCGCGGCAGCAGCAGCCGCAAGCGCGACCACATGCCGGGAAAGGCCGCCTCCAGCCGACAGGACAGCTCGGTCAAACCGCGCACCTCGAGCGCCTCGCCGGGCGCATACGGTGCGGCAGGCGTCCGGGGCAGCGGCTGGACCGAGGCGATGCTCATGCACCACTTGCGATCGGCTACGGCCAGCTGCGCAAGCGCCTCCTGTTGCTGCTGGCGGGCTGCCAGCAATCCGCCGAACAGTTTTGCGCTGGACGCCAGCACGCTGCCGTCGTCCAGTGCCGCGACCTGCCATGTCGCATCGAAAGTTAGCGGGAGCGCCGAGGCAACGCCGGCGCCGGCGCACCACAGGCGATAAGCATCGCGCCGGCCGATCAGGTCGGCGTGCTGGCTTGCGTGGCTGGAGGATGCGTAGTTCCAGGGCGCGAACCACCAGTCGAGGAAAGCGTCGGACAGCATGGCGACCGCTTCACGCGCGCTGGCCGTCTGCGGGCCGCTTGTTCGTCCGGGACCGCATCGCAGCAAGGAGCGCCTTGCCGGGCGCCGTCAGTTTCGCCATCACGGCGCCAAGCCGCTTGTTGCGCTTCGATACTTCGATCAGCGCGACGACGCCTCCCGCCAGGGCGAGCACGATCAATGCAATCATGGTTACGACCAACGCCCGGGCGGACGCCGCCTGCACCTTGAACGGTCCCACCGTGGTCCACTCGATCGACGGCGCCGGCAGCTCCGTGGGAATCATCACGACGCTGATCTTGTCCTCGCTTTTGCCGCCTGCCAGGCCGGGAATGCTCGCGGCAACCAGGTTGCGTATGCTAGGCACGATTGCGTCTTCGTCCAGCGGCGGCCGGTACTTGACGAACACGGCGGCGGACGACGGCAGGATGGGTTCGCCAGGCGCAACCCGTTCCGGCAGCACCACATGCACGCGGGCGGTGATGACATGATCGATTTGCTGTAGCGTGAATCCCAGCTCCTCCGACAGGCCGTAGATATAGCGCACCCGTTCTTCCAGCGGCGAGGAAATCATGCCCTGCCGCTTGAATACCTCGCCCAGGCTCGCGGCATCGTGCCGAGGCAAGCCGGCTGCATTCATTGCCGCACTGGCGCGCGAGAGATCGCTTTCGTCGACCATCAGGGTCACGCCTTCCTTGTCCCTGATCTTTTCGACCTCGATCGCGTTCTGGGTGAGCACGAGCACGATCTCGTTCGCGTCCGCGTCCTTGAGGTTGGCCTGCAGCGTTACCAGTTTCGAGCAGGCCGCCAGCAGCACGGCGACCACGATGAGCATCCCCGCGCGCAGAAATCGAGCGGAACGTTTCTCCGTCGCGGATGCTGTCGAAGCAATCCCCTCGCCGGCCATCAGCCGGTAGTCCAGTATGTGAGATGTCATGGCTGTCATTGCAACTTGGTGAGCTGATCGATGGCGCTTGCGGCCTTCGATACGGTCTTGGACATCGCCTGGACGCGAATCTGATAGTCGTTCAGGGCGAGCATGGCGCGCATCAGATGCATCGAGTCGCCGGTGCGGGTGGCCTTCTCCAGAAGATTGGAGACATATTGCTGGTCTTTCTGGAATTCCGAAGCCAGGTTCGAAACGCGCGCCGCGGCCACTTCGCCCATCGATTTGCCGGTGCCCGCGGTACGCTCAAGTTGGATCTGGTCTTCCATCGCCCGATCCATCGCGGCGCGAAACTGCGCGCTGTCCTCGAAGTTCGCCTTGGGCAGTTCGAGCTGGACATTGCCTGGCCCCTTGACGCCATTGAGTGCGGCGCCATCGATCATGTTCATTGCATCCGTTCCGTTCACGATTCCTCCTGCAGGTCAATCAATGCATTACCGGTACGCCAATGTCATCGATGGGTGGTGCAGGAACTTGCGGTGGTTCCAGTCGGGAACCGCAAAAGGATCGGGATGCCGGGAACCGGAACGCTTTTGTCATCCACCCATGTGAGAGTGGTAGTCGCTGACATCGACAAGAACCGGATACTTCCGGGGTCAGCATGCACCGGCTACTGCAATATAGATCGACTCCATGGATGCCAACGGAAATGCCACCTTCAACCATATCGTCTCCCACTGTTTCGATACCGCGCGACCTGCGGCCAATAGCCCCCCACCATGGTGATGGCGCGGCTCCACGGAATGAGCCGGCCAGCGCAGGACAAAAGGGGCATTCGATTTACAGGCGCACGTACGGCGCCGTGGCAAACGCGGTTAAAAAGATGATTACAGGCTGCACCGGGCAATCCGGAAACAAATCCGGGGCCGTTCTGTCGAAAAGGCCACCACAGCGGGCGCCATCCATTTCGTCATCGCAAGAATCAGTATCCGACGTCCCCTCTCGAAGGGCGCCAAGACCGGCATTCATGCCCCTTCCGCCCCCTCCCCTTTCCGTCAGTGTGCCGCGGCAGGCGCTACGCGTGCCACCCGTACCATTGTCTCCGGAATCTCGCTTCGGCAACGCTCGCCGACAGGTGCCAATGCCGCCATCCATGCAAGCGGCGCTGCAGCGTTTCCCCTATAACATCGTCCCGCAACCGGCTCCGTGGATGCAGTCCGTGTCGGCGCCTCGACAGCAAGCATTCCCCATGGCCCCTCGACAGGTACCGATGCGCCCATCCGCGGTGCAACCGCGTGCGCCCGCGAGTACGCCCCGTCAATTCCATCTGGTCGATCCGAAGGATCTCATGGCAGACATCGACCGCTTGCAGAACACCATGCAACGGCTGCGGCAACAGCGCACCGCCGGGACACCGGCCCGCGATGAAAAAAGACAAATCCGGGAAGTATTGGATGGTCTGAAGACACATTACGAGACCTACCGTGCGCAGATGCAGGGATCGCCGGTCGGTGTGCCGGTCGACCACAAGCACCTGGATTTTCTGACGAGCTATGCCTCGAATGCACTCAAGGATGCGCAAGCCGTCGCCTTGCGCATCGAGCACGGTGCATCCAGCCGTTCGCGCGGCAGGAGCGCGCCACTGGACGTCCTGCCGTTTCATGTCGTTCTTCTCGACGCCAACGACAGAACATCGTTCGAGCAGGATCTCGCCATCATCAACAGTCTCTTGCAGAGCCATACATTGCCGCTGCCCGCCAGCGACGCGGAGACACTGCTGGACAAGGCTTTCCACCTTGGCGCGCTCAATCGCAAAAGTGGCGAGACGCTTGACGCCCTGATAGCCAATCCCAATATTCCGAACGATCCGGTCAGATTTGAGCGCCGGCGCGAAAGCATCAACACATTTCAGAGTGCGCTTGACGCCGCGGTGACTGCGGCAATCGCCGGTTCAGGTCCGGCACAGGCGACGCCGCGAAGCCAGCCAGTGGACGATCATCATTCGCTTTACGACGCCCCGCCCCGCGTGGTCCCAACGGCCCGAGCCCGATTTCCCGCCGTCGGGCGAAACTCCAGCGCATCTCAGCCGGGTTCAGTCCAGAATTGGCTTGACACGACGGATTTCAGCTACGATGACGGTGGAGCGCCTCGGCCCGTACCGTTGGAAACAGCGACCGATAACCGAGTTGTTGCGAGTGTGCCGCAGCAACAACGCCCCGAGGGCGCTCCTGGGGTCGTGCGCAAAAGGACATTTCGCAGCCCGATTCAACCGTCGTGGATGAGGCGTGGCAATGCGCCCTCGGACGTCTCGTCGCTCTCGGATTCGGATGAGCGCGACCGCCGCTGACCGGAAACCATGTTCGAATGGGTCGCAGGAACCCGAACCATGCCAGGCGCCACCCACATATACGACACACCCGTCCGCAAACAGGCTGACCGGTCATTCGCTGCGCGGCCGCACTACGGCAGCGTTGTCGGGTGACCGAAGAGAATCCAACGGATATGAACTCTCCCATCCCGATCACACCCGGTTCCGTGCGGCAGGCACAGCAAGATTCGCAGCAGGCCGGTCCGCAGAAAGGCCGCACGAACACCGAGCCGGCCAAAGGCAACCAGGCAGATCATGCGATTTACCATGCGCGGACGCCGGCATGGGTAAAGCAAGCCACACGCAACCAGCAAGCCGCTGCCCGCAAGGACGATCAAGCCACAGGCATGACGCAGCCCGAGGCTGCAGCCAACACAGGCGTGATGGAGCACGACGATGCGTCCAAGCCGTTCCGGGATGCGTCGACGGCGCCGCATATCGCACTGCTGGGAAGTCCGGACGATCGCAAGAGATTTGCCGAGTTGCTGGTCAAGCTGGGCGGCGTCACCGTCAAATGCGCGAGGACCGCGCTGACGCAAACGGAATGGGAAGCGGCTTATCGCGATATCGCGGCGCTGATGGCGCTGAACAATCAATGCCACAAGGAACTGAATGGCCCGGCGGCCAGCGAACTTGGTCAGCACGTCCGCAACACCGCGGAGATCGTGGAGGCGGCGTTCGCCGCGATTCAACGCAACAGGGCCGTATTTTCACGTGTCCAAACGATGCCGGCGAGAGAGAGTAAGCTTTGAGCCGGGATCGCTACATTCGCCTGATCGAAGAATTCTGCGCCCTGACGAAGCTGGACGAGCCGGCGCGCATCATGCAAGGCGGCGCAGTCGAGTTCGATGACATTCCCTTCTCGCTGCTGTACAGCGACAAGATCAATCCCGGCGCGTTGCTTGTCTACTGCGAGTTCGGCGCGCTGCCACCCGGGCAGGACTCGGATGCCCTGCGTGTTCTGCTGCAGAAGAACCTGCTGCTGTTCGATGGCGGTGGCGCGCCAGCATTTGCGATGTCCGGTACGGGCAAAATCCTTCGTGCACAGCGCCTGATGCTGGCAGATGCCAAGGCGCAGCAATTGTTCGATCTGCTGGCGGACATCGCCGAAAAGGCGAAGCAATGGCGCAAGGATTACAGGATGGGTATGCCGGCGCAGGGCGCGGCGCCGTCCCAGCGACATCGGCGCCCTGCCCGCTTCGCGGCGGCACAACCGCAGTCTTCTTCGGATTGATCGTTTCTGCCATTCGTACGGCATCAAGACATGCTCGACAAGCACCTGACATCGCAAACACCTTTCTTCCCGCAGGGTGACGCCGATTCCGCCGCGCGACGCGTTCGTCACAGTGCAAATCCGCCTCCGGTCGCCCTGCGCGAACTGGAGGATGCACACGAATCGCAGGCGCCGGCAGGCAGTGCGCCCGGGCAAATTCACGAGACGTCGGCAGGTCTGCGCATGCGCGCCAGCCTGAGCACCGAGATCGGCAAGCCTGCGCCTCAGGATTGAGAGGCATTCGCGCAAGTGCTCACTCGCCTCGCGCGCCAGCGGCATGCGGCTAGCGACATCGGTCTAATAATCTCTCTCGCGGCCGCGAACGGATTGCACGATCTGTTCCGCCACCTCCCCTCTCCGCATGCTGTGCTTCGGCAAAAACAGACCTGAATGATTCCACGATGCTGCGGGACCGTTTGGTCAGGGCGGACCGGCATCGTGCATGCATCGCCGATTTTCAAGTGAAGGCTCGAAGGCGGGTCAGTCTCAACTGGAGACCAGTCCCGTGGTGCGTGGCGACTCAGTATCAGATGGACAATAAGGTATTGATTTTAATTAATTTTCCATGTTGAAGAGATTTTCGGTGTAGATTTGTCGACATGTTTTGCGGTGCTTGATAATAAAAAGTTGTACAGTTCAATAAAGTGACTCGTCGCGATCCGTGATGGAGAGCCCTTCCGAGAAGAATGGCCTGTCCGATGCATGGGGGTTTCGGGTCCGGCGACAGGATGGACGGCGGTTGGTCAAGTTGTTTTCGGTTCGTTAATCGCCGTTGGGCCGGATCGATCTGTCGTGACGGTGCATCTGCTTTTTTCTACGAGTGACGCAAGCCAAGTCGGGGACGGTAACGCAACTCGCAGACCGCGCCTCGGGTGTTGGCGGCACGACCTGGCGGGAGAAGGTGCGATCCTTCGGGCGACCTGTCACTCGCTTCAATGCCCTCCTATCTTGTGCCAAGTTCATGCGACTTTGCGGGTCGGCCCGGAATGTACGAGAAGTGCTGTTGGTCTTCAAAGGGCCAGGACGTGCGAATACATCCCGTTAAGGAATTGGGGCGGGGCGAAGCAGGGGGCGCGAGATCAGGGTAGATTTTTGAAAGTCATGGAATTTCGCACAAGCGCTGAGTTCCCGGTCGGACGCCTGTCGCGCTGGGCATGGTAGCGGGTGCGTCGCAGAACGTAAGGTGAGAAGCTTTGGGAAGGGCGGGTTGATTCTCAAGTCGCGGCGAATAGGGTGTTGTACGGTACAACACCTGTCGCAGGGCCAACATGACGGCTTTGCTTCGGGTCAGGTACCCGTGTATGGCAATGGTGAGAAATTTTGGGACGCCCGTAATTGTGAGGGCGTCCGGTTAAAGGTCGGGTGTTGTACCGTACAACACCCTTGGCGAGGTAGTTTCGAGATAAGCGGTGATCGGTGAGAAGATTTGGGAAATTACCGTTGCCGGCATGGCGATGGAGGACTGTCAGGGATTAAACGTTCCCATTAAAATGCAGTGGCCACGATGAAACTTTCAATTCAGCGTTTTAGGCAAAGCTGCGTCAGAAAGAGCATCTCGGATTTTCAGGCCTCAATCAATCGATCGGCATCTTCGGTCGCACAGGTGTTGTACGGTACAACACCTGCATCGAGCCGCTCTCGAATACATCACTCCATGCTTTCCTGAGAATTACTGAAGCTCAACTTGATCAGTTCCAGTTCGCCGTCACTGCCCGCAACAAAGAAAAACGGGGTGTTGTACCGTACAACACCCCGTCTACAATCCCAGCCGGAACGCGGTTCGCTATTGCCGCAGGAATTGCTCCAGCATTTTGGCCAACCCCTCGATCTGCTCCAGCCGCAGCGCTCCGCGCGCGAATTCTACCGTCGTGCCCTTCGGGCCCGACATCACCGTTCCTACCGTCCTTCCGCCAACCATGATCGGCTGCTGGACGAGGGCCGGCGGCACAGTCCCCGTAAGCACTTCCAGGACTTCTTTCGACGTACGCCTCACATGTTTCTCGGCCCCGACATCCCGTGCCCGCGCGAGAACAGCGTCCGGGTCCTTCTGCAAAACGTCGTTCAACAACTTTGCCCATCGGAACTGCAGTTCCAGCGGCGAGGGGAAAGCAGCCACGATCTCCTGCGGCAAATCCGCCAGCGCCAGCGCCTTCGACAGATTGCCCTTGTCAATTCCCACTTCGCGCGCCAGTTCGCCAATCGATCCGAACAAGCCCTCATTGAGCGCAGTACGGTACATTCTCCCCTGTTCCCACGGCGACAGGTTTTGCCGCTGCCGGTTCTCCCGATCCATCGCCTTGAACAGCTCGGCATCCTCGACATCTTCGATCAACGCAAACACGTCCACGCCAGCTTCCAGGCAGGCACGATGACGACGGTGCCCGAAAACCACCTCATACTCGTCGATCTTGCCCTTGATCGGGCGTACCTTGATCGGTTGTACATTGACGCCGGCCTGGGCAATCTCGTTCTTCAGCTCGGCAAAGGCCGTCGACTGGAAGCTTTCCTCGAGCCTGTTCGCCCATTTCGACGGGCGGATCCGTTGCGGCGCAATCAGCTTCGCCGGCAGAGCCCCTTCGTATTCTCTAATCTGTTCTTCAAGTTGGGCGATACGCTGATTGTTTTCCTTGGTCAGCGCGTTCACCATCAGCATCTGCCCCGGGCTCGTGCGCAATGGCGAAACCCCGCTGCCGCTCCCCTTGCCCGGGTTTTTCGCGTCCGGCACGGTCAGGCCGGCGGTCTTCTGCGCCAAACGATCCTTGATCGACATCTCACACCTCCTCGGTCAAATGTCGCGCCCAGCAATTCTTGATCGACACCTCTACCAGGTCATTGACCCGATCATAGGCGTCCCGTGCGCGACTGTAGGTCTTCATGCTCCCGTCATATCGGCTGATATCGTATACGGTCGCAAATTCCGCGGAACTGGACGACGTCACCGCTGTTTTCGGAATCTCGACCGGCAATACCTTTTCGGCATACGTCGCCGTAATCCATGACCGAACGACGTCGCTGGCAACATCCGCAGAATCCACGCGCGCAAGCAACACGTGAATGAAATCAAAGCTCTTCACCACCCCGGCACTCTCCACCAGATTCGAGGCCAAGTCACTGAACAGGCTCCAGAACTGGGCCGAGCTCGCGAAGTCGAGCGCATTGGGCGGCAACGGCACGATCAAGCCGTCCGCGGCCATGAATGCATTGATCGTCACATAGGACAGGGCAGGGGGGGTATCGATAATGATCACGTCGTACTCGTCCCGCACGTCCTCGAGACCCAGGTTCAGTACATCCCAGAACTGGAATTCCGGATCTTTCATCTGCCGCGACGGCAATACGAATTCCGCCGAAAACAGCGTCGACGACGCCGCCACCAGGTCGATTCCGTCCCAGTAGGTCGACTGGATCGACGGGCGAATCGACGACGTTTCACCGTACACCAGCGGCGCAATCGTCTGCTGTTCCGTCACTTCCGCGTCGGGCATAATGCCAAATAGCGTCGTCAGCGAACCTTGCGGATCTGCATCGATCACCAGTACCCGGTGCCCCCGCAAGCTCATCCCTTGCGCCAGCACCATGCTCGTGGTGGTCTTGCTGACACCGCCCTTGAAGTTGCCGATCGCGAGCGTCACCGCGCGGCCGCCTTCGGGGCGAAGGTGCGAAGCGCGATAATGACGCACCCAGGTGCGAGCCTCGCTCAACGAGAACTCCCGTCGCGAGCCTTTCTCGTTGAGCTGCCCGGTCGGCAGATCGCCCTTGCCGATGCGGTACGAAACCTGGCCTTTGTCAATACCGCAAAGATTGGCCAGCTGAGTCAAGGAAAACACCGGCGGACTTTTCTCCGCATTCGGCGCCAGCATGCGCGAGCGAATCTGATTGACCATTTGCGCGGCGCGTTCCGCCTGGTCCACGATGTCGCTGATTTCGATTTTCTGCGAACCGCTTAGTGTTTGGGCGATCATATATTTCAAGAAAGTTTTGACGGTATCCAATATTCTACTCGACGTTGAATTTCGAAGATATTGGAAAATTTTACGAATTCACCAAAAATATCCGTTTTCAGTAAAACAGGCGCGAAATGTTTGACGAAATCCCCCTCATCTTTCGCCGGCAGGCTAAAAGAAATATCAACACCTACAACTTCTAAAACATCTATAGGATCGAAATTAATTCTACAAATCAACACGTTGGCGGCAATATAGTGAGAACTATTGGGAGTTGCGGTGAGAAGCTTTGGGAACAGAAGTGAGAATGCTTGGGGATATTAGTGAGAAATTTTGGGAACAAAGGTGAGTGGAAATGGGGGCGCTGACACTCGCGATAAATCGAAGCACGGCGTTCATTCAGGTGAGATATCTTGGGAATCAATCGCCGTAACGACATCCCCTCGACAGGGCATATCAACCACACTCGTATAAGGTGAGTTTGATTTAGGAGTGAACTCACTATAGACTGTTGCGCAACATCTACCATGATCGCCAGAAATGCCGCCTGCTTCGCCCGTCAACCCGCCGACTGTCGCCAGCACCCGCGGTGCCGCCGACCAGGACCGGTTGTTACGCAAGCCCGTCAACACGCTGGCCATTGTTCCCAAGACGGAAAAGATCACTGTCACCGCGCGCAAGATCTATAACGTCATGCTGCAGTATGCGCAGCGCCAGGGCGTCGATCAGCCGCGCTACCGCGTGCGCCTGGCCGACATCGCGGCGGGAATCGATTTTAATTCCAACAATACCGAGCTGATCAAGCAATACTTTCGCCAAATGGCGACAACCGGCGTCGAATGGCAATCGCCCACGACAGGGGAGGGGGCGCGCTGGAGCATTTCCGCGCTGATTGCCCATGCGGATCTGTTCCAGACCGGGAACGAACTGATCCTCGAGTGGAGCTATGCGCCGAACATCAAGCAGGAGCTGCTCGATCCGCAACGCTTTGCCCGCATGTCCTTGCAGGTTCTCGCCGCACTCAATACGATGGCGTCCCTCGTGTTGTATGAGATTTGTTGCCGCTACGCCGACAACCCGAGCGGCTTGACCGCGCGGCAGCCGTGGTCCTGGTGGCGGCCGGTGCTGACCGGGGCGCCGGACAGCCCGACGAGCGCCTACCAGGAATACAAGATCTTCAACCGCGACGTCGTGAAGAAAGCACTCAGAAAGGTCAACGAAGTCACCGACCTGGAAGTTGAACTGATCGAACACAAGACGGGCCGCTCGGTGCAGGATCTGCAGTTCAAGGTGCGCCGCAAGTCCTTGCCGACCGCCGCGCCGGGCCGGCCGATCGAACCGGTCGATCTGAAGACGATCGGTGCACTGATCAAGGCCGGCATCGCGCAAGAGCGTGCCGAAAAGCTGCTGCTCAAGTTCGGCGTACATGCCATCGAGGATGCCCTGGTAGCGTTGAAGGAACGCCAGAATCGTCCGAACATGGCGGCGGTGCGCAGTCCCGAGAAATACCTGACCACGTTGCTGCAGTCCGGGCAGTTCGGGATGCACCAGGTCGCCGAGACTCCAGCGCCGAAGGTGTTCGACTCGAAGGCGGAGCGCCTGAAGCTCGTTGAACGGTTCATGGCGCAAAAGCGCGCCGAACTCAATGCCATGTTTCAGGAGATGCCCGGTCAGGATCAGCTGATGTGGATCGCGAAGTTCGAACGCGAGGCGCTGCCGACAGGCGGTGCGATGCGAAAGTCTTACCAGGGAAAGGGCATCGCGAGTCCCGTGGTTCGCCCGGCGTTCCTGAAATTCCTGGGTAACGAGGTGTGGGAAGAAGGGTGGGAGAAGCCCACCGACGCCGATCTGGTCGACGTGGCGCTGCAGCTGAAAAACGAGCAGCAGCAGGAACTGGAGCAGCGCCTGGGAGCGAAGGCCCGCCTGGATCTTGGCACCATGAAGCAATGAGGCGCGGCGACTGGTGTTTTGCGGACGCGCTGACCGGGACGGCGTCCGCAGAGTAATTTGCGACATGCATGATGGGCTCTCGCTAACGACGGCAGTCAAACAATACTGGCCTGAAACGGATTTTGTCGGCTTCTCGACGCAACTTTGGCGCGCGATGCCTGCCGCCATAACGACCGCGGCAATCTATTCCGAATAGAAAACGAAACTAACTGCAGGCGTTTTTAAGACGCATGCTGCTGGCTGAGGGATTTCGGGTGCGATGGCCATTGAAATTATCGCAGTAGACCCGGCGGGTAAGAAATGTTGTGCAGTGCGCGCGCATTGCAGTTAGTTCCGTTTTGCTTTAAATTGCCTACATTACCTCGCCTCTCCAACCGCGGCGAATCCTATTCCGCTATTCGCTATGGCTACTGCCCCTTTCAATCCGTCTGATTCCACCGATCTTGCGGAACGCCTGAAGAGTGCTTTCGAAGACTGGGTCACATGGCGTGAAAGGTCGAATTCCCGGTCCCGCTCGTCCAAGCCGCTGCGCGGAGCATCCGCGGAGGTGTATCGGGAAATGTGGAACGCGTTTGTCCCTTTCTGTGCGGAGCGCGGCCTCGATTTGCAGAGTCTCGACGAGGACCACCTGCGAGCCTTCCTGGCCATACGTAGTGTCGGCAGTAACCCGGAGATGCCGGCGGCGTCCGGAAGTGCGGGGCTGTCGCCACGCTACGCGCGCCGCTTTCTGACTCTGATCGACTGGATAGCCTCGCATCGTGCCGCAGATGAGCAGGGGCAGTCCCACCCCGCCGTGCGGCGGCTCCTGGACCGTCCCGAATACAAATATGCAAATGCGGGCCACAAGAATCCGCCGCCCGAGTACCTTAACGATGCGCAGTCCGCGCAGCTCATCGCGTTTGTGACCCAACGCCCGGATCCCAAGATGCCGCCCGTCGCACTTGCCTGGAAGGAAGTACGCGATCGGACCGCAGTGGCGCTGATGCTGGGGGCGGGTCTGACACCCGGGGACGTGCGCGCACTTCGGCTTTCCGGCGTGTCGATCGAAGGCGGGAGCGAGGCGGGCGTGCCCTGGAAACTCGCGTTGCCAGGCAACGGCAATTTCCCCGCACGCGAAACACCACTGGCAGCGTGGGCTGGACATCAGTTGGCGTACTGGCTCGTGGTGCGCCGCGAACACGAGATCGGCGGCAGCTTCGTTTTTCCATCCACCCGCAACGGCAAGCAGTGGTCCGACACCCGATCTTTCCTGAACTGCAGGGAAGTGCTGTCCATCGCCGGCATTTCCAGCGACGCCGGCGGCCTGTTCAAGCTGCGCCACTCGTTCGCATTGCGTCAGCTTTCCGCCGGGAAAAGCGAGGCCGAAGTCGCACGGTGGCTCGGCCTGCTCGATGTCAATGGCATGGCGAGATACCGACGCCTTCTCACTTCTCCGATCGATGTCGCATGATGGCGGCGGGCATCACCGGCACGACACGTCCATGCGTTCCATGTATTAGCGCCGATAGCAGCTCCTCGCCGTCCCCTGTCTCATTCCAGCCGCAGCCTGCATCCCGCCAAGCTGCAGCTCTTCACGACGCGGATCGCACAAACCATGAAAGCGCACCCGGCGCGGTATGACGACGCCACGCCACAACGTGCAGCGCCGTATTGTTTCCAAGTCAAGGAACCTGTCTGCCGCCTGGTGCCACGTATGTGAGAAAGCGACTCTGTTGTCACCGTCTCACTGCTCTGCGCTCCGGACGATTCCTTATTCCCGGGCGCAGGGGCGATTGCAACAGTGCCTCTGCAGACGAAATCACGATCTGCCCTCTCTTCGAGACAGACTGATTTCAGTCAAGGAAAAGAGCCTCACTATGAATGACATATGCGTCAACTTCGAAGACGCCCGACTGGCCGACGAGGGCGAGTATATTGCCGCGCGCGAAATCCTTTGCCGGGTCGGTGATAAATGGAGCTTGTACGTGGTGCGTTGCCTGAAGGACCAGCCGCTGCGGTTCAATGAACTCCGCCGCAGCATCGAAGGCATCTCCCAGCGCATGCTGACGCTGACGCTACGCAGCCTGGAACGTGACGGTCTGATCACGCGCACGGTCTATGCAAGCAAGCCGCCGCGGGTGGATTACGAACTCACGGAAATCGGGGGCACCCTGGTGGGGCCCGTCGTGGCCTTGCTGACCTGGGCGGAACGCAATCGCATATACATCCATTATTCGCGGCGAAAATTCGATCAACAGGAGAAGGCGCAGCCCGTCTTCGAACTGCGCCGCTAAATCTCCGCGAGACAAGCGAACTATGTTGCATCCAATGCTACTTATCTTCACCCAGGCTCGCGGTCCAAATTCATCAAAGGCCACGGCAGATCACGGTAAATCACCGGCCGATTCGTTGTGTTGACTGACTCGATCAAATTCTCTTTCGGAGGGCGCCATGTCTCAAACCTATCCCACAAACTATCTTGATTTCAATTTCAATTACTACACGGGCGACGATTCTTTCACGAGCAATATCTTTTCGCTGACCAACGGCCTCATTGACGATGTCGAGACCCAGTTCGGCGAAATCGACGCAAAGTCGCAAAAGTTCACCGAGTGGTACCAGAAATACCAGTCCGACCTGGCGAGGGGCGATGGCAACGCGGCCGTTGACGACATCGTCCAGGCCTACAAGGATGGCATCATCACCAAAGACCAGGCACTCATGCTTGCGGGAGAGGTCCAGCAACAGGCCAATGCAAACGGTGGCGGACGCATCAATGACGGCGAGCGCTCCAAATTAAAGGAAGCTCTCGGAATCGATTACGATCCCATTGCTCCGGGTAAAACGAGAGGACAAATGTTCTTTGAGGGTCTCTTCGGTGGTATTGCAGACTTCTTCAGTAGCCTTTAAGGCAGATCATCACCATGCGGTGGGGGCGGCTCCCGACAGCGACAACACCGCATCCACGAAGCCGGTCCGGACTTTGACATTCGCCTCCATTCATCCAGGTGTCCGGGCAGACGCATCCACGCCCGAACGCCTGGAATAAGCCTCATCCGACCTGAGCCGTGCTCGGAGCGCCGAATAGGTCAAGAGACCTCATCACCGCCTGCTCCCTGACCACGCGCGCACTGCGGATTTCACACCTCCTGTAGCGTGACCTGCAAATACGCCTGGCGCCTTGCGACGTTTGGGCGAGGACTCTGATCGTCCGCAGCGTCGCCAGCCTGTCGACAGTACCGAAAACCACCATGTCGATTTCGTATACCCGTTCGGGCCGCTCGATCGACGAATTCTGCAGCGGAGCCATTCCATCCTCCCTCGATACGACGCGCATGTCAGCCTGCGCCTTGAACTACTTTCGTAACTGGGTGGTGAATCTCCGCCTGGCGGTTCCGCCTGCCCCATAAACGGGAATGAGGCAGGGAAAAAATGTCTGGAACAGCTTGTTGCCTGATTGCCACCCATGGGCGAATGGATCAGGAATGATCAATTTTTCATCAACGAAAGGAAAGACATGAAACACATCGCAGGACTCATCGCCATCAACGCAGTCATCGCTGCACTGCTCTCGCCTTCCGCAGCGACGGCAACCACGCCGGGCGCCGCGGGTATCGGCACTGCCTCGACGGGTACAGCCATTGCCGGCACATTCAATGTGGGCAGCAACGGCACGTCGACGTCCTACGCGCAAAACAAGGAATCGGCCATGGCCACGGTGACTGCGACAAAGAACTTCACGACGTCGACCGGGCCGTCCTGCGCACCCAACGTGAGTGCCAGTGCCGCGATCCAGGGCACGACCAAAACCGAGAGCAGCGGCGTGGCCTATAACACGAGCACCGGATCGGGAACAGGCAATGCACTATCGAGCGGCCATGCGGATACCGCAGTGCACGGCACAATCGGCATTCAAGGCGTCACTTCCGGCTTCAATGGCGGCAAGTCAGGCACGCACACGGACAACCTGATCAAGGCCGGCCCCAACGAAGGCAGCTACGTCTCCGGCAACACCGTCTCCGGCTTCGACGCGCAGGTCACCTACAACAAGGGCTATAGCAGCACCGGTAACAGCGGTACAGGAACAGTCGAACTGAGCGGTTCCAACAGCGGCTATGCCAGCGGCGCGAATTCGAGCGGTGCACTGGAGAACATGAATGCCGCAGGTTTCGCCAACATCGGCTCCTCCGGCTACTTCTTCGGCAAGACCAACCTGTCGGGTTCGACCGGCTACGTGTCCGCGCCGTAAGCGGCCGGCATGCGCGAAGCGAGGATCATCATGAAGTTCACAACTACTTTTGTACTGTTGGCGGTAATTTCCGCGAACGCGGCTTCCACCGATGGGATCCCGCTTCGCGCCAGCAACGGGCTGGTCCGCCATGCCAGCCCGAAAGCGTCGCCAGTCAGTGCGCGGACCAACTCCGAGTCCACCGCCACCGCAACCTCAACCAGCAGCGGGGGCATGGGTGTCGGCAGCCAGGGCCAGTCACTGTCGATCGACAGTCACGCGGTCTATCAGGGCCAGGCGCGCAACCCGGTCGCGACCGCGGTCGCGCCGCAGATCGTCAGCAGCAACGACACCTGCATGGGCTCCACGTCCATTGCAGGCTCGGCGGTCTCGTTCGGTTTCAGCGCAGGGACGACCTGGACCGACGAAAACTGCGTAATGCTCAAGAACTCCCGCGAAATGTGGAACATGGGATTCAAGGGCTCCGCACTGGCACGCATGTGCATGGACCCCTTGAACAGGGAGGCGTTCGAGGCGACTGGCATCAATTGCCCGGCGCGTCGCGAGAAAGTCGTGGACCGCGGCACGAATGCGGACAGCACCACGGCCAGCACCGGCTCCGTGCAGCTCGACGACACCTATCGCTATTGATTGATCCGGCAGGGGAATCATGTGAAAACATTACTCAGTGCAGTGGCGCTCGCCGCCGCATGCGGAGCCTGCATCGCGGCGGAAACCGGGAAGGTTGCGGCCATCCCGGCCTTCGAGGTGGAGCGACTGCCATTCGGTTCCGGCACACCGGCCGATGGCGTCACGACGGGAACGGAAACCGCGCATGCCGTCGCCGACGGCCTGTATCACGTCCCGAACTATATGCCGGGATTTCCGACGGCGGCCACCATCTGGCCGCGCGAATTGCCCGTCGAATGCGATGCCGACTCCGACTCGACCGATGGTGCTCCACGCTGCACCGGTTATCGGGTGCTGCCTGAAGTCGGGCGCGGCGAGTATATTTTCGTGCGGCCGTACGCCAAGCCGGTGAAACACGTGGTCCAGGCACCGCCGCCTCCACCGCCGCCGCGACCCGTACCGGTGACGCATAAAAAACCGCTGGAATAAAATGGT
>JAKACN010000370.1 GCA_021821365.1 Pseudomonadota bacterium | reverse complement strand
GCGCGGAAGCGGCGCCATGCAGCGCTTCGGGTCGAAATCGAAATGGCGATGGGTCTTTCCTTCATTCAGCCGCTCGTAGAGCTGCTGCAATTGCGGCGCGATGAAGTTCCAGTCATCCAGCGCGCGCTGCAGCGTGGCTGCAATGCCGTCGGCGACATGCGCGGTTTTCAGATCGCGCGAAACGACCGCCAGCTGGCCGTCGCGCGTGCCGTCTTTCAGGGTTGCGAGTTTCATCGGGCATCCTTAAAAGGGTTGACCTGATTTGCTGCGATATGGCCGCCCATTATCGCGCAGCCGGGCCTGGTGGCACGTCACACCGCGATTTGCGGTTTATGCCGGGGTAATCGCTGTCGTGCGTCCGGCAGAAACCCTAAATTGGGGTGTGACTGATCACTACAGAAGACTGCCGACGTTCAGCAAGGTCAGCACGCCGAGAACGGCGAAGATGGCCGCGGCGATGGCATGCACCACTTTCATCGAAACCAGTTTCGTGATCCTGTCGCCCAGCAGCACCGCAGGCACATTCGCGAGCATCATGCCCAGCGTGGTGCCGGCAACGACAGCGACCAGGGAAGGATATTTCGCGGCCAGGGCGACCGTCGCCACCTGCGTCTTGTCGCCCATTTCCGCGAGGAAGAACGCCAGCACCGTGGTTCCGAACACGCCGAAGCGCGAATGTCCTGTTTCCACTTCATCGAGTTCGTCGGGAATCAGCATCCACACGGCCATGGCGATGAAGGACACGCCAAGAATCCAGCGCAGCACATCCTTGCCGACCACGGCCGTCAGCCAGCTGCCGATGGCACCGGCACCGGCATGGTTCAGGGCGGTGGCAACGAGAATGCCGATGATGATGGGAATGGGACGGCGGAATTTTGCCGCGAGCAAGAGCGACAGCAGTTGTGTCTTGTCGCCCATTTCTGCGAGGGCAACAATGCCGGTTGAAACAAGGAAGGCTTCCATGAACGCTCCGAGGCCGGATGTTACCCATGACCATGCGCGCCCTCCGGCCCGGTGCGAAGCGGCATGGCCAAAGGTCTCGCCAAACCTGGAGTCGCTTGCACCATGACCGTTGCCGTGCATCCGGTCAAGTCTGTTGACGCAAGCCCCTCTCGCCGATGGGAGGGCGGCTACTCCCCAATGACGGGAAGGATTTTACCCGCATTCACGCGCCGCGCGCTACTGCCGCGCCTGCAAGAGCGACTGCGCGACCTGCGCAAACCCGGCGCCGCATGGCTCCGCGGCAATCCATGCCGGCGGCGTAGATAATCTGGACATGTGGCGAAGGACATTGGCCACGCCGACGCTGTGCGGGTAATGCGCGAACATCGGTGCATCGTTGCCGGAATCGCCGACGAACACGCAGCCGTCACGCGCGTCCTCGTCGCTGACGTGAAATACGTCGGACAGAATGCGCTGCGTCGTTTCCTGCTTGGAAAATTGCGCGACCGATGCATGCACATGAATGCTGCTCGCCGTGGAAAAGAGACCGTGGCTGTGGATGAAGGCAACGATGGCATCGACTTCTTCAGCGGGCAGCGGCGGCACGTCCTCACCAACGTCGAAAGCCATGTCGCCGACCCTGAGCATGGCGTCGTCGACCACTTTCAGGCGCGGGAAGCGCGCCCGCAGCACGGGCACGAACGCGTCCAGCGCCTGCCGATGCGCGCTGCGCGTAGTGGCATCGGCATAGAACCAGGAGCGTTGCGCGCCGTCCTGGTCGAACCAGAATGCGCTCGCGCCGTTTTCCGCGATTACCGCATCGAATCCGCACAGGCGCAGCAGTGGCATTGCCCACCACGTCGGCCGGCCGGTGACCGCGATCACCTGCAAGCCGGCCCCGCGCAGGTTTTCCAGCGCCGCAAGAACCTCCGGCGTCAGCTTGCCGTGCGTGGTCAGCGTGTCGTCGATGTCGCTCAGCACGCCGCTGATCCTGCGGCGCTCTTCCAGCGGCCATTGCGCCAGCGGCTTCATAGTTCGTAGCTGTCCTTCGCGCCGCTCATGAGCTGTTCGATCAGCTTGCGGCTGAGCGTGGGCGAAAGCAGTTCGATGAAACTGTAGACATAGCTGCGCAGATAGGCACCCTGCTTGAGCGCCACGCGCGAGACGTTGGAGCCGAACAGATGCCCGACGGAAATGGCCTCCAGTCCCTTGTCGCGCTCAGCATCGAATGCCATGCCGGCAATGATCCCGACACCCATGCCGAGCTCGACATAAGTCTTGATCACGTCAGCATCGATCGCTTCCAGCAGGACGTCCGGCTTCAGTTCGCGGATCGCAAACGCATGATCGATCTTCGCCCGGCCCGTGAATGCGGAATCGTAGGTAATCAATGGATAGGTCGCGATCTCTTCCAGCGTCACATTCCTGGACTTCAGCAAGGGATGGTCGTGCGGCACCACGACCACATGCTCCCATTGATAGCAGGGGACGCTGATCAAACCATCCACGCTGGTGATGGACTCGGTGGCGATAGCCATGTCGGCCTGGTCCTTCAGCACCATCTCGGCGACCTGCTTCGGGCTGCCTTGCAACAAAGACAGGCGCACCTTCGGAAATTTCTGGGTGAATGCCTGCACCACCTTGGGGAGCGCGTAGCGCGCCTGGGTATGCGTAGTAGCAATCGTGAAACTTCCGGTGTCCTGCGCGGCAAATTCCTTGCCGATCCGTTTCAGGCCATCGATCTCCTGCATGATCAGCTCGACCGAGCGCAAGACCGCCCTGCCCGGCTCCGTCAGGCCGCGGATGCGCTTGCCGTGGCGCGTAAATATATCCACGCCCAATTCTTCCTCCAGCTCGATGATGGCCTTGGAAACGCCAGGCTGGGAGGTATACAGCGCTTTTGCCGCTTCGGTCAGGTTGAAATTCTGGCGGACGGCTTCCCGCACAAAACGAAGTTGATGGAGGTTCATTATTTCCCTTGACTATTTGCCAATGAATTTTTCTTCTTGTTTATGCCGCAGGGGCATATAAGCAAATAAATACTATGTAGTTTGGAATAAGGGTCAAGTTTATTACGATTCACACTCGTTTGCGCGAGGTGACATGACTCTTTCTTATGTTGTTTCCGGTTTTGGTGTCGGGCTGCTGGTCGGCCTGACCGGCGTGGGTGGCGGATCACTGATGACGCCGCTCCTGACGCTCATTTTCGGTGTATCGCCCTCCGTGGCCGTCGGCACCGACCTGGCATTCGCCTCCGCGACCAAGACGGCCGGCACCCTTGCCCACCGCCACCGCGGCACCGTGCACTGGGACATCGTGCGTCGCCTGTGCCTCGGCGCACTGCCGGCGGCACTGCTCGCCACTGTTGCACTGAAGTACTTCGGCGCGCTGAACCAGGAAATCGCCCACCTCATCCGCTATTC
>JAKACN010000369.1 GCA_021821365.1 Pseudomonadota bacterium | reverse complement strand
TCGGCAATCGCGTGCGCGCGCTGCTCGCGAGCAGGGGGATCAAGAGCGTCGCCGCGAAGGGTTTCGAGGCGCCGGGCGTGGTGGTGAGCTACACCGACGATGACGGTATCCGCACCGGCAAGAAGTCAGCCGATGCGCGCCTGCAGATCGCGGCAGGCGTGCCGCTGCAATGCGACGAGCCGGCTGATTTCAAAACCTTCCGCATGGGATTGTTCGGACTCGACAAGCTGCACAACGTCGAGCGCACCGTCGATTACATCGCGAAGGCGCTGGATCGCGTTTTGTGAGCACGGCGGTAAATATTCGGAGAAGGGTAGGTGCTTTCACCTTCGTGTGAAGTGCGCGCCCTGTGGCTCCTTCCCCCTTGCAGGGGGGAGGTTGGGATGGGGGTAGAGAGGTTGAGCTATCGACGGGCGATGCTTCAAACTCACTACCCCCACCCTAGCCCTCCCCCTGCAAGGGGGAGGGAATTTCAAGGTGTCGCCCGGCCCGTGTAATGCTAAACCCTTGAAACGGAAGGCTCTGTACCGTTCAGAACGGCGCATTGTCCTTCGCGTGCGACAGCAGCAGCGCGGGCGGAGCGAAGCGTTCGCCGTACCGGCTGCGCAACTGCTCCGCGCGCTCGGCGAACTTCTTCACGCCGACATGATTGACGAACTGGATCGCGCCGCCGGTCCAGCCCGGGAAGCCGATGCCGAAGATCGATCCGATGTTCGCATCGCGCGTCGATTCCAGCACCTTCTCCTCCAGGCAGCGGAGCGTCTCGATACTCTGGATATACAACAGGCGGTCGCGCGCATCCTCGTACGGAATCGAAGCAACCTTGCCGCCGAAAAGCTGATGCAGCTGCGGCCACAGGAATTTCTTCCCGCCGTTCATCGACGGATCTTTCGGATACTCGTAGAAACCCGCACCCGCGGCCTTGCCGCCGCGCTTGAACTCGTTCACCATGCGCTCCACGATCGCGGTCGCCGGGTGCTCGACGAAGCGCTTGCCTTCGGCCGCATAATCGGCGCGCATCTGACCGGTTACATGCAATGACAGCGTCAGCGAGACTTCATCCTGCACGGCGAGCGGACCGACCGGCATGCCGACCGACAGCGCCGCATTCTCGATCAGCGCCGGCGGCAGGCCTTCACCCAGCATCGCGATGCCTTCGTTGACGAAGGTCGCGAACACGCGACTGGTGAAGAAGCCGCGCGAATCGTTCACCACGATCGGCAGTTTTCCGATCTGCTGTACATAGTCATAGGCACGCGCCAGCGTTTCTTCCGAGGTGTTCGCGCCGCGAATGATTTCCACCAGCTGCATCTTGTCGACCGGCGAGAAGAAGTGCAGGCCGATGAAGCGCGATGCATCCGGAAAGGCCTGCGCCAGTCCGGTGATCGGCAGCGTCGAGGTGTTGGACGCCATGATGCCGCCCGGTGTCAGATATTGTGCGGCTTCGCGCGTGACCTCGGCTTTCAGCTCACGCTTTTCGAACACGGCTTCGATGATCAGATCGCAACCCGACAAATCGGCGGCGCTCGCGGCGGGCTGGATCAACTGCAAAGTTTCGGCCGCCTTCGCCGCCGTCGCGCGGCCCTGCCGAATGCGTTTCTCCAGCAGGCGCGCGCTGTAGGCCTTGCCTTTCTCCGCCTGCTCGCTGCTCACGTCCTTCAGCACGCAGGGCACGCCCTTGGTGGCGTTCGCCCAGGCGATACCGGCACCCATCATTCCTGCACCGAGAATACCCACCTTGCTCGCCTTCCACTTCGGTATCTCGCGTGGACGGCCCTTGCCGGCGCTGATTTCCTGCATCTGGAAGAAGAAGGTGCCGATCATGTTCTTGGCAACCTGCCCGGTCGCCAGCTTCGTGAAGTAGCGGCCTTCGATGACAAGCGCGTTGTCGAAATCGACCTGCGCGCCTTCGACCATCACGCACAGGATCGCTTCCGGCGCCGGATAATTGCCGCGTGTCTTTTCGCGCAGCATTGCCGGCGCGACCATCTGCATCGGCATCATCTTCGGCGTGTTGGGCGCGCCGCCCGGCAGCTTGTAGCCCTCGTTGTCCCACGGCTGCTTTGCATCGGGATGCGCGAGGACCCATGCACGTGCCTGCGCCATCAGCTCATCCTTGTCCTTCGCCAGCGCATGCACGAAACCTTTTGCCAGCGCTTCCTGCGGCGCGATGCGCTTGCCCTCGACGAGGTAGGGCATGGCTTCCTGCAGGCCGAGCAGGCGCACGGTGCGCACCACGCCACCTGCGCCGGGCAGCAAGCCCAGCGTCACTTCCGGAAAGCCGAACTGGATGCGCGCGTCGTCGAGGCTGACGCGATGATGGCAGGCGAGCGCGAGCTCCAGTCCGCCGCCCAGCGCGCTGCCGTTCAGCGCGGCGACGACGGGGCGCCCGAGTTTTTCAAGACGGCGCAGGACAGCCTTGTTGCCTTCGACCATGCGGAAGCATTCCTCCGCCTTGTCGGCGGGGATGGCGATCAGTTCCTTCAGGTCGCCGCCCGCGAAGAACGTGTCCTTGCCGGAGGTGAGGATCACGCCCTTGATCGCGTCGCGTTCCTTCTCCAGCCGCGCCACCGTGTCGGCGAGCGCCTGCTGGAATGCCGCGTTCATGGTATTGACCGGCTGCCCCGGCATGTCGATCGTGAGGGTGACGATGCCGTCGGCGTTGTGCCATTGGATGCTCATGCGAATTCTCCTTGATGCCGCTTATTGATGCCACTTATATGCGTTCGACAATGGTGGCGATGCCCATGCCGCCGCCCACGCACAATGTAATCAGCCCGCGCCGCAACTTGCGCGCTTCGAGTTCGTCGATCAGGTTGCCGAGTAACATGCACCCTGTCGCGCCGAGCGGATGGCCGAGCGCGATCGCGCCGCCGTTGACGTTGATCTTCTCTTCCGGCACGTCGAGATCTTTCATGAAGCGCATCACGACGGCGGCAAAAGCTTCGTTGACCTCGAACAGATCGATGTCCCTGATGCCCAGCCTGGCCTTCTCCAGCGCCTTGCGGGTGGCCGGGGCGGGGCCGGTCAGCATGATGGTGGGATCGGTGCCGGTCACTGCGGCGGCCACGATGCGCGCGCGTGGCGTCAGCCCGAGGCGCTGGCCGATCGATTCGTTGCCGATCAATGCCAGCGCCGCGCCATCGACGATGCCCGATGAATTGCCAGCGGTATGCACATGATTGATGCGCTCGACCTGCGGATACTTGCGGATGGCAACGCTGTCGAAGCCCATCTTGCCGGGCGACTCGAAGGAAGGCTTGAGGGTGGCCAGCGTTTCCATTGTCGTCTGCGGCTTGATGAATTCATCCTCGGCCAGCACCACGATGCCGTTCTGGTCGCGCACCGGACGCACCGACCTGAACAGGC
>JAKACN010000368.1 GCA_021821365.1 Pseudomonadota bacterium | reverse complement strand
AAACAGACCGCATTGCTGGCTAGCCAGAAGGCGCGCACCGTGTCCGATGCGGCGCAGAAAGCGGTGCAGACCGCGGATGCAGGGCGCAGGGCCGTCGAGGGCGGCGTGGCGGGCATGGGGAACGTCCAGGACCAGATGGAATCCATCGCCGAAACGATCGTGCGCCTGAGCGAGCGCAGCCAGGCCATTGCCGAAATCATCGCGACCGTCGGCGGGCTGGCGGAACAGTCCAACCTGCTGGCAGTCAATGCCGCCATCGAAGCCGCCAAGGCCGGCGAGCAGGGCAAGGGCTTCGCCGTCGTCGCGCAGGAAGTCAAGAGCCTTGCCGACCAGTCCAGGCAGGCAACCCGGCAGGTGCGCGCGATTCTCGGCGAGATCCAGAAAGCGATCAGCGCCGCTGTCATGACCACCGAACAGGGATCAAGAACGGTGGCCGGCGGCGTCGAGCAGACGAACGAAGCAGGCAATGCGATCCGCAGCCTCGCGCAAAGCATTGCGGACGCGGCGCAGGCTGCAGCGCAGATCGCCGCGTCCAGCCAGCAGCAACTGGCTGGCATGGACCAGGTGGCCATGGCGATGGAAAACATCAAACAGGTCAGCGCGGAAAACGCCGCCGGCGCGAAGCAGTCGGACGCATCCGCGCAGAACCTGAATGCGCTGGGCCAGAAGCTCAAGGCGGTGAGCGAACGCTTCCAACTCTAGTATGCCTGATCCCAAGAATGCGTTCCTGCAGAAGCTGATGACCACCTTCCGCGCGGAGGCGGAGGAGCACCTGCAGGACATCATCACGCAAATCGTGCAGATGGAACGTGCCGGACCGGACGCATCGCAGGAGCTGGTGGAACGTATCCTCAAGAGACTGCATACGCTCAAGGGCGCGGCGCGCGCCGTCGACCTGAGCGAACTGGAGCTCCTTTGCCATGCGATGGAGAATGTATTTTCGACGGTCCTCGGCGGCCAATTCCGGCTCGCGGCCGACCAGTTCGATCTTCTGCACCAATCCTGCACGCTGGCAGGCTCGCTGGCAAACGAGAATGGCGGGCGCGCGCGCAACCTGGCCACGGCCCTGGCGGCGCGGCTGAATGCATTGAGTACGCAACCTGCTGAGCAGGCGCCGGCGGCCCCCGGTCCGGCGGCGGAGAAGACCACGCCGTTCGCCTCGAACCCGGAACGCGAGCATGAAGGCCTTGCCGTCGATGCGCCGGAGCCCGTGCGCGACGATGTCGTCCGGGTAGAGGGAAGAAATCTCGATGTCATCCGCTACCAGACCGAAGCCTTGCTTTCGGTCGAACTCGCGCTGCAGCACCATATCGCGGACTTGCTGGCGCTGGCCGACGACATCGCGGACCGCCACATACGCATGCATGCCGCCGACCCGGTGCCGAAACGGGCTGCACGCAGGACCGCGCGGTCCGTGGAGGCCGTGTCGGACAGCAAGGACTTCGAGCGGCAATGCCGGCGCCTGGCAGGCATGCTGGGCAGGACGCAACGAGACTTTTCCGCGATCCGTTCGCGCCTGCTGGCGGCGACGCTGGAAACCGCTCTCGTGCCGTGCGCCGCCGCGCTGGATCAGCTTCCCGGCCTGGTCCGCAATCTGGCACGCAGCCGTGGCAAGCAGGTCGTACTGGACACGCGAGGCGGAGGGACGCGCGTCGACAGACGGATACTGGACACGGTGCGCGAAGTCATGGTGCACCTTGCGGCGAATGCGGTGGATCATGGCATCGAGTCGGCGGAACGTCGTCGCACGTTGGGCAAGCCGGCTGCGGGCACAATCCTCGTCGAGGCGAAGCAATGCAGCGGCAACCGGGTATCGTTCATCCTGTCCGACGACGGTGCCGGGATCGATGTCGACGCGATCGGCACCGCCGGCGCGCGCCACACCGGCGTCGACGCGGAACAGCTTGCGGCCATGAATGACCGGCAAAAACTTCAGCTGGCCCTGCATGCGGGCGTGTCCACCAGCAGCGAGGTGACCCAGGTCTCCGGCCGGGGCATGGGACTGGCGATCGTGGCGGAAAGGGTGGCGTCGATCGATGGCGAATTGCTGATCGACAATCGTCCGGGGCAGGGCTGCTCGTTCGAGTTGCGCTTGCCGGTCAGCCTGGCGACGCTGCGCGGCCTGGTCGTGCGCTGCGGCACTCGGCTGTTCGTCCTGCCGCTGTCGGGAATCGAATCGGTGTGCGCGCTGAAGGACGGCGCCATCCGGACGGTCGAGAACCGGGAAACCCTCGCAACGCGGGACGCGCTGCTGTCCGTCGTACGCCTCGGTGAATTGCTTGGCATCGACCGTGGCGCCGGCGCGGGCGATGCCGACGCGAGTACTGCGGTCATCGCGCGAGCGGGCGGAAGCCGGTTTGCGCTGCTGGTCGACGAGATACTGTCCGAGCAGGAGGTGCTTCCCAAGACACTGGGCAAGCAACTGCGCCGGGTCCGCTGCATCACCGGCGCGACGCAGCTGGGGGATGGCAGCCTCGTACCCATCCTCGGCCTCGACGATCTCGCGCGCTACGGCCTGGCGGCCGGCAGAGGCATGGCTGCGCCGCGCGACGAGGCGGGCCGGGAGCGCGTCGCGAAACGGATTCTCGTCGTCGAAGACTCGATCACGTCCCGCCTGTTGCTCAAGCACATCCTGGAAGGGGCGGGATACCAGGTGCAGACAGCGGTCGACGGCCTGGAGGCCCTGTCGAAGCTGCGGCAAGAGGAGGTCGATGCGGTGGTCAGCGACATCGAAATGCCGCAGATGGACGGGCTGGAACTGACCTCCCGCATCCGCGCCAATCCGAAGACGGAAGAACTGCCGGTGATCCTCGTGACTTCGCTGCAGTCGGCCGAGGAAAGGGAGCGCGGCTTGCGGGCAGGCGCGGATGCGTATGTCGCGAAAGGCGCATTCGACCAGGACAACCTGTTGACGACGATCCGTCGTCTGGTGTGAAAGGAATTGGCGATGATACGGGTTCTGGTGGCGGACGATTCGCCCTCGGTGCGAGAACTCCTGGTGTACATCCTCGGCTCGGATCCGGAAATCGAGATCGTCGGCTGCGCGGAGGATGGCGAAGATGCGGTGCGCCTGGCGCAGCAGAAGAGGCCGCAGGTCATCACGATGGATCTTCACATGCCGAAGCTCGACGGCTTCGAAGCGACGCGAAAGATCATGCAAACCTGTCCGACGCCGATCGTCATTGTCAGCGGCAGCGCCGGGCCCGGGGAAATGGAGATGAGCTTTCGCGCGATCGAGGCTGGCGCGCTGGTCATGGTGCAGCGGCCATTCGGCATCGGCAATGCCATGCACAATGCAACGTCGAATGCGTTGATCCGCACGGTGAAATCGATGGCCGAGGTGAAAGTGGTGCGCCATTGGCCGGCGGAGCATGCCGC
>JAKACN010000104.1 GCA_021821365.1 Pseudomonadota bacterium | reverse complement strand
CGCGTCGATGACAAGTTTGTCATCCGACGAAAATACGAATAGAAGAAGAGACCGGAAGCGGGGAGGTCGGCGACGGACAAGTCATGTTGTTGGCTTCCCTCCCCCTGAAAAGGGGGAAGGGGCACCACTCAGCGCTTCTCAAGGACGGAAAAAAGGAGTGATCGTGTTGGACGGCTAACGCCCCGACGTCATCGCCGGCCGGTATTCGAACTCGGCGATGACCGGTTCCTGCGCTCCCTTCGATGTGCGCGTGATGTGCAGCGAAATGTGGTAAGGCCCGCTGCTCGGCGAGAAATCGAAGAAATTGCCGTAGGTGATGGTGTTGTTGATTTCCATCGGCGGCAGAGCCCTTGTCGTCGGCGTCAGGCCGAGGGGCGACACCGTGGCAACCACCGCGGCATCGTTGATCCGCTCGCCGGTCTTTGCGTCGGCCAGCGATACCACGAGGTGATGCGATCCGGCATGGAATAATCTTGCCAGTCCGTTCGAGCCATGCGTGACATTCGCCTTGACTGCCGCCGACGCGGGGGCGATACCGTAATAGACCTGAATTCCGCTGGCGACGACTGACTGGCTCGCGGCATGGGCCAGCGTTGCTGCGGTCGTGCAGAGCGCGAACAAGGCGCATTGATATAGGCGTTTCATGGCTCCTCCAGGGGCAAGTTGACCATCCATGGCGGCATGAGACATGTCATGCAACCATCCCGTCTCCATCCCGTTTCAAGCGGGACGATGGAATCCTGTCCGGCGGCGAACCTTATCCTGGATCGTCATGCGCCAGTCGAACTGATGATCTGCCCCGGGCGGGTGAAAATCGCTGCCACCCGAGGGGAACTACCAAATCGAGAGCCACGCGCTTCCTGCAGCGCGTGATGTGTCGCCGTCGGCGTACTCGTTCAATTTAGTAACCATCCAAGGAATAGGGTTGATCTGCATCAACCGTTTTCAAAGGCAAGTTGACGCATGGGAACGTCAAGGAGCGCTGCCCGCGAATGAAGGCATTCGCGGGCAGGCCATCGTGCGGAAAAGCCTGCCCTCGGGGTTGAGGCAGAGCGGTCGTCGCTATCTGCCGGAGCGGCACATGGCGCGCAGGTGCGCGATTCTTACTTCGCGGCTTCCAGTTTCGTGACGGTCAAGGCGCCGTTCACCTTGTCGGCTGTGAACCTGACCTTGTCGCCCGCCTTGACCTGGTCGAGCATGGCCGGGTCTTTGGCACGGAACACCATGGTCATGTTCGGCATGCCGAGGTTTTCGATCGGGCCGTGCTTGATTGTGATCTTGCCTGCGTCCTTGTCGACCTTCTTGATTTCGCCTTCCGTCATGGCAGCCGCCTTGGCCACCACCGGCATCATGGCGCCATGGTCGTGCATATGCCTGTGGTCGTCGGCGGCGAATGCCGGCGCGGTGAAGCCAAGGACGCAGGCGGAGAGCAGTGCAAGTTGAGACAGTCGTTTCATGATGATTTCCTTTCGGTTATTTCCCGTTGTAGTGACGATAAGTTGAGTAGCTGCCGTCCGTCTTCACCAGAAGGACGTCATAGGGATCGCTGCGGTTTCCTTCCATGCCGGGCGCGCCGAGCGGCATCGACGGCACGGCCAGTCCTTTTACCTTCCTGTTCTCCGCCAGCAGTCGCTTGATCTCGCTGGCCGGCACATGGCCCTCGATCGCATAGCCCTGGACGGTGGCCGTATGGCAGGAACCGAGTGCATCCGGAATACCGAATTTTGCACGATAGTCCGAGGTGTTGGCTACCTCATGGACCTTGACGGCGAATCCGTTTTGTTCCAGGTGCTTCACCCATCCGGTGCAGCATCCGCAGGACGGGTTTTTGTAGACCTCGATCACCGGCAGCGCCGCCGAGGCGACCAGGTGAACTCCCAGTGCGCCGGCGAGAGCGACTTGCAGTAGTGTGCGACGTTTCATGATGTGATTTACCTTTCGACGACAGAAATCTTGCCGGACATGCCGGCTTCGAAATGGCCGGGAATCAGGCATGCGAACTGAAAATCACCCGGCTTGTTGAACTTCCACACGAGGTCTTCTGACGTGCCGGCCTTCACATGCGCCATGTGCGGCTCGTCGTGCTCCATGTCCGGAAACTTCTTCATCAGGGCGGCATGTTCCTGGAGTTCGTCCGGGGTGCCGATTACCATTTCATGCAGCATCGTTCCCTTGTTGGTGACGACGAACCGGACTGTTTCACCGCGCCTGACCTTGATGCGGTCAGGCGTGAAACGCATGTTGTCGCCCATGCTTAACCGGATGGTTCTTGTCGCTTTCGCAGGATCGCCCGCGATACCGAAGGGCGTCTGCTCGGCGCTGGCCGGATCGAATGCCTTCTTTGCATGATGACCGCCGCCATGGGCATGTGCCAGCGGGGCGGCGAACGACAGGGCGATGGCGGCTGCTGCGAGAAATTTCATGTGTCTTCCTTTACTTCAGTTCGTAGGCAATGGTTCCGGCCGGATGCTTGTACCAGCCCGGATCCTTGTAGTCGCCCGGTGGTTGATTCTTGCGGATCTTCACGGTGGTGAACATGCCGCCCATTTCGATGGCGCCATACGGCCCGGTGCCGGTCATCATCGGCAGCGTGTTGTCTGGCAGGGGCATTTCCATTTCGCCCATGTCCGCCATGCCGCGATCTCCCATCGCCATGTAATCCGGGATGAGCTTGATGATCTTGTTGGCAAGCTTGCGCTGGTCGACGCCGATCATGGTCGGCACATTGTGGCCCATCGCGTTCATCGTATGGTGCGCCTTGTGGCAGTGGAACGACCAGTCGCCCGGCGCGGTGGCATCGAATTCGATCGCGCGCATCTGGCCGACGCCGACATCCGTCGTCACCTCGGGCCAGCGCGCCGATTTCGGTACCCAGCCGCCGTCGGTTCCGGTCACTTCGAATTCATGCCCATGCAGGTGTATGGGATGGTTCGTCATGGTGAGATTGCCGATGCGAATACGCACCCGGTCGCCCTGGCGGCAGACGAGCGGATCGATGCCGGGAAAGGCGCGGCTGTTCCAGGTCCACAGATTGAAGTCGAGCATGGTATTGACCTTGGGCGTGGAGCTGCCGGGGTCGATGTCGTAGGCATTGAGCAGGAAAGCGAAATCGCGGTCCACGCGATGTTCCGCCGGGTTGCGCGGATGCGTGATCCATAGCCCCATCATGCCCATTGCCATCTGTGTCATTTCGTCCGCGTGCGGATGGTACATGAAGGTGCCGGCGCGGCGCGCTTCGAATTCATAGACATACGTCTTGCCCGGCGGGATCTGCGGTTGCGTCAGGCCGCCCACACCGTCCATGCCGTTGGGCAGTCGCTGGCCGTGCCAGTGGATCGTTGTGTGTTCGGGCAGCTTGTTGGTGACGAAGATGCGGACCTTGTCGCCTTCCACCACTTCGATGGTCGGACCGGGGCTGGAGCCGTTGTAGCCCCACAAGGTCGCCTTCATGCCGGGCGCGATCTCTCGGATCACCGGCTCGGCAATGAGATGGAATTCCTTCCAGTTGTCTTTCATGCGCCACGGTGCGCTCCATCCGTTCAGGGTGACGACCGGATGGAAGGGGCGGCCGTTCGGCGGCGCGGCAGGCGGAAGCGTGTTCGCGTGCTGCACGATGGCCGCCTCCGGAATGGATGCGGCGCCGGCCTTGCCGACCAGCCCGGCGCCCAGTACCGTAGCGGCTCCTGCCAGGAATCCTCTTCGGGATAGCATTGATATTTCCTTTCTTCGATCCTGTTATTCCGCTGCCGCGGCGGGGCCGCGCAATGCGGTCGATGCGCCGCCGCTGCCGTTGATCGCCTGCTGCAGATCCGTGTCGGCGAGCCAGTAATCGCGCTGCGCTTCGATGGCGGCATTGACGCTGGCGATCTGCGCGCGCGCATCGGCCAGCAGCTCGAACACGCTGGCCAACATGCCGTTGTAGCGAAGCTGCATTTCCTCGGAAATCTTCTTGCGCAGCGGAACAACCTCGTCGCGATAATGCCTGGCGAGGTCATAGCTGGTGCGATAGGCGGAGTAGCTTTCCCGTGCCTGCGAACGGGCGCGGATCGCGATGTCGGCGACGCGATGCACCGACTGCATGTACCTGGCTTCCGCGCGCGCCGTCTTCGCGCCGCTCCAGTCGAACAGCGGCAGTTCCAGCTCGATCTGGTAGCCGTTGCTGCGCGGGGAGCCGCTCTGGCTCTTGTTCCTGTAACCGGCGTCGAACACATTGATGAAGCCGGTGGTGCGCGTCAGGCCAAGCGCGGCGGCAGTCGCCTCCGCCTCGCGCCTTGCCGCTTGCACGTCGAGCCGCTGCTGCAAGGCCTGCGCTTCGATGTTCGATGCGTTGCGCAGTGACTGCGGCAACTCCGGCAGGCGGTCCGGCAAGGTGTAGCCGAGGCGCTTCTCCGACAGGCCGAGCAGGCGTGTCAATTGTTCGCGCGCCACGTTGGCATTGTGCCTGGCGCGGGCGAGCTGGGCGGTGGCGTCGGCATAGAATGCCTGTTCCCTGGCCTGATCGAGCTTGCTCCAGTTGCCGGCCCGCGCCATGCCTTCGGCCAGCTCGGCGCCTGCTTCGGCAGCTTCCCTGGCCTGTTCCATGTATTGCGCGGTCTGTTGCGCCGCCACCGCGGTGAAATAGGCGCGGCGCGCATCGGCGGCAAGTCCCACCGCATCGGCCGCGGCCTGCAGCTTTGCCTGTTCGAAGCGCCGCTGCTCGATGCCGCGCCGTATTGGCATGGTGAGCAAGCCGGCAAGATCGAACATGACGCTGCGCTCGATCTCGACATCTTCGCCGCCGCGCAGACGGCCGAAGGAAATGCCAGGATTGCGCAGTCGTCCGGCCTGGACCAGGTCCGCTTCGGCGATGCCAAGTTCGGACAGGGAGGCCTGCAGGCGGCGGTTGTTGAGCAGCGCAATGCGCACCGCGGAGTCCGCGTTCAGGGGTTGTGCCAGCAGCTGGTCGAGTTGTGCTTGAAGGGCAGCATCGTTTTCCGGCTGGGGGCGCTGGACGGGCTGACCGATCCGCTCCCGCGTCAATGCGGAAACCTCCGTCATGCCGCCGTCCGCGGAGAAACTCGCGCAACCGGCGAGCGCCAGCATCGGTGCCACGACCCTAATGAATCGCAGCGAATAGTGGAATGTCCGCTTCATCAATTCCTCATGCTTGCCCGGTACCCGTCTGTCGGCAGGTCGGGTCAAGGCGTGTTCAGATTTGCTTGATTGCAGTCGATGCACGCCGGGTTGACCGGCTGCATGCGACTACGGGCTGGATCAGGCGAGGAAATGCCGAGGCGGGCGCTTCAGGCGTTCGGGGAAATGGATGGGGTAGGGAGGCGATTGCGGCTGGCGCTCTGCGATGCGGGCAATATGAACCGGCGTCCAGTCCAGTGCGGCAGGCAGCATGGCCGTGCCGATACAGCAGTACGCGCAGGCGCTGCATGTCGATGCGGCGATATGCTTGCCGTGGTCCGGCGCGGAGGCGCCGCCCGGTTCATGCATGTGGAAAGCGCCGGCGGCATGCGCATGTGCGCCGGCTGCGGCAGGGGAGGAATGCGCGTGATGTACAACGGACGCATTGAATCCATGCTGGTGTTTCCCGCCGCAGGATTGACCCATGGACGCGGCAAAGCCTTGCACCGGGAGGGCAAGGGCAAGCAGCCACAAGATCATTATCCGTAAGACGCGGTTCATCGCGGCAGTGTATCACGGCTGTCGGCATGGAAGCGTGCATGCCTGGCATGTTGCATTCCTGGCAAGCGCGGATTTCACGCTGTCATTAATGCTTGTTTTTGATGGCGTCCGTCCAGAGATTGGTTTCCTGTTCGGACATGGGTCCCTCCGGAGCGAGGCGCGGATCCCGATAGCCCCATTGCTCGATGTCGGGCAGGAACTGCTCGCGGGAAAGCAATGTTCCGTAGCATGTACGTTGCTCGGATGGCGGGCTGTGCGTATCGGCGCGCATGCGGTCCAGCAGTTCATCCGTCACCCATGCCGGCACCAGGTCGCGTTCGTCGGGATAGATGAAGCCGAACAGAATGATGTGGCTCAGCAGCACGCGCCAGTGCGCATCGAAGCGTTGCAGCAGGCGCGGCCAGTCGATCCGCTCGCTGCATGTGCGCAACATGTGGGCAATATCCGCCCCGTCGAAACGTTCCCGCTCCATGATGAAGGACTTCGACCAGATCATTTCCTCCACCGGCGAGATGCGGATCGGCGCACCGAGCATCTCGATCTGCGGCGCAAACGCGAACCAGTCGTCGTCGACTTCGGCGACGCCGTTGCCGGAGCTGAAGATGAGGTCGATGAAATCGCCGTTGAAATACAACTTGCCCAGCCAGTGCGGATACGTCAGCTCGGTCTTGTAGCCCATGGCCATCAGCGCAGTGCTGATCGCCTGGAAATCGCCGCGGCGGATGAACAGGTCGAGGTCCTTGGTGTCGCGCACGATCCCGGTGTAGTGGTGAAATGCGTAGGCGCCTCCAACGAGAAAGGGAATACCCGATGCATTCAATGCGTTGAGGACATGTCTGTAGAACATCGCCGTGCCATGTTCGGCGGCATGGGTTGCCGGCGTCGATGTGGAAGCTTGCATGCGGATCGTCCAGGCGAGTGTGGAAACGGAGTCCCGGCGAAATGGTGACGTTCCTTCCATCGTGTGCAAGAGACATGCCATCGGGACAGGGAAATGCCCGGTACAAGATTTGCACTTCCGGGCTGTTCGCGACTCGAAGGACAAACAGCAAATAGGAGCGCATGGTGATGTCTCAGGAATCGATTCGCCTGGCGGCTGTCGGCGATCTTCATTGCACCAAGGCATCCGGGAGCGAACTGCGCGGGCTCTTTGCGCAGGCGGCGGAAAGCGCCGACATCCTTCTCTTGTGCGGCGACCTGACGGACTATGGTTTGCCCGAAGAGGCGCACGTGCTGGCGGAAGGATTGTCGGTCGCACGCATCCCGGCGGTGGCGGTGCTCGGCAACCATGATTTCGAATCCGGCCAGCAGGACGAGGTGCGCCGCATCCTCATGAGCGCCGGCGTACATGTGCTCGATGGCGAGGCCTGCGAGATCCACGGTATCGGCTTCGCCGGCGTCAAGGGGTTCGCAGGCGGTTACGGACGGCGCGCACTCGGTCCGTGGGGCGAGACCACGATCAAGCATTTCGTCAACGAGGCGATCCAGGAAGCGCTGAAGTTCGAATCCTCGCTGGCGAAGCTTCGCACCAGCCAGCGCATCGGCGTGCTGCACTACTCGCCGATCCTGGCAACCGTGGAAGGCGAGCCGATCGAAATCTTTCCCTTCCTCGGCACCAGCCGGCTTGAAGAACCCCTGATCAGATATCCGGTGCAGGCCGTCTTCCACGGTCATGCCCACCGTGGGCAGACAGAGGGAAAGACGGCGAACAACATTCCGGTCTACAACGTGGCAAAGCCGCTCCTGCAGCGCACCTATCCGGACCGTCCGCCATTCCGGATTGTCGAAATTCCAAAATCGGAAGCTGTCAGCATGTAAGTTTGACAGCCCGCGATTTTTTCAGGCGGCATGAGGCGGGCGTTCGAGCTTGTCGTAAATTGCTGCTGCGGCCATGCCGAATATCAGGTGTGCAAGCACGGCCGGCCAGCCACGCATGTTAGCGAACCACGGGAAGAAACGTTCCAGCCCGTAAAAGTTGATCAGATAGATCGCGAGGCCGAATACCGCGCCGACCAGCAGGGATAGACCCATGCTGGAGTCGAACCGGAACGGTGCGATGATCGCGCCAAGGAGCAGGCCGAGAACGATGCCCAGCAGATAGTGGATCGCCAGTGCAGTGGCCACGATGCCGACCTGGAAGCCGGCCGATTGCAGCGCGTCCCGCCCGAGCACGATCGCAGCGATCATGTGCGACGTGGCCCAGGGATTGCCGCCGACCCGGATAGTCGACCAGAGCAGTTCCACCACCATCAGGATGGCGCCAGCGGCAAAGCCGGAAACACCGGCTGCGAGCCAATCCGGCGCGCGTGACTCCCAGCGATGGGATTGCGTGCGAAGTTCCATGACGACCTCCAGAATGCACAAGACTTCGATATGTCCCAGCCGCGCATAAAGCGAGCCAGGTAGGGGCCCGGTATGGCGGCCTAAATGTGTGAAGTGTAGTGCGCGCCCGAAGCGCTGAAAGCGGTTCGAGCCGGAATGGTCGATTCGATCAAGGCGGCGTGTGGAAAGGCCGCCGCCTGCTGCTGATCAAGCATCCGCCGTGGGAAGAGCGGGGGGGAAGCGAAGAATTGCGGAATTGAAAAGTCACGATGCCGACTCGGCAACGCGAGGCGCCGGACCCCGCGAGCCTGATCCGGGTTTTCCCTTTATCGGCGTCCGAACCGGCCGTAGCGATCCAGCCTTTCCTGTTCCGCGCGCTGAAGCTTGTCGAGGCTGCGGCCTTGCGGGCGAAGCGCCCGATGCGCGCCGCTTCCAGCCTTGCCGGAAGAGGGGGCAATCGAGCGGGCGGTGTAGGACGTGGCGGCTTTTTCAGGCATGGCTTGTCTCCCTTGAAAATCGGAAATACGCAAATTTGCACTGCGTCGGCTTGGGTGTGCCGAACGGGCGTTAAGTGGCGCGAGGAAATCTTGGCACAGTAAACTTAGGCTACGCTTAAACCGGCCCGATCTGCCGCAACCCTCGAGTCCGTGCGGCTTGCGGCCTGATTTTGCCCTGTGGAATCAATGCCGGATTTTCATTTCGCGCAGATCAAAAGATGCTTTTCAAAATCGGGAAAAGGGTGCAGAATCCACCCGCAGTGTAAAAAATCCATCTCGGAGAAGGTGGGAGAGACAATTGAGCAAGCCCGCGCCCGGAAGGCGCGGGCTTTCTTGTTTCTGCGCTTGCAAGATGCCGGCACGGGCGAGCATGAACGATGCCACCGGGCGCCTTTTCGATGCAATGCCGATATCGAAGAACCTCAGCGCGGAGGTCTGCCGGCGGCCAGTCGAGCCGCTCCGTGCAGCGCAAACCTTGCGGCTCCCCGCCGTGCGCGCCTACAATCCATCAGCCCTCTCGAAGGGACAATGTTTTTTCCATGCATGCGGACCGTCGATGAAAGTGCTCCTTGTTGAAGACGATGTGATGATTGGCGAGAACGTCCAGATCGCGCTGGACGGCGATGGGATTGCCGTCGATTGGGTGAAGGACGGGGCGGCCGCCGAAACCGCGCTTGCCGCCTATGCCTATGATGCCTTGCTGCTTGACCTCGGGCTGCCGCAGAAAGACGGCATCGACGTATTGCGCGGGCTGCGCGCAAAGGGCAGTTCCATCCCGGTTCTCGTGGTCACCGCGCGCGACACGCTGGAGCAACGTGTGCAAGGGCTCAATACCGGGGCGGACGACTATCTCGTCAAGCCATTCGACCTGGAGGAACTGATTGCGCGCCTGCACGCACTGGTCCGGCGCGCGCGGGGCGGCGGCGATCCGCACTACCGCAAAGGCGACGTCGCCATCAATCCGGCGACCCGCCAGGTACTGGTGGCCGACAGGCAGGTCGTTCTTTCTTCGCGCGAATGGGCGATCCTTGATACGCTGGTGGCGCGTCCCGGCGCCATCTTTTCGCGCGCCCAGCTGGAGGAGCGCCTCTACGGATGGTCCGGCGAGGTGGAGAGCAACGCCGTGGAGGTCTACATCCACGGCTTGCGCAAGAAGCTTGGCCAGCAATTCATCATCAACGTCCGCGGCCTCGGCTACATGGTCGAAAAACTCTGATGCAATCGCTACGCATACGCTTGATCCTGTTGCTGGGTGCCGCGATCATGATCGCGGCGGGAGTGCAGTTCGCCGCTTCCTTCCGCGAAGCCATGCAGAAGGCAAACAGCCTTTTCGACTACCACATGGAACAGATGGCGCTGGCGCTGCAGGACAGCGCCGTGCAGCAATCGGACTGGTACAAGGCGCCGTCCGATGACAATGACTTCGATTTCGTCATCCAGATCTGGACCGACGACGGCGTGCGCGTCTATCAGTCGCGCGCATACCGCAGTCTGCCGGAGCGCGGTTCGCTCGGCTATTCAACAGTCACGCTCGACAATGGCGACTGGCGTATTTATGCCGTGCATCGGGAGACGAGAGTGATCCAGGTGGCGCAGAAAATGGATTCGCGGCGCGACCGCGCGATTTCGCTGGCGTGGCATTCGGTGTGGCCGGTGTTGCCGGTGTCGCTGCTGCTGTTCGTGGCGGCGTGGTGGGTCGTGACTTCGGCGCTGGAGCCATTGAATCGCATCGGGCAGGATCTTGCCAATCGCCATGCCGGCGAACTTGCGCCCGTTTCCGACAAGGGCGTGCCCAAGGAAGTCTCGCTGCTGGTGGCGGAACTCAATTCGTTGCTGGCGCGGATGGCGTGGGCGCTGCATTCGCAGCAGCGCTTCGTTGCCGATGCGGCCCATGAGTTGCGCTCGCCGCTCACGGCGCTCAAGCTGCAGGTGCAGACGCTCGCGCGCGCCAAGGACGAGACGGCCCGCAACCAGGGCATCGGCCGCCTGCTTGGCGGAGTCGACCGCGCTTCACGGCTGGTCGAGCAGTTGCTGGTGCTGGCACGGCAGGACCCGTCGGCAGAAGCGGAAGAGCCGGAGGTCGTGTCTCTGAACAGTTGCGTGGCGCTCGCAGCCAACGATGTCGCGCCGTTTGCACAATCGCGGCATATCGATGTGGGCTACGGAGAGTTCGCGGAAGCGGAAATCCGCGGCGACGCCGAAGGACTGCGCATACTCGTGCGCAACCTGCTTGACAACGCGGTCCGCTATACGCCGGAACACGGGCAGGTCCGGGTCGGTCTGGCACTCGATGGTTCGACGGCGCGCCTGTTGGTCGAGGATTCGGGTGCGGGCATCATCGCGGAAAACCGGGAGCGTGTATTCGATCGCTTTTATCGTGTTCCCGGCACCTCGCCGAACGGCAGCGGGCTTGGACTGGCCATCGTGAAAACGATTGCGGAGCGGCATGGAGCCGAGGTGGAACTCGGATCATCCGCTCTGGGCGGACTCCTGGTGACGGTGACTTTTCCGCTTGAGGCCGCAGCGCCATCGATCCCCGCTCCGGCGGCAGCGGCCTGATTGCGCAGTTGGCGGCGCATGGCACGACCGCTTGTCAGACCAGGGCGGGATCGATTGTCGGCGATGCGATGACAGCGCGGGCACGCACGCCGGGAGTGGTCCATGCGCGCCCGGAGAATGTGCCTTTTTTGCCGGTTTTAAGTTTCTCCTAAGTTTTGTCATGCATCATGGCAACAATGAAGTTCGCCTTGATCCCCTCGGGCCCGCGCGATTTTTCTGACGGGCTGTCATTTTCCCTGCAGCGGAAGTTTGGCTGACAGGTATCGAACACTGATGCATGTCGCCTCCGTTGATGAATGAGTTACAGCAGTGAAAAGGTAATTACCGGCCTTTTCTTCACCCCCCCTTGACCGGGGGGGTATTTTTCGCGCGAACCCGATGACGTGGCCTGTGAACTGCGGCCTTCCTGCCGCACGCATGAATCGAGTACGAGAGAAATCATGAATCGGGAATGCATCCCCGACGAACTCAGGCGTTTCATCCTTGCCGACATTCCATCCGTTCCATTCCTGGAAGCGATGCTGCTGTTGCGCAGGGACACGGGACGCACCTGGGACGGCGGGCATTCAGCCCGGATATTTCATCAGTACGCGGGTGCTGGCGGGCGATTTGCGGCCAGTTTGCATCTCCGCTTCGCGCCAATAGCCCCGCTATTGGCTTGGCGCGGAAACGCAAACTGGCTTGCAACTCGCGCGCCATCACTCCGCGTCCTGATGAAATGTCCGGGCCAGCGGCAGAACTGTATCTGAACGAAGCAGCGGCGCGCGCGTTGCTGCTTGATTTGCATGCAGCCGGCGTGCTTGCGATGGATGATGAAAATCCGCCGAGCATTTCCTATGCGCCGTCTTGCGAGGGCCTGCGGCGGATGATCGACCGGTTGGCCGAAAGTTATCCGCAGCACCTCGTCGACATCAGCAACCTCATCCACGCCAGGAACAGGGAGAGAGGGCTGGCAGCGGCAGATACCGTCAACGGGCGGGAGCGTTCCTGACGCGGCGCTTCCTTCGAATGCGCGGCAGCGTTCTGTGGCGGCCCGTGTTTTCGTCAACGAACTTTTACCGATGCCGCCGGCGCATGGTCAATCGCCCGGGCAATCCCGACAGCGCGCCGGCATCATCCTGTTGAGACATGTCATTACCCTTGTTTGCGCGTGGCGCCGCGCGCCTCGATAAAATCGTCCGGCGCGGCATGTTATGTGCGTTCGACTTCGACGGCGTCCTCGCTCCGGTGGTGAAGGATCCGGACCGGGCGGGCATTCCGCCGGTGATCCTGCGACGATTGATGACGCTGTCCGAACTCAGCCGCGTGGCGGTTGTTTCCCCCCGGTCTGTCGAGGACATCGCCATGCGCGTCGATTTCATGCCGGAGTTTGTCGTCGGGAATCATGGTATGGAAGGGCATCCGGACTTTGAGCGCGAATCCGGGAGGTATCATGCGTTGTGCGAGGAATGGGAAAAGCAGCTCCAGGAGTGTGCGCTCATCGGCCCGGGAATACGCATTGAAAACCGGGGCTGCTCGCTGGCCGTGCATTGCCGCACGGCGTGCAGCGACAACGATCTCGAACCGCGCTTGATGAAGATTTTCGGCGGCCTGCAACCGCCCCCCCGGGTCGTCGCCGGGAAGTATGCGCTGAACCTCCTGCCTGGCGAAGTGCCGGGAAAGGGAGACATGCTGGAGCGCTTGCGCGCGACCTGCGGCGCAGTAAGCGCGCTGTATGTCTGCGATGAGGTATCGGATGAGGAAGCGGCAAGGTTGCGCGCGGACCAGTGGTTGACGGTCCGCGTCGATGGTCCCGGCAAGGCGGAATTCTGCCTTGCGCACAGGTTGGAATTGGCACAGCTGCTTGACATGCTGATCCAGCGATTGCAGGAAGGGTAGCCCTGGACCGGGCCTCATTCAGTGTCCAGGATGTTCGAAGATTTTGGGAGATAACGGTTATGCCGGATTTGATTCCCACGGCCTACCAGCTTGCCTGGCCGTTCGCCATCGCCGTCGCGTGGCTGGCCGGCGAGTTCGGCTATCGGCTCACGGGATTGCCCCGCATCAGCATCTACGGGCTGATGGGGTTCGCCTTCGGTGCGCTGCTGATGGAAGTGTTGCCGCAGTCCACCACCGACACCTTCATGCTGCTGGCAAACATTGCCTTCGGCCTGATGCTGTTCGAGATGGGGTACCGTATCAACTTGCACTGGTTGCGCGCCAATCCATGGATTGCAGTCATGGGCGTAGCCGAAGCGACTGCCACGTTTGTTGTCGTGTATGTCGTGGCGCAGTTGTTCGGCACGCCGACGCTGCCGGCGCTGCTCCTCGGATCGCTTACGATGGCGACATCGCCGGCGGGCATGCTGCGCGTGATCAACGAGCAGCGCAGTTCGGGCCAGGTGACGGAACGCGCATTGCATCTGTCCGCACTGAACTGCGTGCTTGCGGTGTTCACCTTCAAGGTCATCGTCGGCATCGGCGTGTTCCAGACATCGGGCAGCCTGTTGAGCGCGGCGTGGAACAGTCTCGTCGTACTTGCCGTCTCGGCCGGCCTTGGCGCGCTGCTCGGGCTGGCAGTGCCCGGCCTGCTGCGGCGGCTCGGCAATCTCTCGCGCGACGCCACGCTCGCATTCGCCATCGCCGTCATCCTGCTGGTGTCCGTGACCCATGCGTTCAAATTCTCGCCGGTGCTGGCGGCGCTGACTTTCGGACTGGTGGCGCGGCACCGGCGCGTCACGCTCAACAAGACGCAGCGCAACTTCGGGGTGATGGGCGACCTGCTCAGCGTGGTGCTGTTCTTCTTCGTCGCCGCGACGCTGGGGTGGAGCCGTGTGACCTACGGCCTCCCGCTGGCGTTGGCGCTTGTGGCCGCGCGGTTTGTCGCCAAGGTGCTCGGCGTGGCCGTCTTTGCGCGTGTGAGCGGCGTCTCGTGGCGCAAGGGCGCTCTCACCGGATTGGCGCTGGCGCCGCTTTCGGTCTTCGTGATCCTGATGCTGGAACAGACGCGGCGCATGGGAGTGGACCTGGTGGACAGCCTGGTGCCGGTGGCCGCGATGGCATTGCTGCTGGAAGTGATCGGCCCGATCATCACGCAACGCGCCCTGATCTGGGCGAACGAGACACCGGATACGCAGGAGGAATAGGCATGCCTCTGGAAGAATTCAAGCAGTCCGATCCGCTGACGCTGGGCGTCGAACTGGAACTGCAACTCGTCAGTCTGAGCGACTTCGACCTGACGGCCGCCAGCCCCGACATGCTCGACCTGCTGGGACGCAAGCCGTTTCCCGGCAACGTCACGCCCGAGATCACGGAGAGCATGATCGAGATCAACACCAATGTGCATACGCGGCATGGCGAGCTGCTGGACCAGTTGCGCAGCATCCGCGACACGCTGGTGCGCGCGGGGGACATGCTCAACGTCGGCGTATGCGGCGGAGGCACCCATCCGTTCCAGAAATGGTCGGAGCGCAAGATCTTCTCGAAACCGCGCTTCAAGCAGGTTTCGTCGCTGTACGGCTATCTTGCCAAGCAGTTCACGGTGTTCGGCCAGCACGTCCACATCGGCTGCGAATCGGGCGACGACGCGCTGTTCCTGCTGCATTCGCTGAACCGCTACGTGCCGCACTTCATCGCCTTGTCGGCATCGTCGCCATATTTCCAGGGTAGCGACACGCTGTTCAATTCCGCGCGCCTGAATTCCGTCTTCGCGTTTCCCTTGAGCGGACGGGCGCCTTTCCTGCTGAAGTGGGACGATTTCCAGCGCGACTATTTCACGCGGATGGAGAACACCGGCATCGTCAAGAGCATGAAGGACTTCTACTGGGATATCCGCCCCAAGCCCGAGTACGGCACGATCGAGCTGCGTGTCTGCGATACGCCGCTCACGGTGGAGAGGGCGGCGGCGCTGGCCGGCTATCTGCAGGCCCTGTGCGCGTACCTGCTGGAAGGCGAGGAGCCGGCGCCGGCAGAGGACGACTACCTCGTGTACAACTACAACCGTTTCCAGGCCTGCCGCTTTGGCCTCGACGGCACCATCGTGCATCCAAAAAGCCATGAATCGCTGTCGGTGCGCGAGGACATCCTCGCCACCTTGTGCCAGGTCGAGCCCTATGCGGCGAGGCTCGGCGGCACGCAGGCACTGGAGCATCTCCGCCAGGTAGCGCACGCCGGCAATGACGCCAGCCTGCTGCGCGAGCAGTACGCGGGCACCGGGAGTATCGAGGGCATGGTGGATGCCGCGATACGCTGCTTCAGGGGCGCCGGAGAAGAGTGAATTCGCTTACGCTGCAAGCGGACGGCGGTCGATCAGGTAATCCGTCAGTCCGGCGGCGATCCACATGCCGCACAGCGTAACCCAGGCGGTCAGCGCGAATACCGCCGCGCCGGATACGCCCGCACCAACCGCGCAACCGCCGGCCAGCGTGCCGCCGAATCCCATCAGTACCGCGCCGACGATGTAGCGGCGCATGCTCAGGCCATCCTTGAAACCTTCCAGCTTCAGTTCGCCGGCAAAGCGCGCCGAAAGGAAGGAGCCGATGAAGACCCCGGGCACGAGCCCGATGTCGAAATTCCAGGGATGGCCCGGCGGGGACAATACCAGCATCAACATGTCCGCGGCCGGCCCGGTAAAGCTCAGGCTTTTCACCTGCGTCACCTCGAAGGCTTCCGATGCGATCAGATAGGTGAACAGCCAGGCGGCAGCGACCATGGCGCCGACGCCGAAGCCGGTCAGCATCGCGGACAGGCCGATCCGGCTGCGGATCGCGAAGAACACGCCGCCAACCAGCCAGATCAGGCCGAATACGACGCCGCTCCCGTTCCCCAGGTGAAACGTGTCGAGCAGATTGCGGGCGGTGCCGCCGTCGATGGTCCACCAGCTGCTGATAGCGAGACGCAGGGGGGACAGGATGCCGGCCAGGGAGGCTTGCGCGACGACCGCGAAAATCAGCCCCGACAGGAGCGAGCGCAGGTTGCCGGTGCCGGCGAGGATCAGCAGGCGGCTGGAACAGCCGCGCGCGAGGATCATGCCGGTTCCGAACAGCAGGCCGCCGATCAGCGCACCTGACAGCGTGCCGCGTGCCGCGAGCTGGCGTGCATTGCTGACGTCAAGCATGCCGGAGAGGATGAATCCCTGCGTGAGGATGATGGCGCCGGAGAATGCCAGCAGCCATACCGCCAGCTTGTTGCCGAGCTGACCATGGCAGGTTTCGATGACCGCGGAGCGCAGGCAGAAGCGCGAGCGTTGCGCGCAGATGCCGAACAGCAAACCGATTGTCAATCCGCCAAGGGCGAGTACCTCGCCTTCGCCAATCAATTCCATCAGACCAGCCAGAGTCATGGTTCTGTCCTCTTGTTCCCGTTCCCGACGCCGGGAGTCCCGCGTGCAATCACGTCTTCTGTTCTTTTCGCATGGGCGGGATTCTGTGCGGCGGGGCTTCGGCCCGCACCGGCGAAAAGCCGGAATCGTTTGGCGATACGGTCGGCGTCCATAGCGACAGCTATAGGCTTGGCTGCATCATTAAACGCAATTCGGTTTTCGATGGCTTGCTCTCGAAGCCCTCCGCCGCGCAGACGCCTTGCCGGACAACGCCGCACCATGGGCGTCTCAGCACCGGAAAATGCGGCCATTCCTTGCGCCCCCACAAATATTGTATGGCAGTATTTAAGCATACATTCCTGCATCCGCATATAATCAAATGGTGTTATATTTAGCCCAGAATTGGCCGCCCAACGCTTCCCGGCAACCGCGGCCCGACGGACAGCGCGCGATGGCGCAGGAGTGAAAATCGGATGTGCGGATCGGTTGGCGGTTGGTTTGGACGTTTGCTCGCGACGACAGGCGCCGTGGCATCCACTGCTGCGTC
>JAKACN010000103.1 GCA_021821365.1 Pseudomonadota bacterium | reverse complement strand
GCAACTGCTTCAGTACCGCCTTCAGGCGTTGCTCAAAGTCACCGCGATATTTGGTTCCGGCCAGAAGCGCTCCCATGTCGAGGGAATAGACGACGGCGTTCTGCAGTACCTCCGGTACATCGCCCTGCGTCACGCGCCATGCCAATCCTTCGGCAATTGCTGTCTTGCCGACACCTGCCTCACCAACCAGCAACGGGTTGTTCTTGCGACGGCGGCACAAGGTCTGAATCACCCGCTCGACCTCGGCTTCGCGACCGATCAGCGGGTCAATCTTGCCTTCTGCAGCCAGCTTGTTCAGGTTTTGCGTGAACTGATCAAGCGGGCTCTCCTTCTGCTGGCCTTCCGCCTGAGCCTCCTCGGCTCCCTCGGAGGTCTTCTGCGAATCGATCTGCTGATCCTTGCGAACACCGTGCGAGATGAAGTTCACCACGTCGAGCCGGGTAACACCCTGCTGATGCAGGTAATACACGGCGTGTGAATCCTTTTCACCAAAAATCGCGACAAGGACATTGGCACCGGTAACTTCTTTCTTTCCATTCGATGCGGACTGTACGTGCATGATCGCACGCTGGATCACACGCTGGAATCCAAGCGTCGGTTGTGTATCAACCTCACTTGTCCCGGGGACGGTCGGCGTATTATCACTGATGAAATTCGTCAGCGTCTTGCGCAGATCCTCGATATTGACTGCGCATGCGCGCAGCACTTCGGCTGCTGACGGATTGTCGAGCAGCGCGAGCAAAAGATGCTCGACTGTGATGAACTCATGACGAGCCTGGCGGGCTTCGACAAAAGCCATGTGCAAACTAACTTCAAGTTCCTGCGCAATCATGCTTCCTCCATCACGCATTGCAGGGGATGCCCTGCTTTTCGAGCGTGGGTTAAAACCAATTCTACTTTAGTGGATGCTATGTCTTTAGGATAGACGCCACACATACCTTTTCCATCACGATGAACCTTGAGCATGATCTGCGTCGCGGTCTCACGGTCCTTGTTAAAGTACTCCTGAATGATCGCAACGACAAATTCCATCGGCGTGTAGTCGTCGTTCAGGAGCAGAACCTGATACATCGGCGGCGGCTTGAGCTTCTGCTCTTGCCTAGCAAGTACCGTACCGTTTTCATGCTGAGTTGCCATACATCTATTTTAATAGGTTCAACTATGCCGAAATCGCAAAAGTGAGGGGTGTTCCAACTAGATATTGATATTACGCTTTTTCGGTCTCATTCGCAGATGATGCTTCACATCCCGAATTCAAGAAGATCGAGCTGTAATTTCCTTGTAATATGTCAAAAACGACCAGAAAACCGCCTTGACTTTTATAATTTTTGCAGGAACAATGGTAATTATTGACAATGACAGCATTATGGTATTGTCAATAGAAGTGAGCAGGTTTTAGGAGGGGGCGGCAGCGTGACGCGAGGCTTCTTGCTTATACGGCTCGTGTGATTAGCTATTAATGAAAGACGCTTTTATGGCAACAGGTACCGTCAAGTGGTTCAACGATTCCAAAGGCTTCGGATTTATCACTCCGGATGACGGCGGTGAAGATTTGTTCGCCCACTTTTCCGCAATTCAGATGCAAGGCTTTAAGACCCTGAAAGAAGGTCAAAAAGTGCAATTCGAAGTCACGCAAGGCCCGAAAGGCAAGCAAGCTTCCAATATTCAATCGCCCTAATCACATCGATTAGCAAGAGCACCAAAAACCCCGCATTGGCGGGGTTTTTTTTCGCTCCTGCTCAAGGCATCCGAGCATTGCCAAAACTTCATGGTATTACCTCCTGCCTTTTTTTACATGCGATCTGCACTAATGACATTCGGGAAACCCCGATCGCCGCCTATGTGTTAAAGGTAAAAATCGCTGTAAAGTAATGCCCCATGAAACTCCGGCAAAAAATTCTCCTGCTCGCGATTACCCCTCTCATTGTCGCGTTGATCGCCATCGCCCTCGCCGTCCGTTACCAGGCGGAAGTGCTGGCGAAGCAGCAGCGCGCGTCCGTCGAGGCCGCATACCTCGCCAGCAAAGAGGCGGAGCTCAAGCATTTCGTGGTACTGGCGACCCGCTCGATCGAGCACCTTTACCAGTCGGACCGGCACGACGAAGCGACTCTGAACGAAGCGAAGGCGATTCTAGCAACGCTCGACTACGGCGACGACGGCTATTTCTTCCTCTACGATCTTCATGGCCGCAACCTCATGCATCCGCGCAAGCCCGAATTGGTCGGAAGAAATCTCTGGGATCTTCGGGATCCGAGCGGAAGTCCGACGATACAACGCCTGATTGCGCAGGCGAAGGCCGGCGGCGGATTCGTGCGATATCAGTGGGAGAAGCCATCATCCGGCAAGATGTCTCCCAAACTGGGATACGTGGTCGAACTCGAACGCTGGGGCTGGATGCTGGGAACGGGCCTCTATCTTGACGATGTCGATGCCGCCCTCGCCAAGATCGATACGCAGATTTCGGGAAACATCAATAACACAATGTTGTGGATCACCGGCATCGCGATCGCCAGTGCCCTGATCATCGGACTCTCGGGCCTTGCCTTGAACATCAGTGAAAATCGTGTCGCGGACGCCAAGCTGCGGGCGCTCGCACAACGCGTTGTGCGCTCGCAGGAGGAGGAGCGCGCTCGTCTGTCGCGCGACTTGCATGACGGGATCAGTCAGTGGCTGGTATCCATCAAGTTGCAGATCGAGTCCGGCATTGCGAAGCTGATTGCCAATTCGGGCCAGCGAGAACCTGCCCGTGCGTCCTTCGATCGGGCGGCCGGTCAACTCAATGATGTGCTGGGCGAAGTCCGGCGCATTTCGCATGACCTGCGGCCTGCCCTGCTCGATGACCTCGGCCTTGCCGCCGCCCTCGATCACCTTGTCGAGGAATTCAGCGAGCATACATCCATCGCGACGCGGTTCACGGCCGACGGCCTGGTTGACGGACTGGGGGACGTGTCGAACACTGTGCTTTTCCGCATTGCGCAGGAAGCGCTGACCAACATCAAGCGCCATGCGAACGCAAGGAACGTGGACGTCCGTCTCGCCGGCAACAAGAGCGAGGTGACGCTGACCATTTCCGATGACGGCATTGGCTTTGACGTGGCAGGCATTGCGCAGCACCCGAAGCGCGGCATCGGCCTGCGTAACATGCATGAACGGGTGGACGCGGTCGGCGGCACGCTGAGACTGGCTTCGTCGGCCGATGGTACCCGAGTAACCGCAAGCTTGCGGAGAGTGTGAGTGAAAATGAGCAGCCAACCGTATGTCCACATCCTGTTAGTCGACGACCATCCCCTGGTACGCGATGGCCTGCGCGCCCGCCTCGAAACGATTCCGCATTTCACGATCGTGGCGGAGGCCGGCGATGCGAATGAAGCATTGCATCATGCTGCGACGCAGACGATCGACATCGCGTTGATGGACATTAATCTTTCGGGAATGAATGGCATCGAGTTGACCGGCCGACTCAATACGCTATATCCGGAAATTGCGGTGCTAATGCTGAGCATGCACGACAAGGCGGAATACGTGATGCAAGCAATCCAGGCAGGAGCTCGTGGCTATGTGTTGAAGGACGCGCCGGCACTCGACATCATTACTGCGATCGATACGGTCATGTCCGGCGGCATCTACTATAGCGCCGGGCTGGCGAAACAACTGGCCCGTCCCGTGCCGCCGGCGCTGCTGCTGACTCCACGCGAGCGAGAAGTTCTGAAATGCATCGCCACGGGAAAGTCGAACAAGCATATCGCGCGCGAAATGAACCTGAGCGTGCGTACGGTCGAAACGCATCGGCTCAACATCAAGCGCAAGCTCGGCATCGAAGGCCAGGCAGACCTGATACGTTTCGCGCTCGAGCAGACGCAGATCAGATAGCACAAACAAAAATGGCCGGATCGCTCCGGCCATTTCATCGCGCCTCGAACGGATTACATTTGCGAGATCATGACCTCGCCGAAGCCTGAGCACGAAACCTGCGTTGCGCCCTCCATCAAGCGTGCGAAGTCATAGGTAACCTTCTTCGACGTAATCGACTTCTCCATCGACGCGATGATCAGATCGGCTGCCTCGACCCAGCCCATGTGGCGCAACATCATTTCCGCAGACAGGATCAAGGAACCTGGGTTCACGTAGTCCTTGCCTGCATACTTCGGGGCGGTGCCGTGGGTCGCCTCGAACATGGCGACGGAGTCGGACAAGTTGGCACCCGGAGCAATGCCGATGCCGCCAACCTGCGCCGCAAGTGCGTCGGAGATATAGTCACCGTTCAGGTTCAGCGTGGCAATCACGCTGTACTCCGCCGGACGGAGCAGGATCTGTTGCAGGAATGCGTCCGCGATGGAATCCTTGATCGTGATTTCTTTGCCGGTCTTCGGATTCTTGAACTTGCACCACGGGCCACCGTCGATCAGCTGGGCACCGAATTCGTGCTGTGCCAGCGCATATGCCCAATCACGGAAGCCACCTTCCGTGTATTTCATGATGTTGCCCTTGTGGACGATCGTCACGGACGGCTTGTCGTTGTCGATGGCGTACTGGATTGCCTTGCGGACGAGGCGCTCGGTACCTTCGCGGGAAACCGGCTTGATGCCGATGCCGGAGGAACCCGGGAAGCGGATCTTCTTCACGCCCATTTCCTTGATCAGGAAGTCGATCACCTTCTTGGCGCCGTCGGTGCCTTCCTGCCACTCGATACCGGCGTAAATGTCTTCGGAGTTTTCGCGGAAGATCACCATATCGGTCTTCTCAGGTTCACGCACCGGGGAAGGGACGCCCTTGAAGTACCGCACCGGACGCAGACAGACATACAGGTCGAGTTCCTGGCGCAGCGCAACGTTCAGGGATCGGATACCGCCGCCGACTGGTGTCGTCAACGGGCCCTTGATCGAGACGACATATTCCTTCAATGCTTGAAGTGTCTCTTCCGGCAGCCACACGTCCGGGCCATAGACCTTGGTCGACTTCTCGCCGGCAAAAATTTCCATCCAGCTGATCTTGCGCTTGCCGCCGTACGCCTTCGCAACGGCCGCGTCAACCACCTTGATCATGACCGGGGAGATGTCCACACCGGTTCCATCGCCTTCCAGATAGGGGATGATCGGGTTATCGGGGACATTCAACGAGAAATCGGCATTGACGGTGATCTTCTTGCCGTCGGCAGGCACTTTGATATGTTGATACATCGTAGGCTCCGGGGGTTGAGGAGGAATTGAAGGCGGTTGTACTTTAAATTTTTGTTTTAAAGTCGAATCTCAGTCTTATATAAGACATAAGACAGCGTTTCGTATTATGCACTAGTATTTTACTGGATGCCATACCTTTTCAAACGGCAATATTTTAATCAGGGGCGCGATCCGATTGCCTTCTCCCGTGGCTCGTCGTGAGACGTGGATTCATCATGCCCGTTAATCGGTGGTGGAGGGATTGGGATAAAGATTAGTTCCTCGGACATGGACGCACAAAGCGTAAAATACGCCTCCGCCATTTCCCTGCTCGACCAAGCGCATGTCACTCATTCTCTTCAACAAGCCATTCCAGGTGATGTGCCAGTTTTCGCCTCACCCCGCCAGGCAGACGCTTGCCGATTACCTGGATATTCCGGGAATCTATCCGGCAGGAAGGCTTGACGCCGACAGCGAGGGCCTGCTTCTGCTGACCGACGATGGAAAACTTCAGCATCGGATCAGCCATCCTGATAGCAAGCAGCCGAAGACTTATATCGCCCAGGTAGACGGAATACCCGATGCGAATGCGATGAAGAGATTGCAAGGCCCGCTGGATCTGGGTGATTTCGTGACTCAACCCTGCGAGGCGACCCGGATCGAATCGCCGGAATGGCTGTGGGAACGCACCTCTCCGATCCGGCAACGGGAAAACAAGCCGACAAGCTGGCTGGCGATCACCCTGTCAGAGGGGAAAAATCGCCAGGTACGACGCATGACGGCAGCTGTCGGTCTTCCCACGCTGCGGCTTGTCAGGATCGCCATTGGTCCGTTTTCACTCGCAACGCACCCCTTGTGGCCGGGAGAATGGCGCGAGGTTTCAGCAGTGGAACTGGAATCTTTCAGGCCGAGGCACAAGCGCGCCGCACCAGATTCATTCTAAATACGAATGTCTGTAGGCTCATGCGCCCCCTGCAGACCTGCCTCTGAAAATTTCCCCGAAAAACATGTCAACCGATAATTTTGCGTTTCGTTATTCACAGTGATTCGTGAGAATCGCCGTTTTTATCAACATGCCAATTTAAGGGACAAAAATGAAAAACCTGATCGCCGCTTTGATTGCTGGTCTGTTCGCCGCTTCCGCTTTCGCCGCTGATCCCGCTCCTGCGTCGGCTTCCGCCTCCGCTTCTGCTGCTTCCGCTCCCGCTCCCAAGGCAAAGAAAGCCAAGAAGGCAAAGAAGGCCAAGAAGGCTGCAGCCGCATCCGCTGAAGCATCCAAGTAATTCTCGCTTTCGCGTAAAAAAGGCAGGCTGGTCCTGCCTTTTTTATTTTAAAGACCTGATTCTCGCAGTGGCATCTCACATGCTGCGTTTTCGACTGTTATGGGCTAAGCTTTCCACGCCCCTTCTATCGCCAACAAACATCAGATGATCTCCAAGTCTCTATTTTCCGCGTCAGTACTGCTGGGCGCCACGCTCGCGGTCACCAGTCCTTCAGCCATGAGCCAGCAACCGGCGAAATTTCCCATTATCTCGTTGAATGCTGGCATCCATGTCATCCGGGCGGAAGTTGCCGCGAGAGACGCGGAGCGTCAGCAGGGCCTGATGTATCGCGAAAAATTGGGTCCCAATGAGGGAATGATATTCCTGTTCGAAGCACCAGCCGGCGTTTGCATGTGGATGAAAAATACCTTGATTCCCCTTTCCGTCGCATTCATCGACGAAAGCGGGAAAATTGTCAACATTGAGGACATGCAACCGCAAACGACGAATCCGCACTGCGCGAAAAGGCCGATCCGCTATGCATTGGAAATGAACCGAGGCTGGTTCAGGCAGAAAAACATCAAGCCAGGTAGCGTGATTGATGGATTGCCTCGCTAGGCGACGACGCCAAGCGGAGCCGATAACCAGGGTCACTGTTCAAGGCCTCCGGCCTTGAACGCATCTCTTACATAGCCGAGATGCAGGCGAGATATGCCTTCCAAAACCAGAAACAACAAAACCCCGCACAACGCAAGTTGTACGGGGTTTCAACTATCCAGTGCTCTGACGGCAGTCTGCCGTCAGCAGAACAGTTCTTAAGCGGCCAGCGCCTTCAGGGCCGCAGCCAGGCGGCTCTTGTGGCGAGCGGCCTTGTTCTTGTGGATGATCTTCTTGTCAGCGATACGATCGATCGTCGAAACAGAAGCCTGGAATACTTGCGCAGCAGCTGCCTTGTCACCGGTTTCGATCGCTTTGCGGACAGCCTTGATTGCCGTGCGCAGCGTCGAACGCTGGCTGGAGTTGTGTGCGTTTTGCTTGACTGCTTGACGAGCACGTTTGCGCGCTTGTGCGGTATTTGCCATGAATAGTTCCTAAGACGAAATCGGATTGCGATCGCGGTTTGCGATGCAGAATTCTGTGAAGCTGCGGATTATAACGTTTTTTTGGGAAATGAGCAATGAGCGCGCCAACGGCAGGTTTACCGCGGCGACCAACGGAAAGTCAGCTTGGTGTAGTGGGGAGGTAGCGTTTCGCAATCGCAATAAAAGGTTACACAAACACCCCCATTTATCGCGCGGACGCTTCGCCTCCGGCACTATAATTGCGCACCATGAATCTGCATAAAACGCTTGCCACCGTCTCTGGCATGACGATGCTGTCACGGATGACAGGTCTGCTGCGAGAACTCCTCATCGCACGCGCATTCGGCGCTTCAGCCTATACCGACGCATTCAACGTCGCATTTCGCATTCCCAACCTGTTGCGGCGGCTATTCGCGGAAGGAGCCTTTTCACAGGCATTTGTCCCCATCCTGGCCGAATACAAGAACAAGAAGGGCGAGGCCGCCACCAAGGATCTCGTCGATCATGTTGCCACAATATTGATCCTGGCGCTGGTTGTCACCTGCATCATCGGGATAATTGCCTCTCCAGTCGTCGTTTATTTCATCGCGACCGGCCTGAAATCCGACCCTGACGCATTTGCAAGTTCGGTGCTCATGACGCGCATCATGTTTCCCTACATCGGTTTCATGGCCTTCGTCGCGCTCTCGGGCGGCATCTTGAACACTTGGCGTCAATTCCAGGTCCCCGCATTCACGCCGGTGCTGCTGAACTTTGCCTTCATCGGTGCCTCCCTGCTCCTGGCACCGCACCTGGAGCAACCAGTCTATGCGTTGGCATTCGCGGTCGTGCTGGGTGGCATACTGCAGGTCGCCATGCAGGTCCCGGCCCTGTATCGGATCGGCATGCTTCCCCGCATCGGGTTCAATCCAAAGTTCGCGCTCAAGGATCCGGGTGTGCAACGCGTGCTAAGGCAGATGGTGCCGGCAGTCGTCGCGGTTTCGGTCGCGCAGATCAGCATCATCATCAATACCAATATCGCCTCTCATCTCGCCAGCGGCAGCGTGTCATGGCTCACCTATGCAGACCGCCTGATGGAATTCCCCACGGCACTGCTTGGCGTCGCACTCGGGACGATTCTCCTGCCCAGTCTCTCCAAGGCGCATGCGGACAGCGATCACGCGGAATACTCTTCCCTGCTTGACTGGGGCCTGCGACTCACCTTCCTGATCGCCCTGCCGTCTGCAGTAGGCCTTGCTACCTTGTCCGAACCTTTGACAACGACGCTGTTCCATTACGGCAAATTCGACACACAGGCGGTCACCATGACCAGTCGTGCCCTGGTCGCCTATGGCGTCGGATTGATCGGCTTGATCGTAGTCAAGATTCTGGCGCCGGGATTCTATGCGAAGCAGGACATCAGGACACCGGTGAAGATCGGCATTGTCGTTCTGGTCGCCACGCAACTGATGAATCTGATGTTCGTGCCGACGTTCGCGCATGCCGGGCTTGCGCTATCGGTCGGGCTCGGAGCGTGCCTGAATGCCGGATTCCTGTTTTGGGGGCTGCGGCAGCGCGGTATCTATGTGCCGCAACATGGCTGGGGAATCTTTCTCGCGAAGCTGACAGGCGCCCTCTTTCTGCTGGCGGGAGTGGCGCTCTGGACCGCCGGACAGTTCGACTGGGTGGCGATGCGCGCTACACCACTGCACCGGGTGGGAGCCCTGTGCCTGGTCATGCTTGCATGCGGGGTAACATACTTCGGCGCATTACTTGCCATGGGGTTCCGCTTCCGCGACTTCAAGCGCGTCACCTCCTGAGCCGCCATCGTTTTTCATCCCGACCTTTATTTGGTCGCACGATGGTTTATGATGGCTAATGTATGGTGATCAAATCTCTCGATTACTTCGCGTCGCTGGTCCAACAGGACGACTCCATCCCGCTGTTCGAAGCGGCAGTGTCCATCGCGCAGGATGTCGATCCGCAGCTTGATCTCGAAGAGACACAAGTGGAAGTCGACAGGCTTGCGGCGAAATTGCAGCGACGGCTTCCGTCTGACGCCTCCAGCGTGCAAAAGCTGCGCATGCTGAATCACTTCTTTTACCGCGAACTGGGCTTCGGCGGAAACGTCAACGACTATTACGACCCGGATAACAGCTATTTGCATCGCGTGATTCGCACACGCCGCGGCATTCCGGTTTCGCTGGCGGTGCTGTACATGGAGCTGGCGCAGCAGATCGGCCTGAACATGAAGGGCATTTCATTTCCGGGCCACTTCCTGATGAAACTGTCTGTGCAGTCCGGCGACATCGTGCTGGATCCATTCAATGGCGCCAGCCTGTCGCGCGAGGACCTGGAAGAGCGGCTCGAACCCTACTTCGAACAGCAAAGCTATCCCGGGGCGATCCCGCTTTCCTATTACCTGCACGCCGCCCATCCGCGCGAGATCCTTGTGCGCATGCTGCGCAACCTCAAGACGCTGTTTGTCGAACACATGCGGTGGCAACGTGTGCTCGGCGTGCAGCAGCGCTTGCTGATCCTGCTTCCCGATGAAATCACCGAACGCCGCGACCGCGGGCTGGCCTATGCCAACCTGGAGTGTCCGCAAGCGGCGCTCGATGACCTGGAAGCCTACCTCGCAGAACGGCCGTACGCGCCAGACTCCGAACTGTTACGCAGCAAGCTGCCCGAATTGCGGGAAGCCAGTCGGCGGACGAACTGAGCATTCAACCTTTCGCCTTCGCCTCGATCTCTTCCCATCGCTCGAGACTCTCGAGCAGTTGCGCATCGATTTCGGCAAATCTCTGATTCAACCGTTGCACTTCCTCGGGGCGCTGACGATACAGCTCCGGGTCCGCCAGTTGTTCCGAGATGGCTTTCTGCTCATTCTCGAGCGCGGCAATCAATCCCGGCAAGCTTTCCAGTTCCCGTTGCTCCTTGTAGCTCAGCTTCTTTGTCTTCGCCGATCCCGGCTGCGCATCCTTTGCGGCGGGCCTGCCATCGGCTTTCGGCGCAGGCTTGACGGAGACCGGCGCAGTCGCTTCCCGCACGCGCTCCCAGTCGCTGTAGCCGCCGATATATTCGCGCCACATGCCATTACCCTCCGCAACGATCACCTGCGTGACGACATTGTCGAGGAACATGCGGTCGTGACTGACCAGGGACACCGTGCCGCTATAGTCTTCCAGGAGTTCTTCCAGGAGTTCGAGCGTATCGATATCCAGGTCGTTGGTCGGCTCGTCCAGCACCAGTACATTCGCCGGCTTGGCGAACAGGCGAGCCAGCAGCAGACGATTGCGCTCGCCTCCCGACAGGGACTTGACTGGCGAACGCGCGCGCTCCGGCGCGAACAGGAAATCGCTCAGATAGGTCATGACGTGCTTGCGCTGCCCGTTGATCTCGACCCAATCGCTACCCGGGGAAATGGTGTCTGCAAGACTTGCGTCTTCATTCAACTGCGCACGCATCTGGTCGAAGTAGGCAATCTGCAATCGGGCGCCTTGCTTCACGGTGCCTGAATCAGGCTGTTCTTCGCCGAGAATGAGCTTGAGCAGCGTCGTCTTGCCCGCCCCGTTCGGCCCTATTAGCCCGACCTTGTCGCCGCGCAGGATCGTTGCGCTAAATCCGCATACGATGACTTTGTCGCCGTAACGCTTCTCGATATTTGTCAGTTCCGCAACGATCTTTCCCGAGCGTTCGCCCGCGGAGACGTCTAGCTTGACCTGCCCCTGCTGATCCCGTCGCGCGCTGCGCTGGCGGCGCAATTCCTCCAACCGGCGGACGCGCCCCTCGTTGCGTGTGCGGCGTGCCTCGACGCCTTTGCGGATCCACACCTCTTCCTGCGCAAGGAATTTGTCGAACTTGGCATTCTCGATCGCCTCGACCTCAAGCTGTTCCGCCTTGCGGGCCTGGTAGGCACTGAAGTTGCCGGGAAACGAGAGCAAACGGCCACGATCGAGTTCGACGATGCGCGTCGCCACGTTATCGAGAAAAGAGCGATCATGGGTAATGAACAGGATGCTTCCCTTGAAATCGCGCAGCAGTCCTTCCAGCCAGAGGATGGACGTGAAGTCGAGGTGATTGGTCGGCTCGTCGAGCAGCAGGACGTCGGGCGCGCTCACCAGCGCGCAAGCCAGCGCAACACGCTTCTGCGTGCCGCCGGACAGTGTGCCCATTAGCGCATCCTTGTCGAGGTTAAGGCGTGCCAGGATAGTTTCCACACGGTTCGGCAGGTTCCATGCGTCGGCGGCATCCAGCTTGGTCTGGATGCCATGCATACGGTCCATCACCGCCTCGTCGTCGCTCCCGCCCAACCGGCCGGTCAGCGCGTTGTATTCCGCCAGCAGCGCCTGCAACTCGCCCATGCCGGCGGCGACCGCGTCGAATACCGTTGAATCGGCCGGAAACTGCGGCTCCTGCTCGACATAGGCGATTTTCAGCCCCTGCTGCATCACCAGCAGGCCATCATCCAGCCTGGATATGCCCGCAATGATTTTCAACAAGGACGACTTGCCTGTGCCGTTTCGCCCGATCAGTCCGACGCGCTCGCCCGGATCAAGAGAAAACTCCGCGCGATCGAGCAATGCCACATGGCCGAATGCAAGCTGCGCGTTGGTAAGTGAGATGACTGCCATAAACAAGACGGTTTCCCGACGGGAAACGCGTACCTTAATCAGAAAATGAAGCACGCATTGTACCGATTGCGGCGATTGGAAAGTTATTTATGCAAGGTCTCGGCTATAATCTCGGGCGTGGCGGAAAACACTCCTGCCATAACTTAGCGTCTCGCCGTAGTTCAATGGATAGAACGAGTGCCTCCTAAGCGCTAGATACAGGTTCGATTCCTGTCGGCGGGACCAGTTTCACTCTTGGCAATGCCAACTTCCCCGCGATTTCTTTTCCGCGATTTCTTTCTCCCGGCGCAATTTGTCGTTGAACTTCATGTTGGCTTGTCCACTTCACAATGACACAGCTCAATGATGAGGTGTCGACGCGTACTAGTATGGGATGACACCCTTCCCGTCAGAGCGACCAATGCCAACGACAGACCAACAGAATCCCCCTCTTCCCCGGCAGGACCAGACACCGGCTCCCGAGCCGAACGCAGCCAAAAATGAAGCCGACGTTCCACCCGACCTTTCATCCGAAGTGGCAAAGCGAGTTCATCTGCTGGGAAAGCTCATCATTCCACCTTCCACGCCTTGATACGGAAGGCTTGGCCGCTGCTTGAATTTACTCACATAAACTGTGGCCAATTCTGTGGACAACTTCGGAAAGTGATGCCTATGCCCATGATCCACAAGGGAATTCTTCAGTTGATGAAAATCAAGGCAGCGCGCGTGCGCCGACTCCGCCCTGTCCTATGCCTACTATGGAGGATGTCATGAACGCCAATGCGAAATGCTATGCAGCGATGTCGTTCCTTGCATGTCTGCTGCTGACAACGGCGCCGGTGAACGCGGCGCAACGTCAATCGGCCAGCAAAGCCGAGGCCCAGCGAATGACTCAAGATATGTCGGCGCAGGCGCGCTACAAGAACGCCAGGCGGGAGGCCAATGCGGCATACAAGGAAGCCGTCGCCGATTGCAGGAAAATGCGCGGCGCGGAGCACACGACTTGCATGAAGGACGCCAAGGCCAATTTGCAGAATGACCTTGCCGAAGCCAAGAAAACGCTGAGCAGCGGCGAATAGGCAGCAGCGCCGAGCCCGGCAATCCTCTTCTCACGTAGCAGCGGTGGACAAGGCGCCGCCGGGCGCATATATTGCGATCTTCGACTGTATTGCTTTCAGGAAATTCCTGCGAGCGTGTTACTCAAGGAGATCGCATGAAACTGGCCCGCTATGGCCGTCCCGGCAAGGAAAAGCCGGGCTTGATCGATCGCGACGGCAAACTGCGCGATCTGTCCGCAATCATCCCCGATATTGGCACCGCACAATTATCGGAAAAAGTCTTGGCGAAGCTCGCCAGACTCGACCCTGCAAAGCTGCCGCTGGTCCGCGGCACACCGCGCTGGGGCGTGCCGGTCGCGCAGGTCGGCAAATTTATCGGCATCGGGCTGAACTATTCCGACCATGCCGCTGAAGCAGGCATGCCGTTGCCGAAGGAACCCATCATTTTCATGAAAGCCACGACCTCGCTTTCGGGCGCGAACGATCCCGTGATGCTGCCAAAGGGCTCGAAGAAAACCGACTGGGAAGTCGAGCTCGGCGTGGTGATTGGCACCATGGCCCGTTCGGTGGCGGAAAAGGATGCACTGGGCCACGTGGCAGGCTATTGCGTCGTCAACGATGTTTCCGAACGCGAGTTCCAACTGGAGCGCGGCCCGCAGTGGGACAAAGGCAAAGGTTGCGATACTTTTGGCCCGGTCGGACCCTGGCTGGTAACGCGCGACGAGGTGCCCAATCCGCAACGGCTGGATCTCTGGCTCGACCTCAACGGCGAGCGGATGCAGACGGGGAATACCAGGACGATGGTGTTTTCAGTCGCAAAAATCGTCAGCTACGTGAGCCGTTTCATGACCCTGATGCCCGGCGACATTATTGCAACGGGCACGCCGCCCGGTGTCGGCATGGGCATGAAACCGCCGCATTTCCTGAAGCGCGGCGACACGCTGTCGCTCGGCATCTCCGGGCTCGGCGAACAGAAGCAAGCCGTCGTCGCATACAAGGCGGGCTGAGAACGGCGACTCAGCCGTCATGCCGCACGAACCAGGTGAGACTTGCCAATTCTTGCGGCAGGCGCTGTCGGGAATTCGGGGCGCGTCGATATGATTCGTCGGTGACGATGCAAGCGATGTGCGCGCCCGCCATCTCGGCACGATGGCGTTCCGGCAGCGGTAAACCCTAGGCGATCCTGATCCGCAAGTCGCCAACGCCTTCGATTGTCGCTTCCAGCAGGTCTCCCTGCCGGACCGCTGCAACGCCCTCCGGCGTGCCGGTGAAAATCAGGTCGCCCGGCTGCAGCGTGTAGTACTTCGACAAGTGCTCGATGGTTTCAGCGACGTTCCAGATCAGCTTCTCCATATTGCTTTTCTGGCGGCTTGCGCCGTTCACGTCGAGGCGAATCTCGCCCTGCTCGATAGGGCCAGTCTCGCCGATCGCGTGAATCGGGGAAATTGGCGCGGAGAAGTCGAAGCCCTTGCCGGTGCACCACGGGCGGCCAAGTTTTTTCGCTTCGCCCTGCAAATCACGTCGCGTCATGTCAAGACCGACGGCGTAGCCCCAGATGTGCTGGGTCGCGTCCTTTGCCGCGATGTTCTTGCCACCCTTGCCGATTGCCACCACCAGCTCGACCTCATGATGCAGATCGTTCGTCATGCTCGGGAAAGGCATTTCGCCAATCGTCCCATGCGCCACCGGCAGGACGGCATCTGCCGGCTTCATGAAGAAGAACGGCGCCTCGCGACCGGTCGCGCCCATTTCCTTGGCATGCTCGACATAGTTGCGCCCGACGCAGTAAATGCGGTGGATCGGGAACATGACATCGCTGCCGGCGACGGGAACGACGGCGGTTTGAGGCGGGAACGCAAATTTCATATCGGACTCCTGGACTTTCGGATGCGGCCGCGACAGGCGCGCTCGCGTACATGATAACTGGCGCAACACGTCAAGGCTTGACCCGCCCTGTTCGTGCCGACGATCTTGAAATGCGCCCTCGATTATGCCATTGACGGTACGAGCCTGTGCGCCTGCGCTTGCCCGCAAAACAAAACCGCCTTGGCTGCGTTGCATACAAGGCGGTTTGTCGATGATGCCATTGCGGTTATCCGGTCAACCTTCGCCGAGATAGGCTTCCTTCACCTTCGGATCGTCCAGCATGTCCTTCGCGTTGCCGCTCATCGTGATCAGGCCGGAATCCATCACGTAGCCACGATGTGCCGCCTGCAGTGCAAGCTTCGCGTTCTGCTCAACCAGCAGGATGGTCACGCCCTGCGCCGACACGTTGCGCACCACTTCGAAAATTTTCTCCACCATGATCGGCGACAGGCCCATCGACGGTTCGTCGAGCAGCAGGAGCTTCGGATGGCTCATCAACGCCCGTGCCATTGCCAGCATCTGCTGTTCGCCGCCGGACAAGGTACCGGCCAGTTGCGCGGAGCGCTCTTTCAGACGCGGGAAGACGCTGAACCATTTGTCGATGTCGGCCTGGATGCCGGCCTTGTCGTCGCGGATGTAGGCGCCCATCTGCAGGTTTTCCAGGATCGACATGCGCGTGAACACGCCGCGACCTTCCGGGACCATCGCCAATTGCCGCTTCACCAGCTCGAACGAGTTGGTGCCGTTGATCGATTGCCCGCTGTAATGGATCTGCCCATCCACCTTGCAGCCCGGCAGCGTTCCGGTAATCGCCTTCAGCGTCGTGGTCTTGCCCGCGCCGTTGGCGCCGATCAGCGTGACCAGCTCGCCCTTGTTGACTTCGAGGTCGATACCCTTGACCGCCTGAATCCCGCCATAAGCGATTTTCAGGCCGCTGATCTTCAGAATATTTTCATTCATTAATGAGACCCTCCCAAGTATGCCTCGATCACAGCCGGGTTCTTTTGCACCTCGGCCGGCACGCCTTCCGCAATCGGTTTTCCGTAATCCAGAACCGTCAGGCGGTCACAGAGCCCCATCACCAGCTTCACGTCGTGTTCAATCAAAAGAATGGTCTTGCCCTCGGCCTTGATCTTCACCAGCAGTTCGCGCAGCGCGAGCTTTTCGGTCGCATTCATGCCGGCTGCAGGTTCGTCCAATGCAAGGAGCTGCGGATCGGTGGCAAGCGCGCGCGCAATTTCCAGCCGCCGTTGATCGCCATAGGACAGATGCCGCGAGGTGCGATTGGCGAAGTGCGCGATGCCGACGAAATCGAGCAGCTCCATCGCACGAGTGCGAATCGCCGCTTCTTCCTCGCGCGCTGCCTTGTGGTGGAGCACGGCGCCAAGCACGCCCTGCTTGGTGCGCACATGGCGCCCGACCATCACATTTTCCAGGGCGGACATTTCGCCGAACAGGCGGATGTTCTGAAAGGTGCGTGCGATGCCTGCCTTGGCCACTTCATGCGGCGCCGACGGCGAATACGGCTTGCCGGCAAGCTCAAACGATCCGGTGTCCGGCTGGTAGAGGCCCGTAATCACGTTGAAGAAGGTCGTCTTGCCGGCACCATTAGGCCCGATCAGGCCATAAATCTGGCCGCGCATGATTTTCACGTTCACGTCCGACAGCGCCTGGAGGCCGCCGAAACGCTTGTTCACACCCGCGATATTCAGAATGACTTGTTCACTCATGGAATTTCCTTATGCCGCCAGTGCAGCAGGTTCTTTTTCATCGAGACGCTTCGGCGAGTTCGCATCCATCCGGTCCTCGTGGCGCGGCGACGGCCAGATACCGGCCGGACGGTACAACATGATGACGACCATGGCCAGGCCGTACAGCAGCTGGCGCAGCA
>JAKACN010000367.1 GCA_021821365.1 Pseudomonadota bacterium | reverse complement strand
GACGCGGCGGAATTTCTTTACAAGACTACAGATTACTGGGCGCCGGGGAGCGAGCGCTGCATTGCCTGGAACGATCCGGCGATCGGCATTGAATGGCCGATGATGGCGGAGCCGGTGCTTTCCGCGAAGGACCGCAACGGCAAGCGGCTGGTGGACGCGGAGGTGTTCGCGTGAAAATCCTCCTGACAGGCAGGACTGGCCAGGTCGGCTATGAGCTGGAGCGCAGCCTGCAAGGCCTGGGCGACATCGTGGCGCTGGATCGCGCGCAGCTGGATTTGTCGGACCTTGACGGCGTGCGCGAAACCGTCCGCCGCGTGCGCCCGCAACTCATCGTCAACCCCGCTGCCTACACGGCCGTTGACAGGGGCGAGGACGAGGCGGAACTCGCTTTCCGCATCAATGGCGAGGCGCCGGGCGTGATGGCGGAAGAGGCCAGCAGGCTGGGCGCGGCGATGATCCACTATTCGACCGATTATGTTTTTGACGGCCGCAAGGTCGGCGCCTACGTCGAGGGAGATCCGACCTGCCCGATCAATGTGTACGGGCGCAGCAAGCTGGCTGGCGAACAGGCGATCCAGGCCAGCGGAATTCCGCACCTGATCTTCCGCACCAGCTGGGTCTACGGCATGCGCGGCAGGAATTTTCTGCTGACCGTGCGCCGCCTGGCGGAGGAGCGCGACGAGTTGCGCATTGTTGCCGATCAATATGGCGCGCCCACCTGGTGCCGCACCATCGCCGAAGCAACGGCGCATGCCGTGGCTTTCCTCGGTGCCGGAAATCGGCTTCTTGGGATGGATCAGGATCTGTGGCGGGAGAAGTCCGGTCTTTACCATCTTGCTGCGCAAGGTCAAACCACCTGGCATGGGTTTGCTCAGACTATTGTTGCGCATTGGTCAATAAACAGGAAGCCGGTGGTGACCCCGATCACGACCGGAGAATACCCGTTGCCCGCCCGGCGGCCCGCCAATTCGGTGCTGTCGTGCGAGCGTTTCGTGAACACGTTTTGCGGCTTGCCCGAGTGGCGCAATGCGCTGCGCTTGTGTCTGGAGTGACGACGTCAATGCGGAATCGAGACAGCTTGTCTCCGCCCTGTACAGGGCGCCCTAACAACTCAAACAGTGAGATAGCACCATGTTGATCCCCATTATTCTCTCAGGCGGTGCCGGAACCCGGTTGTGGCCGGTATCGCGCGAGGCCTATCCGAAACCGTTCATGCGTATCGGCGACGGCAAGAGCCTTCTGGCGCAGACCCATGAACGGGCGCTGGCCGTGTCGGGCAACACGGCGCCGCTGATCGTCACCAATCGCGACTACTACTTTCTGTCGCACGACGAGCTGGCCGACCAGGAGGTGAAGCCGAGCTATCTGCTCGAGCCTGCCGGCCGCAATACGGCGCCGGCCATCGCGCTCGCCGCTTTGTGGGCGATGGAGCAGAAGAGCGACGCCTGCATGCTGGTCATGCCGGCCGATCACCTGATCAAGGACACGCCGTCGTTCTACACGGCAGTGCGTCACGCGGAATCGCTTGCCAAGGACGGCTTCCTGGTCCTGTTCGGCATCAAGCCGACGGCGCCCGAAACAGGGTTCGGCTACATCGAAATGGGCGACAAGGTCAGCCAGCATGCGCAAGTGGTGCAGCGCTTCGTGGAGAAGCCGGACGCCGTGACCGCCGCGCGCTATCTCGCGCAGGGCAATTACGTCTGGAACAGCGGCATGTTCTGCTTCAAGGCCAGCGCGATTCTCGATGCCTTCGCTGCCTACAACCCCAACCTGCTGGACGCGGCGCGCGCCGTATGGGCAAGCACAAAGACCTGCGGCGACAAGATGGAATTGCCGTCCGCTTTCTCGGCGCTGGAAAACATCTCCATCGACTATGCGGTGATGGAGAAGGCGAAGAACATTGCCGTCATCCCCGGCGACTTCGACTGGAGCGATATCGGTGCATGGAGCGCGGTGGCCGACGCGATTCCTGCCGACCAGGACGGCAACACCAGCAACAACTGCCAGACCATCGTGATCGACAGCCGCAACACCCATATCGAGACCAAGGATCGCCTGGTGGCGATCATCGGACTGGACAACCTGCTGGTGATCGATACGCCCGATGCGCTGCTGGTGGCCGACAAGTCGAAGAGTCAGGATGTGAAAGAGGTGGTCAATCGCCTCAAGGCCAGCGGACACGAGGCGCACAAGGTGCACCGCACCGTGGCCCGTCCGTGGGGCACCTATACCGTGCTGCAGGAAGCACCCGGCTTCAAGATCAAGCGCATCGCCGTCAAGCCCGGCGCATCGCTGTCGCTGCAGATGCATCACCACCGCAGCGAGCACTGGGTGGTGGTGTCGGGCAATGCGGAGGTCGTCAACGGCGATCAGGTGATCAAGCTGGAAGCGAACCAGTCGACCTACATTCCCGCCGGAAACAAGCATCGCCTGACCAACGTCGGAGACACGGAACTGGCATTGATAGAGGTACAATGCGGGTCTTATCTGGGCGAGGATGACATCGTCCGTTTTGAAGACGTCTATGGCAGGGTTCAATAATGGCAGCAGGCATGTTGCGCTCGATATGGAGCTATCGCGGCTTCATATCCGGCAGCGTCAAGCGCGAGTTTCAGTCGCGCTACCGTAATTCGCTGTTGGGCGCGGCATGGACCGTATTGAACCCGCTCGCGATGATCGTGGTGTACACCGTGATCTTCTCGCAGGTGATGAAGGCGAAGCTGCCCGGCGTCGATAATGGCTATGCCTACAGCATCTACCTGTGCGCCGGTGTCCTCACCTGGGGGCTGTTCGCGGAAATCGTCGGGCGCGCGCAGAATGTTTTCATCGAGAATGCCAATCTGATCAAGAAGATCAGCTTTCCGCGCATCTGCCTGCCGGTTATCGTGGTGCTCAACGCCGGAGTGAATTTCGCGATCATTTTCGGCCTGTTCGTTCTGTTTCTTGTGTTTTCCGGCACCTTTCCGGGAGTCAGTTTTCTCGCGATTTTCCCGGTGCTGACGATCCAGGTCGTGTTTGCGATCGGTCTCGGCATTTCGGTCGGCGTGCTGAACGTATTCTTCCGCGATGTCGGGCAGGCATTCGCAGTGCTGATCCAGTTCTGGTTCTGGTTCACTCCGGTGGTGTACCCGGCCTCGATCCTGCCGGCGGCAGTGAAGCCCTACATCAACTGGAATCCGATGGTGCCCCTGATCACGGCCTATCAGGACATATTGGTGCACGGAAAGTGGCCGCAATGGGAGACGCTGGCGGCACCCGCCGCGCTGGCCCTGGTGTTCTGCGTGCTGGGCATGCACCTGTTCCGCAAGCGGGTAGGCGAGATCGTCGATGAACTTTGATGCGCCGCGTCAACACCCCTGACGCCCGCCCGCGCTACAACATCGGCTGGTGACGCGCGAAGCGACGGCCAAGTCTTTATAATTCAGATCG
>JAKACN010000102.1 GCA_021821365.1 Pseudomonadota bacterium | reverse complement strand
ATCCTCGCCGGCCTGGAACATCTCGACGAGCGCTACCTGCGCGCGGTCGGCTATGCCACCAAGTCCAAGCGCGGCGTGCTGCCGAAGATGGCCTTGTTCGGCGATATCGTCGGCGATGACGAAGACGCCGTTGCCCGCGCTGCATCCGAAGTGATCCGCATGGCCAATACCCGCGTCGGCGAAGGCTTCGTTGCCGTCAGCCCCGAGGCGCGCAAGAAATTCTGGCTCGATCGCGCGCGCACGGCGGCGATCGCGAAGCATACCAATGCGTTCAAGATCAACGAAGACGTCGTTATTCCGCTCAATCGCATGGGCGAATACACCGACGGCATCGAGCGCATCAACATCGAACTGTCGATCAGGAACAAGCTGCAGCTGCTGGGTGAGCTGCGCGCCTTCTTCACCGCCGGCCATCTGCCGCTCGGCAAGAGCGAAGATGCGGATGCGAAGGACATCCCGCCGGAAGAATTGCTCGGCGACCGCGTCGCGCAGGCGGTGGACCTGATCGATGCGGCACATGCGCGCTGGACCTATCTGCTGACCCAGCTCGACAAGCCGCTGCGCGGCGCGCGTGACGAACTGGCCGCGCTGGAAGTATCGACCACCTGGCTCGATGAGCGTCTCGCGCGCCAGCCGGACGCGAATGTATTCCACGTCGTGCAGGATCGCACCATTCGCGTCTCGTGGAAGGCGGAAGTGCGCGCGCAGCTGCGCCAGATCTTCAACGGCGGCGCGTTCAAGCTGATCCTCGATGAGTGCAATGCCATTCACAAGCGCGTGCTGCGCGGACGGGTATTCGTCGCCTTGCACATGCACGCAGGCGACGGCAACGTGCACACCAACATCCCGGTCAACTCCGACGATTACCAGATGCTCAAGGATGCGCACGCCGCGGTGGCACGCATCATGGTGCTGGCACGCTCGCTGAACGGTGTGATTTCCGGCGAACACGGCATCGGCATCACGAAGCTGGAATTCCTGACCGAAGAAGAGATCCACGATTTCCGCGACTACAAGCTGCGCGTCGACCCGCAGGGCCGCTTCAACAAGGGCAAGCTGCTCAATGACCCGACGATGCCGGCCGACCTGCGCAACGCCTACACGCCATCGTTCGGCCTGATGGGGCACGAATCGCTGATCATGCAGCAGAGCGATATCGGCGCCATCGCCAACAGCGTCAAGGACTGCCTGCGCTGCGGCAAGTGCAAGCCGGTGTGCGCCACGCACGTGCCGCGCGCCAACCTGCTGTACTCGCCGCGCAACAAGATTCTCGCGACTTCCCTGCTGGTCGAAGCCTTCCTGTACGAAGAACAGACGCGCCGCGGGGTGTCGATCAAGCATTGGGAAGAGTTCGAGGACGTTGCCGACCACTGCACCGTCTGCCACAAGTGCGTGACGCCGTGCCCGGTCGACATCGATTTCGGTGATGTTTCGATGAACATGCGCAACCTGCTGCGCAAGATGGGTCAGAAGTCGTTCAAGCCCGGCACCGCTGCCGCGATGTTCTTCCTGAACGCAACCGACCCGGCGACGATCAATGCCACGCGCGCCGCGATGACGGGCATCGGCTACAAGGCGCAACGATTCGCGAACGACCTGCTGAAGAAGGTCGCCCGCAAGCAGACCAAGGCGCCGCCGGCAACGCACGGCAAGCCGCCGGTCAAGGAGCAGGTGATTCACTTCATCAACAAGAAGATGCCGGGCAACCTGCCGAAGAAAACGGCGCGCGCGCTGCTCGACATCGAGGACGACAAGGTCATCCCGATCATTCGCGATCCGAAGAAGACGACGGCCGACACCGAAGCCGTGTTCTATTTCCCGGGCTGCGGATCGGAACGCCTGTTCTCGCAGGTCGGCCTCGCGACGCAGGCCATGCTGTGGCACGTCGGCGTGCAGACCGTGCTGCCTCCCGGCTATTTGTGCTGCGGCTATCCGCAGCGCGGCAACGGTCAGTACGACAAGGCCGAGAAAATGGTGACGGACAACCGCGTGTTGTTCCACCGCATGGCCAACACGCTGAACTACCTCGACATCAAGACAGTCGTAGTTTCATGCGGAACCTGCTACGACCAGCTGCAGAGCTATGAATTCGAGAAGATATTCCCGGGTTGCCGGATCATCGACATCCATGAATACCTGCTCGAGAAAGGCGTGAAGCTGGAAGGCGTGAACGGTGTGCGCTACATGTACCACGAACCCTGCCACAACCCGATGAAACAGCAGGATTCGCTGAAGACGGTCAATGCGCTGATCACGACGGCGGACGGCCAGAAAGTGGAAAAGAACGAGCGTTGCTGCGGCGAGTCGGGCACTCTGGGTGTCAGCCGCCCCGATATCGCAACGCAGGTGCGATTCCGCAAGGAAGAAGAAATGCGCAAGGGAGCGGACAAGCTGCGCGCCGACGGCTTCAAGGGCGACGTCAAGATCCTCACTTCCTGCCCGTCGTGCCTGCAAGGTTTGCTGCGTTACAACGAGGACGCCGATACCACGGCCGATTACATCGTGATCGAAATGGCCAAGTACCTGCTCGGCGAAAACTGGCTGCCCGACTATGTCGCGCTGGCCAACGACGGCGGCATCGAACGCGTGCTGGTCTGAGGAAGCTCATGAAAGAGGCGCCCTGCGAATTGTGCATCCAGCCCGGCGGCGACGTCGTGTACCGGGATGACAACTACCGGATCGTGCTGGTCGACGACGAGCGCTATCCCGGTTTTTGCAGGGTGATCTGGAATGCGCATGCGAAGGAAATGACCGATCTGTCCACCGCGGATCGCGCGATCCTGATCGCCGCCGTGTGGCAGGTGGAGGAAGCCGTGCGCGACGTCATGCAGCCGCACAAGGTCAATGTGGCCAGTCTCGGCAACGTCGTGCCGCACCTGCACTGGCATGTCATTCCGCGCTATGAGGACGATGCGCATTTTCCCAATCCGATCTGGGGGGAAATCAGGCGCACGCCGGATTCCGCCGAACTGGCCAGGCGCAGGATGCTGATGCCGAAACTGCGTGACGCGCTGCTCGATCGCTTCGAAAGCTCTCTTCTCTGACATGCCGGTTGCCGCCGGTCAAAAGAAAATCCCGAACATTTTCACGAATATGGCTGACACAAAGACTGCTGCAACGACCCCGACCTCCATCACCGTTCACAAGCAATCGCGCGAGCTGGAACTGGCATTCGCTTCCGGCGACGTGTATTCGCTGCCGTTCGAATTCCTGCGCGTGCAGTCCCCGTCCGCCGAAGTGCGCGGACATGGCGCGGGGCTGGAAGTCCTGCAGACCGGCAAGCGCAATGTGCTCATGACGGCCATCGACCCGGTCGGCAATTATGCGGTGCAGCTGCATTTCTCGGACGGCCACAATACCGGCATTTATACCTGGGACTATCTCCATTGGCTCGGCGCCAACCAGACTCAGCTATGGGAGGACTATTTGAAACGGCTGGAGGCGGCGGGATTCACGCGCGAAACAGGCCGGGACGCACCCATGCCGGACGCCCAGGGCAAGGGCGGAAGCTGCGGACACAAGCATTGATGCCCTCGATTTGATGCCAGGCAAGCGGTTCACGGCCGTACCGGCCGCCAGCTGGAACTTCTGGCAACACGCTCTGCCTGCACTTGTATAATGCGGGCTGGATTTACAGGTTCCTACCCATGACCAATACCACCCATTTCGGTTACCAGACCGTCCCCGAAGAAGAAAAAGTACAGAAAGTCGCCCAGGTTTTTCATTCGGTCGCCAGCAAATACGACGTGATGAACGACCTGATGTCCGGCGGATTGCACCGGATCTGGAAGGCCTTCACCATTGCGCAGGCGGGCATACGCCCCGGGTTCAAGGTGCTCGACATCGCGGGCGGCACCGGCGACCTGGCCAAGGCATTCGCGAAGCAGGCGGGACCGACCGGCGAAGTGTGGCTGACGGACATCAACGAATCGATGCTGCGCGTCGGCCGCGACCGTCTATTGAACAAGGGGCTCGCGACCCCCACCTTGCTGTGTGACGCGGAAAAGCTGCCGTTTCCGAGCAATTATTTCGATCGTGTCAGCGTGGCATTTGGCTTGCGCAACATGACGCACAAGGATGCTGCCCTGGCGGAAATGCATCGCGTGCTGAAGCCCGGCGGAAAGTTGCTGGTGCTTGAATTCTCCAAGGTGTGGGAGCCGCTGCAGAAGCCGTATGACGTGTACTCGTTCTCGGTACTTCCCTGGCTGGGCAAGCGCATCGCCAACGACGCCGAAAGCTATCGCTACCTGGCCGAATCGATCCGCATGCACCCGGACCAGGAAACGCTGAAGAAGATGATGCAGGAAGCCGGACTGGAACGCGTCGAGTATTTCAACCTGACCGCAGGTGTGGCTGCGCTGCATACCGGGATCAAGCTATAGCAGTCCGGCACGGGCTGCAAGGAGAGTTCCATGAAGAAGTTCCTGATCGCCCTGGTCGTTATCCTGGGTGCGATGTCCGTCGTGGTTTCCGATGCGGAAGCCCGGCGGCTCGGCGGCGGAGGTTCGTTCGGCCGGCAAGCGCCGAGCTACAGCCGCCAGGCGCCCGCGCAATCCCCCAGCCGCTATTCCAGTCCCAACCAGGCGAGCCCGGCCGCGCCGGCCGCGGCCCCGCAAAACAGCACCCCGCCGCGGCCGGCAAGCCCATGGCGCAATATGTTGGGCGGCGCTTTGCTCGGCCTCGGTTTGGGCGCCTTGCTGTCGCACTTCGGACTGGGCGGGGCCATGGCCGGCATGATCGGCACGATCCTGATGCTGGCATTGGTTGCGCTGGCGGTGACATTCCTGATGCGCCTGTTCCGGGGCAAGGGCGACAACGGCTCGCCGCATGCCTATGCCGGCGGCTATTCCGGCGACGACGCCCGACCACGTACGCCGGAGATCGGTTCGCGCATCGAGCCGCAGATGCAGCCCGCCGCGTTCGAGGCGGAACCGGTCGGCGCCGCGCCCGGCCTGCCGCCCGATTTCGACGCACCGGCATTCCTGCGTCACGCGAAAACCTATTTCATCCGCTTGCAGGCGGCCTGGGACCGGGCCGACATCAACGATATCCGCGAATTCACGACGCCGGAAATGTTCGCCGAGCTGCGTCTTCAATTGCAGGAACGCGGCGCTTCGCCCAACCAGACTGACGTGGTGTCGCTGGGTGCCGACATGCTGGGCATGGAGCGGACCGGCAATGAATACATGGCCAGCGTCAAATTCTCGGGGATGATCAAGGAAGCCGAAAACGCACCCGCCGAGCCTTTCGCCGAGATCTGGAACCTGACCAAACCGGTATCGGGGCAGGGCGGCTGGGTGCTGGCAGGCATTCAACAATTATCCTGAACCGGCTGAAATACCGACCGGCAAACTGGTAAACTTGGGACCGCCCGTGAATAGTCACGGGCGGTTTTGTTTTGTCGCCATGATCTCGTCCTCTACGTCCGCTGCACTCAACCACCTGCTGGCCCGGGAACCCTGGGCGCGCGACAAGCTTGTCAAGCATGCCGGCAAAGTCGCCTTTTTCGACGCGGGTGTCACCGGCGTACGGCTGAAGGTTGCTGCCGACGGCATGGTCCAGCCCGCCGCTGCGGATGACGCGGCGCATGTCCGCATCCGTGTGAAGCTGTCCGATTTGCCGCTGATCCTTCAGCATCGCGAACACGCCTTTTCCTACGTGCAGGTCGAGGGCGATGCGGATTTCGCCAATACGATTTCGCAACTTTCCGACACCCTGCGCTGGGAAGCCGAAGAAGATCTGGCCGGGCTGATCGGCGATGCTGCTGCCGTGCGGGTCATGGGCGGCGTGCGCCTGGCTGCTGAAACCGCCATGTCGACGCAACGAAAACTGGCGGAAAACGTGGCCGAATATTTGCTGGATGAGAATCCGCTGCTGGTGCGGCCGCAGACCGTGGAGGATTTTGCCAGCGACGTCGCCAGATTGCGTGACGACGTCGAGCGGCTTGCCAAGCGCATCGACAAACTGAAGGGAAGCCGCTAAATGCTGTTCAAATTCCTGCGGGTTCTCAAGATCGGCCGGGTTGCCGTCAAGTACGGTCTCGACGAGATTGCCATGGCGGAGCTCGCGCACCCGCGCATCGCGAAGCTGATTGGCGCCTTGAGCTTCTGGCGCAACATCTCCGCACCGCGCGGCGTGCGCCTGCGGCAGGCACTGGAAGACCTCGGTCCGATCTTCGTGAAATTCGGCCAGGTGCTCTCGACGCGGCGCGACCTGATGCCGCGGGATATCGCCGATGAGCTGGCGAAGCTGCAGGACCGGGTCCCGCCTTTCGATTCCGAGCTGGCGATCGCGCAAATCAAGAAATCCCTGGGCGAGCATCCCGACTACCTGTTCGCGGAATTCGACCGCACGCCGGTCGCATCGGCCTCGATCGCGCAAGTGCATTTCGCGAAACTGAAGAACGGCACGGAAGTCGCGGTGAAAGTCCTGCGGCCGGACATGAAGAAGTCCATCGAGAAGGACCTCGCGCTGATGCGCATTGCCGCCGATTGGGTCGAGAAGCTGTGGGCCGACGGGCGCCGCCTGAAGCCGCGCGAAGTGGTCGCGGAATTCGACAAGTACCTGCATGACGAGCTGGACCTGATGCGCGAGGCGGCCAATGCCAGCCAGCTGCGCCGCAACTTCCAGAATTCGCAATTGCTGCTCGTGCCGGAAATGTATTGGGATTACTGCTCCACTTCCGTGATCGTGATGGAGCGCATGCACGGCATCCCGATTTCGCGCATCGACCGCCTGATCGCGGAAGGCGTGGACGTGAAGAAGCTCTCGCGCGACGGCGTCGAAATCTTTTTCACACAAGTATTCCGCGATGGTTTCTTCCATGCCGACATGCATCCCGGGAACATCCTGGTGTCGATCGAGCCGGAGACCTTCGGCCGTTATATTGCGCTTGACTTCGGCATCGTCGGCACACTGACGGACTACGACAAGGATTACCTGTCGCAGAACTTCCTCGCCTTCTTCCGGCGCGATTACAAGCGCGTGGCCGAGGCGCACATCGAATCCGGCTGGGCGCCGAAGGAAACGCGCGTCGACGAACTGGAATCGGCAGTGCGCGCCTGCTGCGAGCCGATCTTCGACCGGCCGCTGCGCGACATCTCGTTCGGCACCGTGCTGCTGAGGCTGTTCCAGACTTCGCGCCGTTTCAATATCGGCGTGCAGCCGCAACTGGTGCTGCTGCAGAAGACCCTGCTCAATATCGAAGGACTCGGCCGCCAGCTCGACCCCGACCTCGATCTCTGGAAAACGGCCAAGCCCTACCTTGAGCGTTGGATGCAGGAGCAGATCGGCTGGCGCGGGCTGGTCGCACGCTTCAAGGAAGAAATCCCGCACTACAACAAAATGATTCCCGAACTGCCGCGTCTCGTGCACCAGGTGCTGAGCGCGCGCGCGGAAGCGCCTCCGCAGGAGAATTCCGAATTGATCAGGCAATTGCTGGCCGAGCAGCGTCGCACGAATACATTGCTTGGCCTCGGCGTGTATTTCGGCGGCGGACTGCTGATCGGCATCGTGATCGCGCAGATGCTGATCCGTTTCTTCCAGTTCCATTGGTGGTAGGACATGGCGACCTTTGCCAGCCGAGATCCGTCCGCGCCCGAGTTCTGGTCGGAGCGCTTCGAGCAGGAGTTCACGCCGTGGGATCGCGGCGACGTGCCCGCGGCCTTCCGGCAGTTCGTGGCGACATCGCCACGGCCTTATGTCACGCTGATTCCCGGTTGCGGCACCGGCTATGAAGTGGCGTGCCTGTCCGAAGCCGGATGGGACGTTACCGCCATCGACTTTTCTCCGGCCGCGGTGGAGGCGGCGCGCCACGCGTTGGGGCGCTGGGCGGATCGCGTCGTGCAGGCCGATTTTTTCAGCTTCCTGCCTGATCGCCCTGTCGAATTCATCTACGAGCGCGCATTCTTCTGCGCATTGCCGCGCCCGATGCGGCAGGCTGTGGTGGCTCGGTGGGCGGAGCTGCTGCCGCCGGGCGGTCTGCTCGCAGGTTTCTTTTTCTTTGACGATGCGCCGAAAGGGCCGCCGTTCGGCATTGCTCCCGCCGAGCTGGAAAGCTTGCTGGCGCCGTTCTTCGAGCGCATCACCGACGAAGCGGTGACCGATTCGCTGCCGGTTTTTGCAGGAAAAGAGCGCTGGCAGGTCTGGCAACGCAAGCCGCGCTGACTGCTCCGAAAAAGTTTTGCCTTTTGGTTTCCGGAATCGTTCCGGCAGATTTCTGAAGCTATAATCCCGGAAAATTCGACAACGGGTCATGCACATATCGGCATGACTCCCGGCAAGAACATCCAAAGATCAAGAAGCGCATGCGGAGCGAAGAGACATGAATTACACGCTGATTTCCTTTGTCGTACTGTATCTGCTGGGTACGCTTGCACTCGGTGTATGGGCCGGCACGCGCATCAAGAGCACCAACGACTTCGCTATCGCCGGCCGCAGCCTGCCGCTGATCATGGTCGTGACAACAACCTTCGCGACCTGGTTCGGTGCCGAGACGGTCATGGGCATCCCGGCCAAGTTCGTGCAGGGCGGCCTGAACGCGATCGTGGAAGACCCTTTCGGCGCAGGCACCTGCCTGATCCTGGTCGGCATGTTCTTCGCCATGCGGCTATACAAGCTGCATCTGCTGACCATCGGCGACTTTTATCGCCAGCGATTCGGCAAGGGCATCGAGGTGTTCTGCTCGGCTGCCATCATCCTGAGCTACCTCGGCTGGGTCGCGGCGCAGATTACCGCGCTCGGCCTGGTGTTCTCGGTGCTGACCAACGGCGCCATGTCGGAAACGGCCGGCATGATCGTCGGCACGCTTGCCGTGCTGATCTATGTCGTGATCGGCGGTTTTCTCGCGGTCGCATGGACTGACTTCATCCAGATGATCGTGCTGGTGATTGGCCTGAGCATCATTGCATTTTTCTCCGCCGATCTCGCCGGCGGCGCGAGCCAGGTGTTTGCCATGGCGACCAGGAACAACCTGTGGCAATTGCTGCCGGCGCCTACCTTCACCGATATCGCCGCCTTCATCGGCGCGGGTGTGACGATGATGCTTGGCAGCATCCCGCAGCAGGACGTGTTCCAGCGCGTGATGTCGGCCAAGGATGCGCCGACCGCGCGCGCCGGCGCGATGATCGGCGGGGCGAGCTACATCCTGTTCGCCTTCGTGCCGATGTTCATCGTTTCCTGCGCGGTGCTCGTGATGGGCCAGAGCGCGGTGGACATGATGAAGAACGACTATCAGCGCCTGCTGCCCACCTTCGTGCTGACCAAGATGCCGCTGGTGATGCAGATCTTCTTCTTCGGCGCGCTGCTGTCCGCCATCAAGAGCACCTCGTCGGCCACATTGCTGGCGCCTTCCACCAGCTTCGTCGAAAACATCCTCAAGAATTTGCGTCCGAACATGAGCGACCGCCAGCAACTGTTCGCGATGCGTGCCACCATTGTTGTGTTCGCGTCGCTGGTGCTGGCCTACGCCATCGTGATGAAAGGCACGCCGATCTACGACCTGGTCTCCGCCGCCTACCAGGTGACGCTGGTCGGCGCCTTCGTGCCGCTGGTGATGGGCCTGTACTGGCATCGCGCCACGACCCAGGGGGCGATCGCGTCGCTGGCCGCCGGCATCGGCACATGGATCCTGTTCTTCCCGCAATTGAGCAGCCTCGGCGAGCGCTTTCCCGGCCAGCTTGCGGGCCTGATCGCCGCGCTTGTCGGCATGGTCTTCGGCTCGCTCCTGCCGCAGGTGCTGAAAAACCGCCACGAGCCGCGCCATTCGGTGAAGGGAGCGGGCGCCTGAGGCAGCGCGACGCTGATTATTGTTACTTTTATGGCAACGTTGAAGACTTGGGTGCGGCGCGAGAGGCGCGTCATCCGGCGTTCTGTCCGCGAGTAATCGTGCATTCACGCAAAGCCTGCCGCAAAACCTTTATAATTCAGGGTTTTGGATGATTTTTGCAGGAGATTTCTATGCCGATTTATGCTTATCGCTGCGAAACGTGCGGATTCACCAAGGATGTGCTGCAAAAGCTGTCCGATGCGCCGCTGACAGAATGCCCGTCCTGCGCGAAGAGCACATTCAGGAAGCAGTTGACCGCCGCCGGTTTCCAGCTGAAAGGCACCGGCTGGTATGCCACCGATTTCAAGAACAATGGATCGACCACGTCGCCGTCGAGCGCCACGACCGCCGCGGCGGAACCGGCATGCCCGGCGGCCGGCGGCTGCGGCGGCGGATGCGCAGCCGATACCAGCGCTGCGGTCTGATCACGTTCCCTACGGAGCCCGCCCTGCGCGCGCTCCAGTCCGAAGAAGATCATGCGTAAATATTTTGTCACCGGCCTGCTGATTCTGGTCCCACTGGCGATTACCCTGTGGGTGCTGAATCTCGTCATCAGCACCATGGACCAGTCGCTCCTGCTGCTGCCCGAGCGCTGGCGGCCGGCGGCGCTCCTCGGCCTTCACATTCCCGGGCTGGGTACCATACTGACCCTGCTGTTCGTGTTCGTGACCGGGCTCCTCACACGCAACTTCATCGGCAAGCAGGTCGTCCATGCGTGGGAAAAACTGCTGACGCGCATTCCCGTAGTCAACTCGATCTACTCCAGCGTCAAGCAGGTATCCGACACGCTGTTTTCGTCGTCCGGCAACGCATTCCGCAAGGCAATGCTGGTGCAATATCCGCGCGAAGGCACGTGGACCATCGCCTTCCTGACCGGCATTCCCGGCGGTGACGTCCGGAACCATCTGCAGGGCGATTACATCAGTGTCTATGTGCCGACCACGCCCAACCCGACTTCCGGCTTTTTCCTCATGTTGCCGCGTGCCGATGCCATCGAGCTCGACATGAGCGTCGAAGAAGCCTTGAAGTACATCGTATCGATGGGCGTCGTTTCGCCCGAACATGTCGTAGCCGCCCCGAAAAACCTGAAGACGGTAACTCCTCCACTTTGACGCCGGCACACTTTCATCCGGGTCCCGGCTGGAATCCGATGCGTGAAGCGGGATCATTACAAAGAATCTGAAACTGGAAACCAATCATGTCTATGCGAACACAATATTGCGGCCTCGTTACCGAGGAGTTTCTCGGCCAAACCGTTGCCCTGTGCGGCTGGGTGCATCGTCGCCGCGATCACGGCGGTGTCATTTTCATCGACCTGCGCGACCGCGAAGGCCTGGTGCAGGTGGTGTGCGATCCTGATCGTGCCGATGTTTTCAAGACCGCGGAAGCCGTGCGCAACGAATATTGCGTACGCATCACCGGCGTGGTGCGCAACCGTCCGGAAGGCACGACCAATGCGAATCTGAAGTCGGGCAAGATCGAAGTGCTGGCGCATTCGCTCGAAGTGCTGAACCCGTCAGTCACGCCCCCGTTCCAGCTTGACGACGACAATCTGTCGGAAACCACGCGCCTGACGCATCGTGTGCTCGACCTGCGTCGCCCGCAGATGCAGAACAACCTGCGCCTGCGTTACAAGGTCACGATGGAAGTGCGCAAGTTCCTCGATGCCAACGGGTTCATCGACATCGAAACGCCGATGCTGACCAAATCGACGCCGGAAGGTGCGCGCGACTACCTGGTGCCGTCGCGCGTCAATGCCGGCAACTTCTTCGCGCTGCCGCAATCGCCGCAGCTGTTCAAGCAGTTGCTGATGGTGGCCAACTTCGACCGCTACTACCAGATCACCAAGTGCTTCCGCGACGAAGACCTGCGCGCCGACCGCCAGCCGGAATTCACGCAGATCGACTGCGAAACCTCGTTCATGAACGAACAGGAGATCCGCGATCTGTTCGAAGGCATGATCCGTGGCGTGTTCAAGAAAGTGCTGGACGTCGAGCTGCCGAACCCGTTCCCGGTCATGGATTACGCGACTGCAATGGGCTTGTACGGTTCCGACAAGCCGGACATGCGCGTCAAGCTGGAGTTCACCGACCTGACCGACGTCATGAAGGACGTGGACTTCAAGGTATTCTCCGGCGCCGCCAACATGGCGGGCGGCCGCGTGGTTGGCCTGCGCGTACCGGGGGGCGGTGCGATGCCGCGTTCCGAGATCGACGCCTACACGCAGTTCGTGGCGATCTACGGCGCCAAGGGCCTGGCCTACATCAAGGTCAACGAGAAGGCCAAGGGCCGTGACGGCCTGCAATCGCCGATCGTGAAGAACCTCCATGATGCGGCACTGAATGCGATCGTCGACAAGACCGGCGCGCAGGACGGCGACCTGATCTTCTTCGGCGCCGACAAGGCCAAGGTCGTCAACGACGCCATCGGCGCCTTGCGCGTGAAGATCGGCCACAGCGATTTCGGCAAGAAGAACGGCCTGTTCGAGGACACCTGGAGGCCGCTGTGGGTGATCGACTTCCCGATGTTCGAATACGACGAGGAAGACCAGCGCTACGTGGCGGCGCACCATCCGTTCACTTCGCCGAAGGATGGCCATGAAGACCTGCTGGAAACCGATCCGGGCAAGGCGCTGGCCAAGGCCTACGACATGGTGCTGAACGGCTGGGAACTGGGCGGCGGCTCGGTGCGTATCCATCGCGCCGAGGTGCAGAGCAAGGTGTTCCGCGCGCTCAAGATCGATGCGGAAGAGGCGCAGCTCAAGTTCGGCTTCCTGCTGGACGCGCTGCAGTATGGCGCGCCCCCGCACGGCGGCCTGGCATTCGGCCTCGACCGCATCGTCACCATGATGACCGGTGCCGAGTCGATCCGCGACGTGATCGCGTTCCCGAAGACCCAGCGCGCACAGTGCCTGTTGACCCAGGCGCCGTCCGAAGTCGACGAGAAGCAGTTGCGCGAGCTGCATATCCGCCTGCGCAATGTCGAACCGGCAGCGAAGGCGTAATCAAGGTCTTGCATGATCAAAAAAGCGCGGAGCGATCCGCGCTTTTTTGTTTTTTGTGAAACGACTTTCCCGTGGACCCGAACGCTCTTCAGTTATCATGTCGCATACGGTCACTGCGAAGCGTCATTGAAGGTGCATGTCGAAGCCATACAAAATTCCTGAATCGGTTCTTGTCGTGATTTACAGCGCCAACCTCGACGTGCTGCTGATCGAGCGCGCGGACAAGGAAGGTTACTGGCAGTCGGTCACGGGGTCGAAGGATGCGCAGGACGAGCCCTTGATCGAAACGGCGGTGCGCGAGGTGTTCGAGGAGACGGGCATACGCATTGTCGACGATGCATCAACGCTTGCACCGCTGGCGAACGCCGTTCCGCTCGCCAACCTGCGCGACTGGCATCTTTCCAATGTCTACGAAATCTATCCCGTCTGGCGCCATCGCTATGCGCCCGGCGTCTTGAATAACACCGAGCATGTATTCGGCCTGCTGGTGCCGCGCCATAGCGCCATCACGCTGGCACCGCGCGAACATGTGGATCACCTCTGGTTGCCTTATCGCGAGGCGGCCGACAAATGCTTCTCGCCGTCGAATGCCGAGGCGATACTGCAGTTGCCGAAGTACGCAGACACCTACCGCGACTTAATCTGAAACAAGCCTCACGGAAACAATTTCACGCCGCCGCAATCGAACCCTATATTTCCATTGCATAGGGTCTAGAATAAATTCATGAAACTTCGCATCGCGACGTATAACATTCATAAAGGTGTCAGCTCGCTGCGCAGCATGCCACGCATCCACGCGCTCAAGCAGGCATTGGCTTCGATGGAAGCGGACATTTTCTTCCTGCAGGAAGTGCAAGGGCGCCACGACAAGTATGCCATGCGGCATGCGGACGTCTGGCCGGAGCAGGCGCAACACCAGTTTCTTGCCGGCGATTCCCATCAGGCGGTCTATGGGATGAATGCGGTATATGACCATGGCCATCATGGCAATGCACTGCTGAGCCGCTTTCCGGTGATTTCTTCCATCAACCGCGACGTCTCCGATCATGCGTTCGAAGCGCGCGGCATACTGCATTGCGTGGTGCAGACGCCGAAATCCGACCTGCACTGCTATGTGATTCATCTCGGCCTGCTCGCGCGCAGCAGGAAGCGGCAGACCGAAGCGCTGATCGAGGCCGTGCAGACCTCGTCGCCGCCCGGCGCGCCATTGCTCATCGCCGGCGATTTCAACGATTGGACCAATCAGCTGAGCGATTCGCTGCGCGAGCATCTCGGCGTCACGGAAGTGTTCGATGGCGACCTTTCTTCGCGCGGCTTCGGTTCCTACCTGCGCATGCTGGCCGGGCGCGGGCCGAAGATCAAGCCGGCGCGGACTTTCCCGGCGGCGCTTCCCTGGCTGCGGCTGGACCGCATTTATGTGCGGGGATTCGACATCGAGTCGGCGCAGGTGCTGCACGGTGGCCTGTGGGCCAAACTGTCGGACCATGCCCCCATCGTTGCATCGCTGGCACTGAAGGGCTTTGCTCAGTAAAGGATTGCGGCGCCGACCATGTAGAATGCTTGCCAGGCCTACATTCCCGGAGTCGTTTTTCCTTTATGCGTTCGGTAGAATTTACCGCTCACAACAAGATCGCGCTTCTGTTTCGCGGCGCCGAATTCTTTCCGGCGCTGCTTGCCGCCATTGATGCGGCACACTACGAAGTTTTCCTTGAAACCTACATTTTCACCCTGGACGAAACCGGCCTCCGGGTGAAGGATGCGCTGGTGCGCGCAGCGGCGCGCGGCGTGTCGGTGAACGTCATCACCGACTGGCTGGGCACGGGCCATCGGCAATCGGTGCAGCTCAATCATCTGTTGCGCGAGGGCGGCGTCAGCCATCGCGTGTTCAATGCCTGGTTCACGCGCGGCATCACGCGCACGCACCGCAAGATCTGTGTCGTCGACCGCCATGTCGCCTTCCTCGGCGGTCTCAACATCAACTACGACTATGTGTCGGACGACGGTTTCAGTACGCCCCTGCCTGCGCCGCGCTGGGACTTTGCCGTCCAGATCAACGGCCCGCTGGTGGTCACCGTGCACCGCGAGATGCAGGCCCACTGGATGATGCTGACCGGGCTGGGCCTGAAGTACCGCTGGGAGCGTTTCATGGAGCGGCGGCCGATGGGCAGGACCCTGGAAGAGGGGCCGGCGCTAGCCGCGCTCGTGGTGCGCGATAACCTGCGCAACCGCCGCACCATCCAGAAAGCCTACCTCAAGGCACTGGGCAGTGCCCGGAAAAGCGCCTTGCTCGCCAATCCGTATTTCGCTCCGGGTCGCAAGCTGCGCGACGGATTGGCCTCGGCGGCATTGCGCGGTGTCGAGGTCACGCTGCTGATCGGCGTGGGGCAGTTCCGTATCCAGGATGCCGTGGCGCACTCGTTCTATCCGAAACTCCTGCGCAGCGGCGTCAAGGTGGTCGAGTACCGCAAGACGCAATTGCACGGCAAGGTCGCCGTGGTCGACGACGAATGGGCGACTGTCGGTTCCAGCAACTGGGACGGCCTGAGCCTGCTGGTCAACCAGGAGGCCAACATCGTCGTGAAAGACCGCCGCTTCGCGCAGGATCTGCGTGGACAAATCGAGCACGCGGTGCGGGAAGGCGTGCGCGTCCGGCTCCAGGATTACGTCAACATTCCGTGGTATGAACGCGCCTGGTATGGCGCGGCATATATGCTTTACAAGGTGATCCTCAGGCTGATCACCTTGGGCAGGTACACCGAATGATCAGGGTCCGGCCGACGCGGCCGCTTCCGCCCTGATCCAGTCGCAGAATGCCTTTACCGCCGGACGCGCCTCGGCTTCCGTCGGGCGAAGCAGGTGGAATCGGTAGGGGCCGAGCACGCGCTGCGGGAACAGCCGTACCAATCGGCCCGTGCGCAAGTCTTCTTCGATGAACGGCTCGGCCGCAAGCGCCACGCCCTGGCCGTTGGCGGCCGCGTCCAGCGTCAGGTAAGTGTGCGAGAAACTCGGCCGTGCCGGTCCGGCATAGTTCACGCTGCAAGCCTGCAGCCAGCGCGCCCAGTTGACTTCGTCGGGAATGCGCGCCTCGGTTTCGTCATGCAGCAAGGGATAGCGAAGCAGGTCTGCTGGTTCGCGCAGGTCGGGCGCGGCGGCCTTGAATGCGGGGCTGCACACGGCGCAAAACCATTCTTCCATCAGCACGTCATCCTTCAGCCCGGGATAGGGGCCCGTGCCGAGGCGGATCGCGACATCGACGCCTTCGCGCAGGAAATCGGCCGGATGCAGCGACGCCAGCACCCGCATGTCGATCTCCGGATGCTGCTCGCGCAGGCGGCCGAGCCTGGGCATCAGCCAGCGCGACACCAGCGAGGGCACGGAAGTTACTGTCACCACCCGTTCGTCGCCCCGGTGGCGGATGGCCTCGGATGCCTCGGCCAGGCTGGTCAGGATCGGCCGCAGCGCTTCCGCATACTGGCGGCCGGCGGGTGTCAGCACGACGCCGCGCGGCAGGCGCTGGAAGAGGGTGATTCCCAGCCAGGTTTCCAGCTGTTTCACCTGGTGCGCGACGGCGCCGGCGGAGACGTGGAGTTCCTCGCCGGCGCTCTGGAAGCCGCCGTGGCGCGCGGCCGCTTCGAAGGCGCGGATGGCGGGCAGGGGTGGCAGGCGGTTGTTCATCGAAGCCTCAAAAATTTTTGGCCAATCCTGCAAGAATATTGATTTGTTTCGCCCCGTGCAAGCAACTTACACTGGTGATGCGTCGCCACGATGTCTTGCGACCCCTAATCAGATTCACTCATTTCTTCATGCCCATGTCCCGCCAGTCCGCTGTTGCCCTTGTCCTGCTGTCCGCCCTCGGTTTCGGCAGCGTCGCCCTGTTCGCCAATATCGCTTACGCAACGGGCGTCAGCACCACGATGCTGCTGGCGTGGCGCTTTGTGCTCGCGGTGCTCTTCCTCGCACCCGTGGTCTGGATCAGGCGCCTGCGTCTGCCGCGCGGCCGGGTGCTCGACATCGACGTCACGTTCGAGCCGGCCGGACCGGCCGCGAGCGAGCCGCGCGAGGCAGGCGCGCCGCCCGCGAAGCTGTTCGTCGATCTGTTCCTGGCTGGCGA
>JAKACN010000101.1 GCA_021821365.1 Pseudomonadota bacterium | reverse complement strand
TCCGATCTCGCCAAGGTCGACGCAGTCGATGGCGTGCTGCACCATTCCGTCGCGGCCATCGGGCGCGACAATCGCCAGCTTGACCGCGCCTGCGTCGGCGATCCTGTTCTGGTGCGAGAAAGACATGGCGCCGGGATGAAATGCCGTGATCTGGTTGCTGTCGGCATCCGTCGTGATGAAGGCCTGGGCGGTGTACGAATTCTCGATCGTCCGGATGCAGCGTCGCGAAATCTGCAGGCGGTCCAGCCGGTCCAGATATGGCCCGCCGTCCGTACCGATGGTCGCCATGATGAGCGGGTCGCCCTGCAGCAATTTGAGGTTGTAGGCGATATTGCCCGCGCAGCCGCCGAATTCACGCCGGATCTCCGGCACGAGGAAAGCGACATTGATCTTGTGAAGCTGCTCGGCAAGCAGCGCTTCGGAAAAGCGACCTCCGAACAACATGATGGTATCGAAGGCGAGCGAACCGCAGATGAGAGAAGTCATGAATGGCAGCCAGTTGGAAAATGTTGGAATTGTACGGCGAACAGCCGCGGCCGAAACGAAGCGTCAAGGATAAAACAGGTACAGCCGGTATCCTGAAGGTTTCAGTTGCGACACTTCAAAGAACAGCTTGATCGACTGTTCTGATTTTTGCCCGAAGCCCTTTTGCGCATCCTGCGGTGTCGGCAGATAGTCGCGCGGTGTGAACACACGACGCACGATCGGCTTGTCGTTCGCGTCGTTGAGCGTCAGTTCGAGATAGGGCCACGCCTCATCGGTCGCGCCGCGATTGCGCAACAGGGCGGACAGAGTGAAGACATTGCTGTCGGGGCTGAGCACCTGCAATTCGCTCGATTCGATCGACACATAATCGATTTGCGACGGCAATCCGACCTGGCAGCCGACGTAAGCACATGCTTCATTCAATAGCGGCCGCGTCCCGGGGAAACGCACGGCGATCTGGTCCCTGAAGACATAGGCGCCCTGTCCGATCAATCCAAGGAGCAGGAGCACGGACCCGACCGACATCACGACGCGCAGCACGCGGCCGACACGCTGCCGGCGGCGTCCTTGCCGGACGAAGGCCGGTTCTTCGTATTCGGCGGTATCGGCAGCATCAAGCGCATCGGTTTCGGAGGACTCCGCTTCTTCCTTGTCGCGCCACGGCTTGCTCTGGAGGTCGTCGATCGCCTGTTCCACTTCATCGGGAGCGCCTTCACCAGCCGCCTCGTTTTCCGCACTCGCTTCACCTTGGCCGGGCTGGGCATGATCATGCGTGAAGTCCATCAGCGTCATGCGGAGCAGCGGATTGTTCCTGGCATCGGGATTGGCGGTGGTATCGTCTGCCGGCACGACGGAATCCTGCGTGCCCTCGCCCTGGGTCTCCGGTGGCAGCGGCAAATCATTGGCGTTGGTACGGGGCAGTTCAGTCGAGCCGCCGTCCGGACCTTCGCTGGACGCAGGCATTTCGGGTGCGGGTTTCGGAACAGCCGGCGGTGGCGCGAATCCCGGCACCGGCACTGTGGTGCTGACCGGCGATTCATCTTCATCCGGTCGCAGCAGGTTCTCGATTCCGTTGAAGATCTGCTTGCAGGCGCCGCAGCGGACCAGGCCGGCGCGCAGCTTCAGTTGGTCATGCGCGACCCGAAATGTCGTATGGCAATGCGGACATTGGGTAGCGAGCGCCATTGCTTTTACGCTGGGCCGGCGGCCTGGCCGGAGAGTGCGATCCAGCCGTCATGTTCGGCCCAGACGGACATCTTGATGAACGGGGCATACGCGGCGGCGACTTCGTCCGCCTGCCGAGCGAGAATGCCGGACAGCACCAGCCTTCCGCCGGCGGCGACGCGCGTGGAAAGCATCGGTGCCATCAGCTTCAGCGGACTGGAAAGGATATTCGCGACCACGATATCGAAGCGTTGCGGGTGGGAGGAACTGGCAAACTCTTCCGGCAGATAATAGTCGATTTCGCAGCGGTTGCGCTCGCTGTTGTAGCGTGCGGACTCAATCGCCTGCGGATCGATGTCGACCCCGATGACCTGTGCCGCGCCGAGCTTTTTCGCCACCATGGCAAGGATTCCGGAGCCGCATCCGTAATCGAGGACCGTCAATCCCTGCGGTGCGTTGGCTTCGAGCCATTCCATGCAAAGCCGCGTTGTCGGATGGCTGCCGGTACCGAACGCAAGGCCGGGGTCCAGTTCGAGGATCAGCGCGTCCGGATCCGGCGCATCGTGCCAGCTCGGTACGACCCAGATGTTCTCGCCGATATGGATCGGGTCGAACTGCGATTGAGTCAGGCGCACCCAGTCCTGGTCCTCGACAGGACGCAGGGAATAGGACGGTGCGTTGATGCCGCATGCCGCGGCTGCCTCGGCGACGATTGCGGCATGGTCTGCGTCTTGCGCGGCAAGCGCCACGACGCGGCTGTGTTCCCATGCCGCTTCGACCGGCTCCATGCCGGGTTCACCGAATAGCGGGCGCTCGGCATCGGTGCCTTCATCAGCATCTTCTACCGAGACCGACAGCGCGCCAGCATCCACCAATGCATCGGACAGGGCTTCCGCCTGGTCGCGCGCGACTTCGATGACGATTTCGGTCCAGCTCATGGTTACGCCTTTTACTTGGAGGTCTTGCCTGCTGTTTTTTGCAGGTCCGGCTTGTCCGCCAGCTTTTGTTCCAGGTAGTGGATGTTGGTGCCGCCTTCGATGAAACGTGCGTCCACCATCAGCTCGCGATGCAGGGGAATGTTGGTCAGGATGCCTTCGACCACCATTTCCGACAGCGCGATCTGCATGCGGCGGATCGCCTGGTCACGCGTGGCGCCATACGAGATCACCTTGCCGACCATCGAGTCGTAGGTCGGCGGCACGAAGTAGCCTGCGTAGGCATGCGAGTCGACGCGGATGCCGGGGCCGCCCGGCGCGTGCCAGGCGACGATCTTTCCCGGCGAGGGCGTAAATTTGAACGGGTCTTCCGCATTGATGCGGCACTCGATGGCGTGGCCGGACAATTCGATGTCGCGCTGGCGGAAGCGGAGCTTTTCGCCGGCTGCAACGCGAATCTGCTCCTGCACCAAGTCCACGCCGGTAATCATCTCGGTGACCGGGTGTTCCACCTGGATACGGGTATTCATTTCAATGAAATAGAATTCGCCGTTCTCATACAGGAATTCGAAGGTGCCCGCGCCGCGATAGCCGATCTTGCGGCAGGCTTCCGCGCAGCGATCGCCGATGCGTTCGATCAGCTTGCGCGGAATGCCCGGCGCCGGCGCTTCCTCGATCACTTTCTGGTGGCGGCGCTGCATGGAACAATCGCGCTCGCCCAGCCAGACGGCGTTCTTGAACTCGTCGGCCAGCACCTGGATTTCCACGTGACGCGGATTCTCCAGGTACTTCTCCATATAGACTTCCGGATTGCCGAAGGCCGCGCCGGCTTCGGTCTTGGTCATCGTGACCGCATTCAGCAGTGCAGCTTCGGTATGCACCACGCGCATGCCGCGCCCGCCGCCGCCGCCGGCAGCCTTGATGATGACGGGGTAACCGATCTTGCGCGCGATGCGAATGATTTCCTTTGGATCTTCCGGCAGCGCACCGTCGGAGCCGGGCACGCAGGGCACGCCGGCCTTGATCATCGCCTGCTTGGCTGACACTTTGTCGCCCATCAGGCGGATGGATTCGGGACGCGGGCCGATGAAGACGAAGCCGGACTTTTCGACGCGCTCGCCGAAGTCGGCATTCTCGGACAGGAAGCCGTAGCCCGGGTGGATCGCTTCGGCATCGGTCACTTCTGCCGCGCTGATGATGGCGGGCATGTTGAGATAGCTTTGCGAGGACGGGGCGGGTCCGATGCAGACTGATTCATCGGCCAGCTTGACGTATTTTGCTTCGCGGTCGGCTTCCGAGTGCACGACCACGGTCTTGATGCCCATCTCGCGGCAGGCGCGCTGGATGCGCAGCGCAATTTCGCCACGATTGGCAATGAGGATTTTTTCGAACATGGTGGAAGGTGTGATTCGTTAAGGGGCTGCGGTACCGGGAGTGCGCGACGGGCCTGGCTATATATATAGCGGCCGGACGCGCAGCGCTTAACCGATCACGAACAGCGGCTGGCCGAATTCCACAGGCTGGCCGTTCTCCACCAGGACTTGCTTGATGACGCCGGAAGCATCGGCGTCAATTTCGTTGAGCAGCTTCATGGCCTCGATGATGCACAGCGTGTCGCCTTCCTTGACGGTGGAGCCGACTTCGACGAACGGAGGATTGCCGGGTGCCGACGCGCGATAGAAAGTGCCGACCATCGGCGACTTGACGATGTGGCCTTCCGGTTCGGCCGGTGCTGCCGCAACCGGCGCGGCTTGCGGGGCGGCGGAAACCACGGGGGCCGCGACTGGCTGCGCCATCGCCTGCGGCTGCATCATGACGACCTGGTTTTGCGGCGTTCCGGAGGATTTGACGATACGGACTTTGCTTTCGCCTTCCGTGACTTCCAGCTCGGCGATATCTGATTCGGCGACGAGGTCGATCAGCGTTTTGAGTTTTCGTAGATCCATATGAAATCCCTCTGAATTATGTATTTATTGCAATTGGAGTCCGCCACAATTATAAGCGGTTTGCAGCAAGATAATGAAAATTACAGCTTTTTGAGTGCGAAATCGATCGCAGCGCCATATCCTTCGACCCCCAGTCCGCAGATTACGCCGACGGCGATTCCGGACAGGAACGAGTGATGGCGAAACGCTTCGCGCTTGTGGATGTTGGAGATATGTACTTCAACAAATGGAATTGCTACCCCAGCCAACGCGTCCCGCAGGGCTACGCTGGTGTGCGTCAATCCGCCGGGGTTGATGACGATTGCATCCACTCCTTCCGTCCTGGCAGCCTGTATACGATCGATCAGCGCACCTTCATGATTGCTCTGGAAACAGCTGAGCGTCGCGCCGACGGCGCTTGCCTGTGCTGTCGCTGCACGCTCGACGTCGGCGAGCGTGGTCGATCCATACACCTCCGGTTCGCGCGTGCCCAGCAGATTCAGGTTAGGGCCATTGACCAGAAGAAGTTTTTTTGCCATGGAGATATGACTCCGTTTGACGAGGATGCCGCATTTTGCCGCCAAAAGATGCTGATTGGCAAGGGGAAAGATGTTTGGTTACTTATAGGGAATCCAGTTCCATTTTCAGCTCCTTCATCTTCAGGCGGCCAAGGAAAGTCTTTTTTACCTTGCCGTCGCGACCGATCAGGACCGTGAATGGCAATCCACCTCCCGTATTCCCGAACTGGCGGGATAGCTCGGTTCCGCTCACTCCTGCCACAAAAAGCGGGTAGCTGATTTTGTATTTTGACGAAAATTCAGCGATGTTCTGTGCGGAATCGATGCCGATGCCAAGAATATGAATTTCCCTTGGTGCGAGTTCCGGTTGCAGCGCAGACAACTCGGGCATCTCCTCCACGCAGGGATTGCACCATGTTGCCCAGAAATTAACGACCAGCGCCTTGCCTTTCCATTGTGCCAGTGCCTGGGGTTTTCCGTTCGAATCCGGCATCGACTGCGATAGCAGATTGTTAACTGCGGAAGATTGCGGGGCATCCTGTGCGGTCTGGCGATATCCCGCGAATACGCCGAGCAACACGAACATCACGGCAACCGTGCCAAATATAACAATATTTTTTTTCATGGTCCTTCTTTTTCCGCAATGAGCGTGCGTACCACGTCCGTGCTCGCACGGGCAAGCTTGCCCTCGGGCGATACTTTCACGGCGCCGCGCAGGTCATCTGTTTCATATAAGGCAAGATGAACGCCTTCGTCCTGCCACAGGAAGCTGACGGTTTCCACTGGATCGCCGCGCCTGAAATGCGGGGTTTCGGAGACCTCGAAATCGACGTTTTTGTTGATCAGGAAAATTTCCACGTCCTTGGCGCTGTCCGCAAACAGCTGGAGGTGAATGTCGGAATGTTCTCCCGCCGTGCCATTCAGAACCGCGCCGGTCAGGTGTGGTGAAAATTGTGCCAGATCGTCCATTATGCGCAGCGCGACTTTTCGAAGATGCAAGAGCCGCACCGGCTGCGAATCGGCAAAGAAAATCTCATTGTAGCGGCGCACTTCTTCTTCGATCTGTGTGTTATCAGGCATGGTTTCGCCACGGATGCGTGCGTTTCCGAGGATCTGTTTTGCAGCTTTGCGCTTCGCCGTGGCATAGTCTGCGCCATCCTCCGCAATCAGGCGCGCTGCCGCAGCGGCGATTTCGGCGCGCAGCAGGTCCGTATTGCTTGCGTAATTACTCATGGTGTCGATGATACTCCGTCAGACTGAGGCAAATTCCGTTGCGCGCGTTGCGGACATTGGGCCGTGTCGCGGCGCGCGGCTCAGGTAAAATCTCGGATCGACTGAAATTGGAGAAGCAATTTTCCTTCGACCTTTCCTTGCGCATTTCAGTCAGTATTTATTTCATTTGAAACAGCACAATGCATATCCATATTCTCGGCATCTGCGGCACCTTCATGGGTGGCCTGGCAGTGCTGGCCAAGGAGGCGGGCCACAAGGTCACCGGTTGCGACGCCAACGTCTATCCTCCGATGAGCACCCAGCTCCAGGCACAAGGCATCGAATTGATCGAAGGGTTCGGCCCGGAACAGGTCGACCTGCAGCCCGACCTGTTCGTGATCGGCAACGTGGTCTCGCGCGGCAATCCGCTGATGGAGGAAATCCTCAATCGCGGCCTGCCCTATACTTCGGGTCCGCAATGGATTGGCGAGTATATCCTGCGCAACAAATGGGTGCTCGCGGTTGCCGGCACCCATGGCAAAACAACAACATCCTCCATGCTGGCATGGATTCTGGAAGAAGCGGGCTACCATCCGGGCTTCCTGATTGGCGGCGTACCGATGAACTTTGGCATCTCGGCGCGCCTGTCGGGCAAGGCCGCCGATTCGAATTTCTTCGTGATCGAGGCGGATGAGTACGATACCGCCTTCTTCGACAAGCGCAGCAAGTTTGTCCATTACCGCCCGCGCACCGCGGTCCTGAACAACCTAGAGTACGACCACGCCGACATTTTTCCCGATCTCGGCGCGATCGAAACCCAGTTCCACCACCTCGTGCGCACCATTCCAGGCATGGGACGCCTCATTACCAACGCACGCGAAGAGTCGCTGCAACGCGTGATCGCGCGCGGTTGCTGGAGCGAGAATGAATGGTTCGGTGTCTCCGGCGGCGAAGGCTGGTCGCTCAAGGACAATGAGGACGGCAGTTTCGACGTGCGCTTCAATGGCGATATCCAGGGCACCGTCGACTGGTTCCTGACCGGCGAACACAACCGTCTGAACGCGCTGGCGTCGATCGCCGCCGCGCGCCACGCCGGCGTGCCGCCCGCGCTGGCGATCGAAGCGCTGTCGAAATTCGACAACGTGAAGCGGCGCATGGAAGTGCGCGGCGTGGTGAATGACATCACCGTGTATGACGACTTCGCCCATCATCCCACCGCGATTGCGACGACAGTTGCGGGCCTGCGCAAGAAGGTAGGCGCTGCACGCATTCTGGCGGTACTGGAACCGCGCTCCAATACGATGAAGCTCGGCACGATGAAGGATGCCTTGCCCGGCAGCCTGGCTGACGCCGACCTGGTGTTCGGCTATGGCGCAAAGGCGGGAAAGGATGCCCTCGGCTGGAATCTTGGCGAAGCCCTCGCGCCACTGGTCGAAAAGGCAGCAGCTTTTGATGATCTCGACGCGCTCGTGAAGGCGATCGTCAAGGCGGCGCGGCCGGGCGACCACGTCCTGGTGATGAGCAATGGTGGCTTCGGCGGCGTGCATCAAAAGATCCTGGACGCGCTGGCACCATGATTCTCTACCTGCACGGCTTCCGCTCGTCGCCGCTCTCGTTCAAGGCGCGCCTGCTGGACAAGCGCTTGCAGGAGTTGGGACGCGCCAGCGAGTTCCATTGTCCGCAGCTTCCTGCATCGCCGCGTGGCGCGATTGCACTTGCCAGCGAGATTGCAGCCAAGGTGGATCCGGAACGGCTCACCCTGATTGGCTCGTCGCTCGGCGGCTATTACGCCACCTGGCTCGCGGAAAAATTCGGCTGCCGCGCAGTGCTGCTCAATCCCGCCATCGCGCCGCCCGTCGACCTGGAAAAATATGTCGGCATAATGACGATGTTCCATACGAACGAGCCGTTCGAATTCACGCGCGCGCATGTTGACGAGCTTAAAGCATTTTCGGTGGACAGGATCACGCGGCCGGAGCGCTATTTCCTGCTGGCGGCGACTGGCGACGAGGTGCTCGACTGGCGCGAGATGGTGGCGCATTACCCGGGCGCGACGCAGCACGTGATCGAAGGCAGCGACCATGGCATTTCGGAATTCGCCGAGTACGTCGATGAAGTGCTGGCGTTCTGCGAGATTGCGCCGGACTCAGGTCGATGAACTTGCATTCGATCGGCTACGCGCGCTGGTGCAACCATGTCAACGGCGTCAATCCGTCCCCCTTGATGCGGGAATGGCTGACCGACACGATGTCGCTGACGCAAAAGCTGATGATCCGCAGCAGCCATTTTCGTGTGCGCCGTCTGCGACAGGAGCGCGGACTCTGCCTGGCGGATGAATCCGCAATAGTCGAATTGCCGCGGCGCGCTTGCGTGCAGGAAAGGGAAGTCTTGCTGCAATGCGACGGGCGTCCGATGGTGTATGCGCATACCATCGTACCGTTGAGCGCAACCGCATCGGACTGGCCGTTTTTCGGTACGCTGGGAGAACGTTCGCTCGGCACCACGCTGTTCGGCGATCCGCGTGTTTTTCGCGGCAATCTCCAGTACGCCCGCCTGCGTGCGCGGCACCCGCTGGTGCGCCGCGCCTATGAAGCACTTGACGGCGAGGACCCGGCACCGCCGCTCTTCGCACGCCGCTGCCTGTATCGTCGCAGGAACGGCGTGCTGCTTGTCACCGAACTGTTTTTGCCGGCGATTGCCGGGCTGGCACCGTCGCAGTACGCACAGGCACAATAAATTACAAAACGACTGCGCATCGCGCTGGTCCTGACCACTTAACCTGCTGGAAAGCACAAGCAAGCAATGAATCTATTTTTCGAAGAATCCGGTGACTTCAAGGCCGGCACCGTTCTGCAACAGCAAGGCGAGGCCTATCAGGTCGAGCTGCAGACCGGCAAGCGCACCAAGGTCAAGGCGCGCGACGTGCTGCTGCAGTTTTCTTCGCCGGAGCCGGCGCAGTTGATGAAGGATGCGCACGAGATCGCCGATGACATCGACCTGGACTTCTTGTGGGAGGTCGCGGGCCAGGAGGAATTCGCCTATGCGGAACTGGGCGTCGAATATTTCGGACACGAGCCGAAGCCGCAGGAAGCGGCAGGGCTGCTGCTCAGGCTGCACAACGCGCCGATCTATTTCTACAAGAAAGGAAGGGGACGCTACAAGGCGGCGCCCGAAGCATCGCTGAAGGCGGCGCTGGCCGGCATCGAGAAGAAGAAGCAGCAGGCAGCGATCCAGGCGCAGTATGTGGACGAACTGAAAGCGCGCCGCCTGCCCGATGCATTCAAGCCGATGGCGATGCAGTTGCTCTTCAAGCCGGACAAGAACAGCATCGAATACAAGGCGCTGGACGCGGCGTGTGCCGAACTGCAGACCACGCCGCAACGCCTGATGCTGGAGGTCGGCGGCATCGGTTCGACCAGGCAGTTGCACATGGCAAAGTTCCTGCATGAATACTTCCCGAAGGGTACCGGCTTTCCCGCGATTTCGGTGCCGGGCACGCCATCCTTGACGGTCGCGGAAGTGCAGGCGTTTTCCATCGACGACGTGACGACCACGGAGATCGACGATGCATTCTCCGTCGTGCAACTGGCCGATGCCAAGGTGAGGATCGGCATTCACATCGCGGCGCCGGGATTGGGCATCAAGCGCGACGACGTCATCGACGCCATCGCGCGGCAGCGCCTGTCGACAGTCTATATGCCAGGCGACAAGATCACGATGTTGCCGGACGAGCTGGTCGAGTCGTTTACGCTCGCCGAAGGCAAGACCTGCCCGGCACTGTCGCTGTACGCGACGCTCGATCCCGCTGACTGGTCGGTGCTGGCGACGGAAACCAGGGCGGAGGCGGTGCCGATTGCCGCGAACCTGCGCCACAACGATCTCGACGATATCGTCACCGAAGAGAACCTTGCCGCCGGCGCGGGCGAGTATCCGCACAAGACGGATATCGCATTGCTGTGGCAGTGGGCGCAGGTTCTGGAAAAGGGGCGCATGGCCAAGCGCGAGGCCTTCGGCTTGAGGCCGGAGCAGACCAATCGTGTCGACTTCAATTTTTACGTCGAAGACGATGTGGTCACCATCGTGCGCCGCAAGCGCGGCGCACCTCTCGACAAGATCGTCGCCGAGCTGATGATTTTCGCGAACAGCACGTGGGGCAAGCTGATGCATGACCATGGCGTACCCGGCATCTACCGCAGCCAGGGCGCGGGAGGCGGCGGCTGGACTGCCAGGATGCAGGTGCGCATGGTGACGCACGCCGCGCCGCACCAGGGGCTCGGCGTCGACCAGTACGCTTGGAGCACCTCGCCGCTGCGCCGCTATACCGATCTCGTCAACCAATGGCAGATCATGGCTTGCGCCGAGCATGGCGTGACTGCGCCACTCGTTGCGCCCTTCAAACCGAAGGATGCTGATCTGTTTGCCATCGTGTCGGCCTTCGATGCTGCCTATGCGGCCTACGCCGACTTCCAGAGCAACATGGAACGCTACTGGTGCCTGCGTTGGCTGTCGCAGGAAAATGCGAAGCATGTCGATGCGGTGGTGCTGAAAGACGAGGTACTGCGCCTGGTTGACATTCCGCTCATCATTCGTCTGCCGGGCATGCCGCAGGCGCCGCGCGGCACGCAGGTCAAGCTCGACATGATCCGCTGGGATGAAGTCGACCTTGGCGTCGAGGCGCGGCTGATCGAAATGACAACCGAGTGCACGAGCGAAGTGGATGCCGCCGTCGTCGAAGATGAAGAAATTGCCATCAGCGAGACGGAGGCCGATGCGGAATCCGTACAGCCGCAGGTACCCGTTTGAAAACTTCGCTTAACGGCACCGGCCTTTATCGTAAAATTCAAGGCTTCTGCAATTGCTGGATTGTTCGGGCGTGATGCTACTTTCTGAAAACCGCACCTTGTCCATCGCTGTCGCGGCGTCGGTGCTGGTGCATGGCGCGATGCTGGCGGTTCGATTCGCGCCCCCGGATGCATTTCAATTCAAGCCGACGGATCCGGGCCTGGAAGTCATTCTTGTCAATGCCAAGCATGACAGGAAACCGGTCAAGGCTGAAGCGCTTGCGCAGGCGAATCTTGACGGCGGAGGCAATGCGGATGCAGGCCGTTCGAAATCGCCCCTGCCCGACATGCGCAAGAGTGAGAACGGCGAAGGGTTGCAAGCCATCCAGCGGCGCATCGATGAGCTGGAAAAGCAGCAGCGCATGCTGGCCCATCTCAACAAGAAGTCGCCGTTTTCGGCGACAAAGGATCCGGTGAAGCCGAAAGAGACGCAGGCGAAACAGGATGCCGCGGATCTGTCCGACAGCGAGAAGGCCATCCTGCGGCGCGAGGCGGAAATTTCCCGACGCATCGAGGACGAGAACAAGCGGCCGAAGAAGACTTTCATTTCCCCCAGCACGCGCGAAGTCGGGTACGCAATGTATTTCGACAGCGTGCGCCAGCGCATCGAAAAGTTCGGCACGCTGAATTTCCCGCAAAAGGATGGCAGGAAGCTCTACGGCGAGCTGACGATGTCGATCTCGATTTTCCAGGATGGGAAGATCTACACCGGGGACCGCGACGAAGGCATTACCGTCGAACGATCTTCGGGCAACCCGGCGCTCGACGAAGCGGCGCGACGCATCGTCCGCCGCGCCGCGCCCTTTGGCGCGTTCGCAAAGAACATGCGATCGTCCGACAGGGATGACGTGTGGGTGATGACGACGCGCTTCAAGTTCACGCGCGACGACGCGCTCGAAGCGCAACTGCAGGGGGGAATCAATTGAACGGCACTCCGGATCGCTATACGGTGATCGGCAATCCGATCGCGCACAGCAAGTCGCCGGAAATCCACGCGCGCTTTGCGGCGCAAACCGGACAGGACATGATCTATGAACGCGTCCTGGCGCCGCTGGACGGATTCGCGCAGACCGTGCAGGAGCTGATCCGTCAGGGCGTGAAGGGCAGCAATGTCACCGTGCCGTTCAAGCTGGAAGCCTATGCGCTGGCGAACTCGCTCACGGAACGCGCGAAGGCAGCGGGCGCGGTCAATACCTTGACCTTCGAGAACGGGGTCATCGCGGGAGACAACACCGACGGTATCGGACTGGTAAATGACATCGTGCGCAATGCCGGCGTCGCGATAACCGGTCGGAGGGTCCTTCTTCTGGGTGCGGGCGGGGCCGCGCGCGGCGTCCTGTTGCCGATCATGGACCAGCGTCCGGCGGAACTGGTGATCGCCAATCGCACGGTGGGAAAGGCGGAAGAGCTGGCGATGCAGTTCGCGGCGCACGGTCCGGTATCCGCCAGTGGGTTCGGGTCATTGAAGAAGTCTTTCGACATCGTCATCAATGGCACTTCGGCCAGCCTTGCGGACGACCTGCCGCCGATCGAACCCTCGATCTTCGGCGACAACGCGTTCGCGTACGACATGATGTACGGGAAAGCGCCGACTGTCTTCATGCGTTTCGCACAGAGGCACGGCGCGCGGGTGCGCGACGGTCTTGGCATGCTGGTCGAGCAGGCGGCGGAATCCTTTTGTATCTGGCGCGGCGTGCGGCCCGACACGGCGCCGGTCTATGCGGACTTGCGCGCCGGACTGCAGGCGGAATGAAGGTCCTGCGCAAGTTAGTGCTCTGGCTGGTGCTTGCGCCGATCGCCATTGTGCTGGCGATGCAACTGTATTTCTTCGCGCAGATCTGGTGGTGGGTCGACCACAATCCGGTGTCAACCAGTTTCATGGATCGCCAGCTTGCCGCTCTGCGCGAGAAGGATCCCAAGGCACAACTGAAGCACAAGTGGGTGCCGTACAACCGCATCTCCAACCATCTCAAACGCGCGATCATTGCTTCTGAAGACTCCCGTTTTTCGGAACATGAGGGCGTGGACTGGGAGGCCATGGAGAAGGCCTACGAAAAGAACATCAAGAAGGGCAAGGTGGTCGCCGGCGGATCCACGATCACCCAGCAGCTCGCCAAGAACCTCTTCCTCTCGGGCGAACGAAGCTATCTGCGCAAGGCGCAGGAAGTCGTCATCACCTATATGCTCGAATACATGATGGACAAGGAGCGCATTTTCGAGATCTATCTCAACATCGTCGAGTGGGGTGTCGGCGTGTTCGGTGCCGAAGCGGCGGCGCAGCACTATTACGGTGTCCCGGCCGCCAGCCTCAGCGCGGCGCAAGCGGCGCGGATGGCGGTCATGCTGCCCAAGCCTCGCTTTTATGACAAGAATCGTGGATCATCCTACCTTGCACGTCGCACCGATCTGATCATGCGGCGCATGGCAGCGGCCGAACTGCCATGAAGATAACTAGGAGCGAACAATGCACACGAAGTATCAGAAGGGAGAGCTGAGCCTGTTCTGGGCGGCGATATTCGTTGGTATCGTTGCACTCGCCGCGATGGTGGCGCTGATGTCGGCGCGTCACGAGCGCAACTATTTTTCCGAAGCCCTGGGCCGGTTCACGAAAACCGAAGCCGGCCAGGTCGTCCGGCAGACCCGCCAGGCGGCCGAAAAGGCGACCAGGCCCGAGGCGGCTTCCATCCGCAAGTGCATCGTCAACGGCAAGGTCCTCTATTCCAACGTGGATTGCGACACCGCCGATCCAACCGGCCGCAAGGTCGAGATGCACGATACTGCCGGTTTCGAGGCACCGAAGGTTTCCGCGCCATCGGCATCGCAGACCGGCGACCCGGCAACGATGGAAGAGAAGGCAATCGAAAAGGCGACGCGTTAGTCGTTATCGACGCCCGTTTCTCGTGTGCAGGCATTTCGCGGCGTTCGCGCGAACGGCGCTTGCCTGCTGCCATCGATATCAGTAAACTTGCGCTGTTTTCGTTTCTGGAGACCCGTCTTGGGTAGTTCTGGTACACACAGTCGGCCGTCAGACTATGGCCAACCGGCGAGATAGCGCTTCCTGCTCCCCATGCTTCCCCAGGCGCCTCTCGCCATGTCACGGTGGGTGGGCGCGCCTTGGCCATGTTCATGGCCGCGTTCCCTGTAAATTCAATCGACCTGCGGCTATCCGTCGCGGGGTGGCCGCGCCATTACAATACTGGCATGGCCGGGAGAGCACATGATTAATGTATTCGTCTTGCAGAACGGACGACTGAACCAGGTCAACATTGAAACCAGGAACGACCTGGAGAATGTGGCGCCGGTCTGGGTCGATCTGACCGACCCGAACGACGATGAGCGCGCGTGGGTAAAAAGCATCTACGGCGTGACCCTGCCGGGCGAAGACGAAGTCAAGGATATCGAAGCATCCGCGCGCTATTACGAAGCCGAAAACGGCGACCTGCACCTGCGCACCGACTTCCTGCTGGAGGAGGACGCCGGTCCGTCGCGGGTGGTGACCGTGGCATTCATTCTTGCACGGAACATGCTGTTCTCGGTGCATACCGACGATCTGCCGGTGTTCCGGCTGGTGCGCATGCGGGCGCGTTCACGGCCCGGTTCGATCGGCGACTACAAGGATGTGCTGCTGGACCTGTACGCGACCGATGCCGAGTACTCGGCGGACGCACTGGAGGGCATTTATCAAAGCCTGGAAGACGTGAGCCGCCGGGTGTTGCAGAAAGAGCTGACCGACCAGGACGCAGCCGCCGCACTGAACGCGATTGCGCAGGAAGAAGACTTGAACGGACGGATCCGCCGCAACATGATGGATACGCGACGGGCGGTGAGCTTCCTGATGCGTGGTCGCCTCCTCAATGGCGAGCAGTTTGAAGAGGCCCGGCAGATTCTGCGCGATATCGAATCGCTCGACGGTCACACCGCCTTCCTGTTCGACAAGATCAACTTCCTGATGGATGCCACCGTCGGCTTCATCAATATCAACCAGAACAAGATCATCAAGATCTTCTCGGTGGCGTCCGTCGCATTCCTTCCGCCGACGCTGATCGCCAGCATCTATGGCATGAACTTCCGGATCCTGCCCGAACTGCCATGGGACATGGGTTATCCCTTTGCACTAGGCCTGATGGTTGCCAGCGCCATCGCGCCCTTCTGGTATTTCCGCCGCCGCGGCTGGCTGAAATGACTTCAACACGCTGGGCGCATGATGCGCCTGGCGCCCGCATCACATCGTCATGAACATCGCGATCACCGCGATCAGCATGATCGCCACGCCGAGCCATCCGATCACGGTATGCCGGCGCGACAAGGTGAGCTCGCCCATGATGCGCGGTTCATGCGCCAGCAGCATCATGACGATCATGATCGGGACCGCGATTACGCCATTGATCAATGCCGCCCAGAACAGCTCCTTGATCGGGTCGGATGGGGTGAAATTGAGCAGCATTCCACCGATTGTCGCCAGTGAAATGATCGCGTAGAACTCGCGCGCTTCCAGGACTTTCCGGTCCAGCCCGTTCGGCCAGCGGAAGCTTTCGGTCACTGCATACGCCGCCGAACCTGCGAGCACCGGGATGGCCAGCATGCCGGTGCCGATGATCCCGAGCGCGAACAGGGCAAACGCAAAATCGCCCGCCACCGGGCGCAAGGCTTCTGCCGCCTGCGCCGAAGTCTGTATATTCGTGATGCCATGTGTGGCCAGCGTGGCAGCGGTGGTCAGGATGATGCAGAACGCGACCAGGTTCGAGAAGCCCATGCCGATCAGGGTATCGAGCTTGATCCGCTTCATGTGCGCGCCGTAGTCTTCGGTTTCCGTCTCGCTGGTCTCGCTGGTGGCGCCCAGGCGCAATTCTTCCACCTCCTGTGACGCTTGCCAGAAGAACAGGTAGGGGCTGATCGTGGTGCCGAACACGGCGACGATGAGCGTGACCGAGTCGTTGTTCCAGGCGAAGGCCGGAAGGATTGTCCGAAGCGCTACCTCGTGCCAGTGCACGTGGATGGCGAACATGGTCGCTACATAGGCCAGCAATCCCAACGTCAGCCATTTCAGGTATTTCACATATTTGCGGTAGGGCAGGAATATCTGCAGCGACAGGCACAGGAAACCGAATCCAAGGGAGTAGAAGTGCGCCGAGCCGACGCCCGTCATCAGGCGCATGGCTTCCCCCATGGCCGCCACGTCGGCGGCGATATTGATGATGTTTGCCGTGAGCAGCAATAGCACGATGCCGTACAGCATCCATGGCGGATACACGCGCCGGATGTTGGCGGCGAGCCCCTTGCCCGTCACGCAGCCAATGCGCGCTGACACCATCTGGATGCCGACCATGAACGGGTAGGTCAGCACCACTGTCCACAGCATGTTGAATCCGAACTGCGCGCCGGCCTGCGAGTAGGTGGCGATGCCGGACGGGTCGTCGTCTGCCGCGCCGGTGATCAGGCCGGGTCCGAGCGCCTTGAAGGCGGTGCTTTTCTTGAAACGGAAATAGAGCTTGCTGACCATACCGGCCTCCGCAAATACATCAGCGGCCAGCCGGTTGGGAGGGGCCGCGATTATGTCTGATCGGGTAAAGGGTAACTGTCCATTGCGGGCGGAGTTTATCAGCTTATGCGGCCGGGCAGGCGGAAAAATTCGCGGCGACCGGGAAGACCCCCGCGTGCGGGATCTTCCTCTTGCGCTTAATGCAACGCCGCGAATGCCTTGCGCGCTACGCCGATGGTTTCGTCGATCACCGCATCATTGTGCTGTGCCGACACGAAGCCCGCTTCGAACATGGCCGGGGCAAAATACACGCCCTCGTCCAGCATGCCGTGGAAGAAGCGGTTGAAGCGCTCCTTGTCGCCGGCCATCATCTGGCCGTAGCCGGACGGGATCGTGTCCGCAAAATACAGGCCGAACATGCCGCCGACGGAATCGGCGCAGAACGCGATGCCCGCTTC
>JAKACN010000100.1 GCA_021821365.1 Pseudomonadota bacterium | reverse complement strand
CTACGATCCGGACAAGGATGAGAAGCCGTACATGCAGGATCTGACGGTGACCTTGCAGGACACCGACAAGATGCTGCTGGACGCACTGCAACGCATCAAGGCCGATGTTGACGACTCGCTGGCATTGCGCCGTTCCTGCCGTGAAGGCGTGTGCGGTTCCGACGCGATGAACATCAATGGCAAAAATGGTCTGGCCTGCACCACCAACCTGAACGAGCTGACCGAACCGATCGTGCTGCGTCCGCTGCCCGGCTTGCCGGTGATCCGTGACCTGATCGTGGACATGACCCAGTTCTTCAAGCAGTACCACTCGATCAAGCCGTACCTGATCAACGACACGCAGCCACCGGAAAAGGAGCGTCTGCAATCCCCGGCCGAGCGCGAAGAGCTGGATGGCCTGTACGAGTGCATCCTGTGCGCTTGCTGCTCGACGTCCTGCCCGTCGTTCTGGTGGAATCCGGACAAGTTCGTTGGCCCGGCCGGCCTGCTGCAGGCCTATCGCTTCATCGCCGACAGTCGCGACCAGGCGACCAGCGAGCGTCTCGACAATCTCGAGGACCCGTATCGGCTGTTCCGTTGCCACTCGATCATGAACTGTGTCGACGTGTGTCCGAAGGGCCTGAACCCGAACAAGGCAATCGGCAAGATCAAGGAACTGCTGGTTCGTCGCGCAGTGTAAGCGCGCAAGGGCGGAAGAGCGCAAGCTTCCGCCTTATTTCACGAGCCTTCCGGAAGGTTTTTCCGGAGGTCTCATGAAATAGACCGAATGAGGAATTATGTCTGCACCCCATCAAGCCGACCCGATTAAGCGTGCGCGATTGCGCTGGAGAGCGCGGCGTGGCTTGCTCGAGAACGATCTTCTCGTGACGAGGTTTCTCGACGCGCATGAGGAAACGCTGACGGATGAAGAAGTCGATGCATTTACGCGCCTGATGGAATTGGCTGACAACGAATTGATGGACCTGCTTCTGGGACGTAGGGAACCTTCGGGTGACACGGATCTGCCTCACGTCCATGCATTGCTGGCCCGGATGCGCGCTGCCTGAAGCACCTCCATCAGCTTTTTGTTTTTCGCTTGTTTTTACTTCGACTCACCCGTCCTCATTTGAAGGAAGAGCCATGAACAACTCTGAGACCAAAGCAACGCTATCGTTCTCCGACGGTTCCCCGTCGCTGGAACTTCCCATCTACAAAGGCTCAATCGGCCCGGATGTCATCGACATCCGCAAGTTGTACGGCGCGACCGGCAAGTTCACCTACGACCCGGGATTCATGTCCACCGCATCCTGCAATTCGTCGATCACCTACATCGACGGCGACAAGGGTGAATTGCTGTATCGCGGATATCCGATCGAGCAGCTCGCGGTCAATTGCGACTTTCTGGAAACCTGCTATCTGCTGTTGAACGGCGAACTGCCGAATGCAGGCCAGAAGCAGAAGTTCGTCGACACGGTGACCAACCACACCATGGTGCACGAGCAGATGCAGTTCTTCTTCCGCGGTTTCCGTCGCGATGCGCATCCGATGTCGGTTCTGGTTGGTACCGTCGGCGCGCTGGCTTCCTTCTACCACGACTCGCTTGACATCAATTCGCCGACGCACCGCGAAGTGTCTGCGATCCGCCTGATCGCGAAGATGCCGACGCTGGTAGCGATGGCATACAAATACTCCATCGGTCAGCCGTTCGTGTATCCGCGCAATGACTTGTCGTACAGCGCAAACTTCATGCGCATGATGTTTGCGACGCCATGCGCAGAGTACAAGGTAAACGACGTGCTGGTGCGCGCGCTTGATCGCATTCTGATCCTGCACGCCGATCACGAGCAGAATGCATCGACCTCCACCGTGCGACTGGCCGGCTCCTCCGGTGCCAATCCATTCGCCTGTATCGCAGCGGGCATCGCCTGCCTGTGGGGCCCGGCTCATGGCGGTGCGAACGAAGCAGCGCTCAACATGCTGGAAGAAATCCAGCGCGATGGCGGCGTCGAACGCATCGGCGAATTCATCGCCAAGGTCAAGGACAAGAATTCGAACGTCAAGCTGATGGGCTTCGGTCATCGTGTCTACAAGAACTACGACCCGCGTGCGAAGCTGATGCGCGAAACCTGCTATGAAGTGCTGAACGAACTCGGCCTGCATGACGATCCGCTGTTCAAGCTGGCCATGGCCCTGGAGAAGATCGCTCTCGAGGACGATTACTTCGTGCAGCGCAAACTCTATCCGAACGTCGACTTCTACTCGGGTATCGTGCAGCGTGCCCTCGGCATCCCGGTTTCGCTGTTCACCGGTATCTTCGCAATGGCCCGCACGGTCGGCTGGATCGCGCAGTGGAACGAGATGATCTCCGATCCGGAGCAGAAGATCGGTCGGCCGCGCCAGCTGTTCGTCGGTTCGGCCAAACGCGATGTCGTTCCCCTGGCAAAGCGCGGCTGACATACAGCCAAAAAGAAAAGCGAGCCCCGGTGGCTCGCTTTTTTATTGGTCAAAATAAATATGCTATTCTATCGGTTCCAACATCTGGAACTCCACTTCAGGTCGTCACGCAGCCCTTCCCCACAACTTGATGTGCGATCCGCTAACCGGTCAGGCCGTGTCGCGGAAGGTTAATTAAACCCGCTAATCTCGCGAAACGCGAAGAAAGGTGAGCAAAATGATGCAGCAGTATTTCTCCAATTCGTATTTGTTTGGAGGCAACGCTCCGTACGTAGAGGAATTGTACGAGGCGTATCTCAATAATCCAGGATCGGTTCCCGACAACTGGCGCGCCTATTTCGACGCCATGCAGCATGTGCCCGCCGTCGACGGCACAAGCAGGCCCGACGTCGCCCATGCCCCCGTGATCGCATCCTTCGCGGAGCGCGCCAAGCAGGGCCCCATTCGCACAGTCAGTGCGACCGCCGACGCCGAAATGGGTCGCAAGCGCGTTGCTGTTACGCAACTGATCGCCGCGCATCGCTTCCTCGGCAACCGCTGGGCCAACCTTGACCCGCTGCAACGCCAGGAACGCCCGAATATCCCCGAACTCGAGCCGAGCTTCTACGGTTTTACCGATGCGGACATGGACATCGTGTTCAACGTCAGCAACACGTACTTCGGCCCGGAAACCGCCTCCCTTCGCGATTTGCTCCAGGCATTGCGCGACACTTATTGCCGTTCGATCGGCGCCGAATTCATGTACATGAGCGATCCGGCACAGAAGCGCTGGATGCAGGAGCGTCTCGAATCGGTGCGCTCCACCCCGAATTTCTCCGCCGAGAAAAAGAAGCATGTACTCGAACGCCTGACGGCCGCCGAAGGCCTCGAACGTTACCTGCACACCCGTTATGTCGGCCAGAAGCGCTTCTCACTGGAGGGCGGCGAAAGCTTCATCGCCTCGCTGGACGAAGCGATCCAGCGCGCCGGCCAGAAGGGTATCCAGGAGATCGTGATTGGCATGGCCCATCGCGGCCGTCTGAATGTGCTGGTCAATACACTCGGCAAGATGCCGCAGGACCTGTTCGCCGAATTCGAAGGCCGTCATGCGGATGATCTTCCCGCCGGCGACGTGAAATACCATCAGGGTTTCTCCTCCGATATTTCCACGCAGGGCGGTCCGATCCATCTATCGCTGGCCTTCAATCCTTCGCACCTCGAGATCGTCAACCCTGTCGTCGAAGGCTCGGTCAAGGCGCGCATGGAGCGCCGCGGCGACAAGGACGGCTCGCAAGTAATGCCGATCCTGGTGCACGGCGACGCCGCGTTCGCCGGTCAGGGCGTGGTCATGGAAACCCTGAACCTTGCACAAACCCGTGGCTACGGCACGGGCGGCACGCTCCACATCGTCATCAACAACCAGATCGGCTTCACCACCTCCGATCCGCGCGACACCCGTTCCACGCTGTATTGTTCCGATGTCGTCAAGATGATCGAGGCACCTGTACTGCATGTGAACGGCGATGATCCCGAAGCCGTCGTGCTGGCGACCCAGATCGCGCTCGATTTCCGCCTGGAATTCAAGAAAGACGTCGTCGTCGACATCATCTGCTTCCGCAAGCTTGGCCACAATGAACAAGACACGCCTGCGCTGACCCAGCCGCTGATGTACAAGAAGATCGGCCAACATCCCGGCACGCGCAAGGTATACGCAGACAAGCTCGTCACCCAGGGAACGGTCGCGCCCGAAACCGGTGATGCGCTGGTGAAGGCTTACCGTGAAGCGATGGACGCCGGCAAGCACACCGTCGATCCGGTGATCTCGAACTTCAAGAGCAAATACGCGGTCGACTGGATGCCGTTCCTGAATCGCAAATGGACCGACGCAGCCGACACCGCCGTGCCGTTGGCGGAACTGAAACGACTGGCCGAGCGCATCACCACCGTGCCGGACGGCTTCAAGGTACATCCGCTGGTGGAAAAGGTTCTCGCCGACCGTGCGGCCATGGGGCGCGGCGAAGTCAACCTCGACTGGGGCATGGGCGAGCATCTCGCTTATGCATCGCTGGTGTCGTCGGGCTACGCTATTCGCCTGACTGGCCAGGACGCCGGCCGCGGCACTTTCACGCATCGCCATGCCGTGCTGCATGATCAGAAGCGTGAGCGCTGGGATGCAGGCACCTACATCCCGCTGCAGAACGTCTCCGAGAACCAGGCTCCGTTCACGGTCATCGACTCCGTGCTGTCGGAAGAAGCGGTGCTCGGCTTCGAGTACGGTTACTCCACCGCCGAACCCAACACGCTGACCATCTGGGAAGCCCAATTCGGTGACTTCGCCAACGGCGCACAGGTTGTGATCGATCAGTTCATCAGCTCCGGGGAAGTGAAATGGGGCCGCGCATCGGGTCTCGTCATGATGCTTCCGCACGGTTATGAAGGCCAGGGTCCGGAGCACTCCTCCGCACGCATCGAGCGCTATCTGCAGCTGTGCGCGGAAAACAACATGCAGGTGGTTCAGCCGACGACTGCTGCGCAGATTTTCCATCTGCTGCGTCGCCAGGTCATCCGACTGTTCCGCAAGCCGCTGGTCATCGCCACGCCGAAGTCTCTCCTGCGCAACAAGGATGCCGGCTCTCCGTTGTCCGAGTTGGCAAAGGGCTCGTTCCAGACCGTCATCGGCGAGGTCGACGACAAGATCGAGGCGAAGAAGGTCAAGCGCGTGCTCGCATGTTCCGGCAAGGTGTATTACGACCTCGTCAATGCGCGCAAGGAGCGCGGCGCATCCGATGTTGCCATCATTCGTGTCGAGCAGCTGTATCCGTTCCCGCACAAGGCATTTGCCGCCGAACTGAAGAAGTTCCCGAACTTCACTGAGCTCGTATGGGCGCAGGATGAGCCGCAGAACCAGGGGCCGTGGTTCCAGATTCAGCACAACATTTTCGAAAATCTGGAAGAGGGGCAGAAGCTGGCTTATGCCGGGCGCCCGGCCAGCGCGTCGCCTGCTGTCGGTTACTACGACAAGCACTATGCGCAGCTGAAGGCATTGATCGACACCGCGTTCTCGAAGCTCAAAGGCTTCATCCTGACGAAATAAAGACTCGACGGCACGCTAGAAGCTGGCGTGCCGCACGAACAAACCGAAACGGAGAGTTACATGGCTATTATCGAAGTGAAAGTTCCGCAACTATCGGAATCCGTTGCAGAAGCAACGCTGCTGCAATGGCACAAGAAAGTGGGCGAAGCCGTCGCCCGCGACGAAAATCTGATTGATATTGAAACCGACAAGGTTGTCCTCGAACTGCCCGCGCCCGATGGCGGCGTCCTGGTCGAAGTGCTCAAGGGCGATGGCAGCACCGTCGTTGCCGGCGAAGTCATCGCCAAGCTCGATACCGAAGCCAAGGCTGGTGCCGTTGCGGCTCCCGCAGTCGCCGCCGCCTCGCCGGCAGCGGCTGCCGAGCCGGTTGCTGCTACTCCTGCCGCCGCCACTGCCGGCGGCATCGCGATGCCCGCAGCCGCGAAAATGTTGGCCGACAACAGCATGTCCGTTTCGCAAGTCGCCGGCACTGGCAAGGATGGCCGCGTCACCAAGGGCGACGTCATTAATGCGCTGCAGAACAAGCCTGCGGCACCCGCACCTGCTGTCGCCGCCGCACCGAAACCCGCACTCCAGCAGGTCGCTGCGCCGCTGAAACTGGATCTGGCGAACCGTCCGGAAGAACGCGTGCCGATGAGCCGCCTGCGTGCCCGCATCGCCGAGCGTCTGCTGCAATCGCAGGCCACCAACGCGATCCTGACCACGTTCAACGAAGTCAACATGCAGCCGGTCATGGACCTGCGCAACAAGTACAAGGATAAGTTCGAGAAGGAACACGGCGTCAAGCTGGGCTTCATGTCCTTCTTCGTCAAGGCTGCAGTTGCCGCGCTCAAGAAGTACCCGATCATCAACGCTTCGGTGGACGGCAACGACATCGTCTACCACGGCTATTTCGACATCGGCATCGCGGTGGGTTCGCCGCGCGGCCTGGTGGTACCGATCCTGCGTGACGTGGATCAGATGACCATCGCTGAAATCGAGAAGAAGATCGCCGAATTCGGCGTCAAGGCCAAGGACGGCAAGCTGACACTGGAAGAACTGACCGGCGGCACGTTCTCGATTTCGAACGGCGGCGTGTTCGGTTCCATGCTGTCGACCCCGATCATCAATCCGCCCCAATCCGCCATCCTCGGCGTGCACGCGACCAAGGACCGTGCCGTCGTCGAAAACGGCCAGATCGTGATTCGTCCGATGAACTACCTGGCCATGTCTTACGACCACCGCATCATCGACGGCCGCGAAGCAGTGCTTGGCCTCGTCGCAATGAAGGATGCGCTCGAAGACCCGGCGCGCCTGTTGCTCGACCTGTAAAGGCATCTCGCGTGACGCACACGGAGCCGGACTGATCCCGCTCCGTGTGCGTCGCCCATCCTGCGGCGAAACAGATTACGAAAAAGGTTAAGAAAATGTCGAAGAATTTTGATGTGGTTGTCATCGGCGGCGGCCCCGGTGGATACATTGCGGCGATTCGCGCTGCACAGCTCGGTTTCAGCACGGCCTGCATCGACGACTGGAAGAACGCCAAAGGCGGTGCGGCGCCGGGGGGCACCTGCACCAACGTCGGTTGCATCCCGTCCAAGGCATTGCTGCAATCTTCCGAGCATTACGAGCATGCCGGCCATGCGTTTGCCGAACACGGCATCGAGGTCAAGGGCCTGTCCATGAATGTCGGCCAGATGATTGCGCGCAAGGAAGCAATCGTCAAGCAGAACAACGACGGCATCCTGTACCTGTTCAAGAAGAACAAAGTTACGTTCTTCCACGGTCATGGATCGTTCGTGAAGGCGGACGCCGCCGGTTACGAGATCAAGGTGACCGGTGCCGCCGAAGAAACCATCGTTGGCAAGCACATTATCGTTGCAACCGGTTCCAATCCGCGCGCGCTCCCGAATGTCGCATTCGACGAGAAGCTGATTCTGTCGAATACCGGCGCACTGGCCATCGATGCGGTGCCGGCAAAGCTTGGCGTCATCGGTGCCGGCGTCATCGGCCTGGAAATGGGCAGCGTGTGGCGCCGCGTCGGTTCGCAAGTCACGGTGCTGGAAGCGCTACCGGCCTTTCTCGGTGCAGTTGACGAGCAGATCGCGAAGGAAGCACAGAAGCTGTTCGCCAAGCAGGGCTTGTCCGTCAGCCTGGGCGTCAAGATTGGCGCCATCGCCGCCGGCAAGAAGGACGTAACGGTGGAGTACACCGACGACAAGGGCAATGCGCAAAAGGCCGTGTTCGACAAGCTGATCGTGTCGATCGGTCGCGTCCCGAATACGAACGGGCTGAATGCCGAAGGCATTGGCTTGAAGCTCGACGAGCGCGGCTTCGTCGCGGTTGACGGCGATTGCAAGACCAATCTGCCTAACGTATGGGCAGTCGGTGACGTGGTGCGCGGCCCGATGCTGGCGCACAAGGCAGAGGAAGAGGGCGTAGCGGTTGCGGAACGCATTGCCGGCCAGCATGGCCACGTGAACTTCAACACAATTCCCTGGGTCATATATACGTCGCCGGAAATCGCCTGGGTCGGCAAGACGGAACAGCAGCTGAAGGCGGAGGGCGTCGCCTACAAGGCCGGCACCTTCCCGTTCATGGCCAACGGCCGCGCCCGTGCCCTCGGCGATACCTCTGGCATGGTGAAGTTCCTTGCCGATGCCAAGACCGACGAAATTCTTGGCGTGCATATCGTCGGCCCGATGGCGTCTGAACTGATTTCAGAGGCGGTTGTGGCGATGGAGTTCCGCGCTTCGTCGGAAGATATCGCCCGCATCTGCCATGCGCATCCGTCCTTGTCTGAAGCGACCAAGGAAGCAGCGCTGGCGGTCGACAAGCGTTCGCTCAACTTCTAGGAGCCCTCATGCGCCACTTGATCCTGCTGCTGTCCCTTGCACTTGCGGCATGCGCCACCACAGGATCGAGCGGCGGCAGCATTTCCATCGACACGACATCGGGCGGCAAGTCCCTGCCGGGCGCCCGATGCGCCGTGAGCACTGATTCCGGTAACTGGAACGTGATTACGCCCGCTACCGTCACGATCGGAAGCGCCAGTGGTGACCTGCGCATCGTTTGCACCAGAGAGGGTTTTCGTACGTCGGAAGTCCTCTACAAACCATCGAGCCCGATCGGATCGAGCGTCGGCGTGGGTGGCGGCGGCGGTGGAGGACATGTCGGGGTTGGTGTCGGCCTGAGTTTTCCGATCAATCTCGGCGGCGGCACCTATCCGTCGAGGGTGACCGTCGACATGAATCCCCAATGATAGCCACGCAAGGCATGGCGCTGTCGACAGCTCTTGGAACAGGCATAATCACTGGTAGTTGCATGTTGGTATCCGCTTCTCGTTGGATGGGCGAGCACGTCTCGCCCATTTTCATGATGGCGGCAGCGGGGCGGTTGGCGTCATTGCAAGGCAGGGACAAGCGAAGTTGCAAAATATGAATGTCAGGGAGTTTTACGAGCACGCGCTCGCACAGCGAGGATACACGTCCGACGAAGCGCAACTGAGAGCGGTGGCGCGTCTGCAGCAGGCGTACGAGGAATGGGTCGCGTACAAATCGCAGCGCTCCAGCAAAATCAAGCGTCTGATCAGCCGTCCGGACGTGCCGCGCGGCGTCTACATGTGGGGCGGCGTCGGACGCGGCAAATCCTTCCTGATGGACAGCTTCTATTCGGTCGTCCCCGTGGTCCGCAAGACGCGCCTGCACTTCCACGAGTTCATGCGCGGCGTGCACCGCCAGCTGGATGACCTGAAAGGGGTGGCCGATCCGCTCGATGAAGTGGCGAAGCGCATCGCCAGGAAATATCGCCTGATCTGTTTTGACGAGTTCCACGTATCCGATATCGCAGACGCGATGATCCTGTACAACCTGCTCAAGGCATTGTTCGAGAATGGAGTGTCGTTCGTCATGACATCCAACTACATGCCCGACACCTTGTATCCGGATGGACTGCACCGCGACCGCATCCTCCCGGCGATCGACTTGCTCAAGAGCAGGCTCGACGTGCTGAACGTCGATGCCGGTCGCGATTACCGCAAGCGGGCGCTGGAACAGGTGGAGATGTACCATACGCCGCTGGGAGCGAGCGCTGATCATGCGCTGCGCAACGCATTTGCCAACATTGCGGAAACCACGGATGAGGACCCGCACATCCACATCGAGTCGCGCGAGATCAAGGCGCTGAGGCGTGCAGGCGGGGTGGTCTGGTTTGACTTTGCAACATTATGCGGCGGTCCGCGTTCGCAAAACGATTACCTGGAAATCGCCAGCTGTTTTCATACCGTCATCCTTTCGGGCGTGCCGCGCATGTCCGCTGCGATGTCCTCCGAGGCGCGCCGGTTCACCTGGCTGGTCGACGTCCTGTACGATCACAAGGTCAAGCTGCTCATGTCGGCCGAGGTGGAGCCGGAAGAGCTGTACACCCAGGGGATGCTGGCGAATGAATTCCATCGCACTGTCTCGCGCATCATCGAGATGCAGTCAACCGAATATATGATCAGCGAGCGCCGCGACGTCATTGCCTCGATTGCTTGATGATCGAATGAGGCGCGAAGAGGGAGCTCCATGAATCGCATCATGTTCAGTTTGAATCGTCACGGTGTATGCCGCCTTTGCCTTGCCTGCGTCCTGCATGCCGCGGGTGCAATGATGATTTCTCCCGTCGCGTGTGCCGGGCAACAGGATGCCGCTCCATCGAACGTCGCGACACGTTACCCGTCGGGGTCGATCCGGTCGGGCGATCAGGCCGACGCGGCAATCGGGGACGCCGCGAAGGAGCGTGCCGAGATCGAGGCGCGCTATGTCGCTGAAGAACAGGCATGCCAGTCCCGGTTCTTTGCCACCTCATGCATTGATGAGGCAAAGGACCGGCGACGCAAGACCTTGGCGCAGGTACGTACGGTCGAGCTGGAAGCGCATACTTTCAAGCGAAAGGCGCGCGTGGCAGAACGGGACCAGGCGCAGGCCGAGAAGCAGGCGCAGGAAGTACGAAAACTGGAGGAATCCGAGCGGCAGAAGACAGCACCCGATGGTGGGTCCGTTGCCCAGCCGCCGCAAGCTTCAAAAGCGCCTGAAGCGCCGCACAAGGCGGTGGGCGCGGGATCCGGCGATCGCGCTGCGAAGCACGAAGCCAGATTGAAGGAAATTCGCGCGAAAGAGGCTGCAGAGGCAAAAATCCGCGAGGAAAATGTCGCTGCCTACGCGAGAAAAGTCGAGGAAGCTAGAGCGCACCAGAAGCAGGTGGAGCTCAAGAAAGCGGAAAAAGAGCAGAAGCGCAAGAGCAGTCAGGAGCCGCAATCCGGCCAGAAATAGGCGTTGGGCGTCCAACTTCATGACGCCTCGCCGAGTGCCTGCTCGTTACACGGCGCGCTTCATCTTGCCAATCGTATAGGCTTTGGATTCCCGTGGCTGTTCCACCAGTCTGACGATGGCCAATGTGCAATTGTCTCCCGTACCATCGATCGTACGTTCGCGCGCTTTATTGATCAGCATTTCCGACGCCTGTCGCGGCGAGTTCATTGCAATGGCGGCGCCCAGTTCGGTATCGGAAAAATAGTGCCAGAGGCCGTCGGTGCAGAGCAGGAAGGAATCGCCGGCCTTGAGCCCGTCGTAACGTCCGACAGTGACTTCCGGCTCGTTTTCATGTGACCCCAATGCATTGACAAGGACATTCGATAGTTGATGGTTTTGCGCTTCGTCGCGCGATAGCTTGCCTTCCTTGACCAGCATTTCCACATACGAGTGGTCGATTGTGCGCTCCGCACAGTTGGGCCCATCGAAACGATAGAGCCGTGAATCGCCGACATGCGCCCAGATGGCCCTCCTTTCCGGAGTGATCACGAGGACGACCATTGTGCTGTGGGGTTTCTTTTCCGACGAAATGGCGGTCAGCTTGATAATCGTATGTGCGTCATGCGCAATCGATTCCAGCATCTTTTCGACATTGTCGGTCTGTGGCGAAAACAGGTCGAATGCCAGTTTGGCGCTGCGAATGACCTGTTCCGCTGCGAGCGCTCCACCACTGAGCCCGCCCATGCCGTCGGCGACGATTGCCATGATGTAGCCGGGTGCCCTCGGCGCGGCGAATAGCGCAGTGCGATCCTGTTGCTCGTTGCGGTCGCCGATGTGCTGGCCGGTGCCTGCTTCAATCTTGTATTGGCTCATGGATGTCGGTGGATTAAACTGCTGTGGGGCAAAAAATTATTACACGCACCAAAACCCTCTCCGGTAATTGTAGGCGTTTGTTACATTTTTTCATGGTTATTCCTGAGAATAAACAACAGCCAAAGTTGCTGTAGCGCATGATTCATGATTGTCGCGAACAATCCGCAAAGGGGGAGGTGGCCATTGCATGCTATGCGCACAATCCGTTCACTCTTAAAATATAGCCTGTAGCATTCACTTCAGAGACCATGATCCCACTGGAAGAAATTCAACGAAGAATCGTCGAGCTGGAAGTAGAACATCGCGATCTCGATGCAGTCATCGAACTCTTGAGCCGCGATGTCCTGCGCGACGAACTTCAGTTGCGCCGTTTGAAAAAACGAAAGCTCCAGCTCAAGGATCATATAACATTGCTGAAAATGCAACTAGTTCCCGATATTCCTGCCTGAATTTTTCGGGCATGGGAAACCCGACCTTCCTGCTTGCCATCCGCTTTGACAGAACAATCCGCTTCATCGCCCGCCGAGGGCAATCACGACGCCGACGTCGAACAGCTGTTTGACGCGAACGGGCCGCTCAGCCAGGCCGTTCCCGGCTTTCGGCCGCGCCAGTCGCAGACCGAGATGGCGAAGGCCATCGCCGCGGCCATCGCCGGGCAGAAGACCCTGATCGCCGAGGCTGGCACAGGCACCGGCAAGACCTTCGCGTACCTTGTGCCGGCATTGCTCTGGGGCGGCAAGGCCATCCTGTCGACGGGCACCAAGAACCTGCAGGACCAGCTTTATCTGCGCGATATTCCGACAGTGCGCAAGGCGCTCAACGCGCCGGTATCGGTCGCACTTCTGAAAGGCCGCGCCAACTACGTCTGCCACTTCCACCTCGAGCGAACCCTGCAGAATGGCCGCCTGACCTCGCGCGAGGATGTCGGCTATCTCCGCGAGATTTCACGCTTCATCAAGACAACGAGCTCGGGTGACAAGGCCGAGTTGTCCCGGGTCCCCGAGTCGGCGCCGGTGTGGAACCTGGTCACCTCGACGCGAGATACCTGCCTGGGTGCGGAATGCCAGTATTACCAGGATTGCTTCGTCATGAAGGCGCGCAAGGAAGCGCAGCAGGCTGACGTCGTCGTCGTCAACCACCATCTGTTCTTCGCCGACGTCGCGCTCAAGGACACCGGTGTGGCGGAATTGCTGCCGTCGGCAAACACCATCATCTTTGACGAGGCACACCAGTTGCCAGAGACGGCCACGCTGTTTTTCGGCGAAACCATATCAACGTCGCAAGTGCTCGAACTGTGCCGCGATGTGCTGGCGGAAGGATTGGCGCACGCGCGAGATGGTGCGGAATGGGCAAAGGTTGTCGCTCCTGTCGAGCGTGCGGCGCGCGACTTGCGACTGGCCTTTCCGCAGGATGTCGTACGCCTCGCGGTCAACCAGATCGCGCCGTCCAGCGCCTTTTTCCCGACGCTGGAGAAACTGAAGAATGAACTCGACGCGATGACCGCCGTGCTCGAGAAACAGGCGGAGCGGGCGGAAACCATCGAGCAATGCCGGACGCGAGCGATCGAGCTCGGCAACAAGCTTGAAGCGTGGACCAAGGCGCAAGGCAGTAACGGTGAAGTCGTACCTGGCCAGGAGCGCGTGCTCTGGGTCGAAGCATTTTCCTCCTCGCTGCAATTGCACCAGACGCCGCTGTCCATTGCGCCGATTTTCAGCAAGCAGCGTGAAGGCTCACCGCGCGCATGGATCTTCACCTCAGCCACCCTTGCCGTGAAAAACGATTTCAGCCACTACACTTCGCAGATGGGCCTGTGGGATGAGCCGGCGCAATCCTGGCCCAGCCCGTTCGATTATGGCAGGCAGGGCCTGCTGTATGTTCCGGAGCATTTGCCGGAACCGAATTCCTTTGAATACACCGACGCTGTTGTCGATGCCGCGCTGCCTGTGATCGAAGCGTCGGGTGGACGCGCCTTCCTGCTATGCACCACGATACGTGCCGTGAACCGCGCGGCGGAACGGCTGCGGGAAGAATTCGACAAGCGCAAGCTGCCGTTCCCGCTCCTGGTGCAAGGCGAGGCGGGGCGCACCGAACTGCTTGATCGCTTCCGCGCCGCGGGGAATGCCGTTCTGATCGGCAGCCAGAGCTTCTGGGAGGGTGTCGACGTGCGCGGCCAGGCGTTGTCGCTCGTCATCATCGACAAGCTGCCGTTTTCGCCACCGGATGATCCTGTGCTTGCTGCGCGCATCGATGCGCTGGAAAAGAGGGGGCTGAACGGCTTCGTGCATCACCAGCTGCCGGAGACGATCATCAATCTGAAGCAGGGCGCCGGACGACTGATCCGCGACGAAACCGACCGCGGCGTGCTGATGATCTGCGATCCGCGCCTGATATCCAAGCCATACGGGCGCCGAATATGGCAGAGCTTGCCACCGTTCAAGCGGACTCGCGATGCAGCGGTGGTCGAGGCATTCTTTCTCGGTGAGGCACAGGCGTCACGCGCAGCACAGGTGCCCTGATAGTGGCTATACTAGTGCCTGAAATTTCGGCACGTGCTGCTGATCGGATTGTTTTGCATGAGGTTGAAAGGCTTGCATGGCTGACGCTGGTATTTCCCTGATTCCGGTACGCATATCCGAACTGGCTGTCGGCAAGCCGGTGCCTCGCCCGGTGTACGACTGGTACGGGAATCTTCTCCTGGCATCGGGCCGCGTGATCGAAAGTCAAAGCCAGTTGGACGGATTGGCAAGCAACGGTTTTATTTATGATCCGAAGTGGGATCTTTCAGCGGACGAACGCAAGGCACCGACCGTTCCTATCCCTTCCAGAAAGCCAAACTCTCCGCCGGAAGCAGTTGTCGATGAAGCCTCCGCCGGCAGCAAGGAAACCATCGTCGCGATGGACGACGTGCGCTGGTATGTCGGCGAAACGCTTTACCTGCAGTTGCTCGATAATCCCGCCATTCGGTACACCGTTCGCCTGATCGGCTTTGTCAAGAACAAGACGGTTTTGGTCACTGCGCCGTCGATCGACGGCAAGTTCGAATTCATTCGCGAGGGGCAGACCTTTGTGGCTCGCGCGTTCTCCGGCAAGAAGGCATTTGCCTTCATGAGCGCGGCGGTGAAATCGGTGCATTCTCCGCATCCCTACCTGCACCTGTCCTATCCCAGGGAAGTGCGCTGCGCCATCGTGCGGCGCGGAGCACGTGCACAGATCAAGATCATTGCCTCCGTCTCGCTTGGCGAACCGGAACGGGTCGGCGCAGCGACTCTGACCGACATGAGCATTGGCGGCACGTCGGGCACCATGAAGCAGGTATTTGGAGAGAAGGGTGAGGAAGGGCTGGTCAAGTTCAAGGTACATGCGGCCGGCCAGGATGAATACCTGAGCCTCAAGATGACGTTGCGCTCGGTCACGCCCTCGGAAAATGGCGACGGTTTCCGGCACGGCTTCGAGTTTCAGGACCTGTCCGTTCATGATCGCCTGATCCTGTCGGCGTTTGTCCATCAGACCCTGGCCGAGGGTTTCTAGAAGGTCCCGAGCTCCATCGAGGAGGAACACGCGTGACCGGCCTGTCGACTGCCTGCCGGGCTCCCGGCAGGCCAGCCAATCGGGGAGGGCCGGCCTCGTGTACTCACTTCTGCGGTTGAATGACGACTTTGCCGGTGACCTTGCGGGCGGCCATATCGCTCAGTGCATGTGAAGTTTCGGCCAGTGCATAGCGTCCGGAGATATGCGGCCTGATCTTGCCTTCGGCCATCCAGGTCATCAATTCGCGCATGGCCGCCTGGTTGGCTTTCGGTTCGCGCCGAGTGAATTCACCCCAGAACACGCCCACGATGGAAGCGCCCTTCAGCAGCGGCAGGTTGAGCGGCAGCTTCGGGATCTCGCCGTTGGCAAAGCCGATCACGAGGTAACGGCCACGCCACCCGATGGAGCGGAAGGCGGGTTCTGCGTAAATGCCGCCGACCGGGTCGTAAATCACGTCCGGCCCCTTGCCATCGGTAGCCGCCTTGATGGCGTCGCGCAAATCCTGGGTGCTGTAGTTGATGGTTGCGTCCGCGCCATGTTCCTTGCAGATCGCCAGCTTTTCATCGGTCGATGCCGCCGCGATCACGCGCGCGCCAAGCGCCTTGCCGATTTCGATGGCGGCCAGCCCGACGCCGCCGGCGGCGCCCAGCACCAGCATGGTTTCGCCCGCCTTGAGCTGAGCACGATCGACCACCGCGTGATGCGATGTGCCATAGGTCAGCGTGATGGCTGCGGCCGTATCGAAATCGAGGCCCGGCGGAATCGGCATGACCACTTTCTCGCTTGCTGCGACCTGCTGTGCGAAGGCACCTTGGCTAACGAAAGCAAGCACCTTGTCGCCGGCCTTGAACCGGGTCACGCCCTCACCGACGGCACGGACAACGCCGGCGAGTTCGCTGACCGGCGTGAAGGGAAGTTCGGGCTTGAACTGATACTTGCCCTGGATGATCAATACATCCGGGAAGTTGACACCCGCGGCCTGCACATCGATCGCCACCTGGCCGGGACCGGGAATGACATCCGGCAGCTCTTCTACAGCCAGTGTGTCAGGCAGGCCCCAGGATTTGCAGAGGATGGCTTTCATTGTGTCTCCTTGAAGATTTTCTTGCGGGTTATAAAAAAGAACGATCGTTTTATTTTAAGTATGTGCAGCAAAATGTCAACAACCTTAAGGGACAGCGATATTGCTTCGGTTAAAATTCGCCTATGAAAATTCTTATCAGTAACGACGATGGATATCTGGCGCCGGGAATTGCCGCTCTTGCGGACGCGCTTAAACCGATTGCCGAAATCATTGTCGTTGCACCTGACAGCAATCGATCAGGCAGTTCGAATTCCCTCACGCTGGATCGCCCGCTCTCGGTATTTCGCGCCGACAACGGGGCGTATTTTGTGAATGGCACACCCTCCGACTGCGTCCATGTTGCATTGACAGGAGGGTTCTCGTTCAAGCCCGATCTGATCGTTTCCGGAATCAACCAGGGTCAGAACATGGGCGACGACACACTATATTCCGGTACTGTTGCCGCCGCGACTGAAGGATATCTATTCGGCATTCCGGCGATTGCATTTTCGCAAGTCCACAAGGGCTGGGAACATGTGGATACGGCGGCTCGCATTGCACGTGAAATCGTCGAGCGGAATTTCGACATGTTGCAGAAACCCTATTTGTTGAACGTCAACATTCCCAATTTACCCTATGACCAGATCAAGGGAATCAGGGCGACACGTTTGGGAAAGCGGCATGAATCCGAAGCCGTCATCAAGGCGCAGGATCCGCATGGACGAGAGATATTCTGGATCGGGCCGGCAGGCAAGGCGAAAGACGCTGGCGAGGGAACCGATTTTCATGCTGTGGCGAACGGCTACGTGTCGATAACGCCGCTGC
>JAKACN010000366.1 GCA_021821365.1 Pseudomonadota bacterium | reverse complement strand
CTCGACATGCGCGCGCACTACGCCGGCCAGCGAGCATTCATCGGTGATCGCCAGCGCCGTGTAGCCGAGACTGGCGGCACGCGCCGCCAGTTCTTCCGCATGCGACGCGCCGCGCAGGAAGGTGAAATTGGACACGCACTGCAGTTCGGCGTAGTCGGGCAGGGCTTGGGGAGTGACGGAACGCGGGGTCATGCGGTGAAGCATATACTGTACAAAAACACAGTATATGATCTATTTCAACTTCCGTCATGGAAACGGAGCTGATATCCGGCAAGTTCCCGCCATCGATATTGATGTGTCAACTGCCGCAGCGGGGAGCGCGTTGTGAAATGAATATCGAAGATCATGGCACGTGCCGTCACAGCATGAATTCCACGCCATGTTCATTCGCCGACATCTCAACGCGGTATTTCAAATTCGAAGAGGCAAAGGATGACCGGCAATCACGTGTTCCTGGAGAGTCGACCATGAGCGACAAAATGCATCCTTCGCCCGGCCGCAGAGCCGCTCTCATCTCCCTGCTAGGTGCGTTCGCGTCCGCTGCTTGCGGCGGTGGAGCGGGAGCGCCGCCGTCATCCACACCAACACCACCACCATCGCCTGTACCATCGCCTGTACCATCGCCAACACCGTCGCCGACACCATCGCCGACACCATCGCCGACACCATCGCCGACACCATCGCCAGTACCGCCCGCGAGGTTGACACTGAGCGGATCGAGCATGCTGGCGCCGGACGGAAGCGCGACTATTCTTCGCGGCATCAATGAAGGCACATGGGGCAAGATGCGAAGCGACGATGCGGCAACGATCGCCGCGCAGGGCGGCAACGTGGTGCGCGTCCTCATCCGCTGGTGGGGACTGTATGGCGGTTCCGATGTCGAAAGCCGGGACGACGCTTCCCCTGGCCATTTCAAGCCGGACCATGTGGCGCAGTTCCTGCAGGAGATCCAGTGGTGCATCGACGCAGGCTTGTGGGTCATTCCGGCCATCGATTCCAACTGCGGTCAGAACGGTATCCAGGATGCGGCCATGGCGCAGTACTGCGATCCGGCCGGCGCCTATCCGGGCGGACGCAATTTCTGGACTGACCTGACGCAGCGTCAGCGGTTCAGGGAAGCGTGGATCTATCTCGCCGGCATTCTCAAGGACTATCCGAAGATCGCTTTCTACGAGCTCTTGCCCGAGCCGCTGGCAGGCAGGGATTCGTCGTATGGCGACGACGTATCGGCCTTCTACCAGGAACTGATGGCTGCCATCGAAGACGCGACAGGGGACACGAGAACGCCGTTCCTTGTCGGCGCGCGCGATGCCTATAACATCAACTTGTGCGACGAAGCGTTCATCGCTGCGCCGCGTTGGATAAATCGCGTCGTCTACACCGGCAATCTTTTTCTGCGCACCAATCAGTCGCAAGCGGAAAACCTGGCGAACCTGGAGAGCAGGCTGGGTGCGCTGGTGACAATGAAAACGTCGCGGAACGTTCCTGTCTTCATCCAGCAATTCGGCGTGCGAACCGGCGACGATCCCAACGAGTTCTATCTCGATGCCGGGCTGAGCCGCATGAATGCAGCCGGCGTCGGCTATACCGGCTGGCAGTGGCGGCAGAATACGTCGAGCCCTGACGAGTACGCGATCGTCGTACAGGATCCGAATACGGGCGCGGATATCGTCAAGACGGATGTCCTTGCGGTGTATTCGAAGTACTGGAAGGCCTGAAGCCGGAGAAGCCGTCTGCTGTCGCGTGGCCCCCGGTGTTGCCGAGGCCTGCTTCAAAGGTGTCGCGCGGCATGGCGATGCCGGCAACTCCGGCATCGAATCCACTCCTGCAGGGAAACGCAATCCCTGTCCTGCATCAAGGATTGCCGATGTAATTCTGCCGAGCCATGTCGTGCTTGATATCCCACAAGCAAGGCGAGTGCGGCTGGCCTAGGCTGATTCCAGCCCGGCAGGTCACCCCTGATTCATTCACTGCCGCGGCGCAAGATGTGGGGGATGCCATGAAACCTGCCAAGACTCTCGCTCGATTCGCCCTGCTGGCGGCTGCACTAGCCGGCCTGCCCGCGCCGTCGCAGGCGCAACAGATGGCTTACGTCTCGAAAGATGTTCACATGCGTGCCGGCCCGTCCAGGGGATACCCCGTGGTGGCGATCCTGCATACCGGTGTGTCGATTTCCGTCCAGGGCTGCCTCGGGGATTACACCTGGTGCGACGTGATGATCGGGCCGGACCGCGGCTGGGTCTACGCGGGGAATATCGTCTATCCCTACCAGGGCGCGAACGGCCCCGTGATCACCTACGGTCCGGCGATCGGCATCGCCATCATTACGTTCAGCATCGGGCCTTACTGGGATGAATACTATCGCGCCAGGCCGTGGTATCCGCAGCGCCAGTACTGGATTCACCGACCGCATCCGGTCCATCGGCCGGACATCCATCGCCCGCCGCCCCCGCGTCCGGTTCCCGCGCCGGGGCCGGGATACCGGCAGGGGCCGGGCGATCATCGTCCGTATGGGCAGCCACCGGCAGGAGAGCATCGGCTGCCGCCGGGGCAGGCCCAGAAGGGCGGCCGGCATTCGCCCTATGGCCAGGGCGCGCCGGGAGGCCGCGAGCGCTGAACGGCCAGCGGCGCGCAAGATATCCGGCCTTGTGTCCTCTTCCGCCGACAAATCGTCTGCGCGATCGCCTCCTGCAATCGGCGAAAGGGCGCGCATTGACGCGCGCTTGCGCCATGCCGCGGCACGCCGCTCGCGAGTGACAGTGTGATCGGCCGCATGGCTCATGCGCCGGCTTGTGGTCTATGATGCCTGCATGAGCCATGCATCGACAGCGGATGTTCCTACCATCCTCTTTGGCGCATTCGATCGCCATAATTTTGGCGATCTCCTGTTTCCGCATGTCGTCGCGCGCTTGCTGGGTCGAAAGAACCCGATATTCGCCGGGCTGGCGGAACGCGATCTGCGTTGCCATGGCGGCCATCAGGTGATCTCACTGGCGCGGCTTGCCGACGCGTACCGCGACAGGGCCGTCGATATCATTCATGTCGGCGGCGAGCTCCTCGCCTGCAGTGCCTGGGAAGCGGCGGTGATGCTGCAACCGCCCGCGCATGCGCAGAAAATCGTTCTCGGCCTTGACGGCTCTCCGCAGCGGCAGCTTGAATGGGCGCGCGAGCAGCTTGGGCTGACGGCGCTTGCACCCTACACGGTATCGCGCAGCCTGTTTCCCAAGGCGCGCATTGTCTACCATGCGGTCGGTGGTGTGACCCTTGACCGGTGCGACGCGTCCATGCGGGCTGAAGTGCTGGGCAATCTTCGGACCGCTGACATCGTCAGCGTGCGCGACCGGCATACCCAGGCCATTCTCGGTGCGGCCGGCATTGCATCGCAACTCATCCCCGACCCCGCAGTCATGGCGGCGGAGCTGTTCGGCGAACGAATCCGGCATCAGGCGGAGCATGGGGAAGTCGCCAGGG
>JAKACN010000099.1 GCA_021821365.1 Pseudomonadota bacterium | reverse complement strand
GTGCGGGAAGGAATGGGGGAGAGTGCTCATGACTACGACACGTCCAGCATTACATGCATGATAACGCAGGAATACCCACATGCCGTTGACCTATTCCATTGACCTAATTCCCTCCGGGTTTTACGATAGGCAACAAAAAATGCCACAGGGGACAAGCCATCATGATTCTCAGATTTCGCAGGGCGGCGCTGCAGGCCGAGCCTGCGGTCGAACCCACTACCACTTCATCTTCTCCCAACCTTGAGCGCATCGTCGGCGACGTTGCCCGACAGGCATCCGGCCTGGGCAAGGAGTCGGCCGACCTGAACGGCCTGATCGACGATCTCGCATTGATGAGCCGGCAGCAGGCCGAGACGTTCAAGGCGTTGGCCGGTGAAATCGACGCCATGGTGCATGCCAATCTGGCGATCGAGGAAGCAACCAAAGCCAGCAGCGAGTCGGTGCGCCATGCGCGCGAAACCGTCGAGCAGATTGGTCGGGGCGTGATTGCCGTGACGGACAACCTGTCCGAAGTCGCCGATGCCGCCAACGAAATCACGCAGATCGCTCTCCAGACACGATTGGTGGCATTCAATGCTTCGGTCGAGGCCAAGCGGGCAGGCGAGGCCGGACGCGGTTTCGGCGTTGTGGCGGATGCCGTCAGGGAGCTGGCAGCCAAGGTGGAGCAGTCGTCCAAGCTCATCATGAGCACGGTCACGCAACTTGATGCGCGCATCAAGTCGCTTGCCGACAATATTCAGGCGAAAAACGGCGATCATGGCAATGATTCAGTGAACAGCTCCTTCCATGCGGCGGTTTCCGAAGTGGAACAAGGCGTTGCAGGCATCGCGACCACGGCAAAGAAAAATCTCGACGGATGCGCCGGCGTGCTTGATTCCGTACGCGGCCTGTCGGAGCAGGTGACCGATACGGCGAGCGCGCTGCAGAGCGCTCGCAAACGCACCGAAGGCTTCCTGTCCTTGTCCGAATCACTGATTGAAATGACTGCCGAGAGCGGAATCCATACCGAGGACTCGCCCCTGATTGAAGCTGCGATGCAAGCGGCAAGGAAAATCTGCGCCTTGCTGGAAGACGGCGTGCGCAGCGGCCAGCTATCGGACGCGGATCTGTTCGACGACAGGCATCAGGCGATTCCCGGCACGAATCCGGAGCAGTTCATGGCCCGCTTCACGCCTTACTGCGACAAGGTGCTGCCGGATATCCTGGAAGGTATTCTGACGTGGTCGCCCAAGGTGGTCTTCGGCGTGGTGACGGATCGCAAAGGTTACATCCCGACGCACAACCGGAAATTTTCCAAACCCCAGGGCGGCGACCCGGTCTGGAACCAGGCGAATTCACGCAACCGCCGGTTCTTCATTGGCCGCACCGAGTCCGCGGCCATCAAAAGTCGCAGAAAATTTCTTCTTCAGACCTATCGGCGCGACATGGGCGGTGGAGTCCATGCCGTCATGAAGGACCTCTCGGTACCGCTCATGGTCAACGGCAAGCACTGGGGAGCGCTGCGTATCGGCATCCAGTTCTAGCGCCGTCCTCGGAAAACGGCCGGCGTTGGCCGGCCGTTTTCCTGAAGTTTCGCGGCGGGAGAGAAGCGGCTTATGGTTTGAAGAAGCCCGCACCCACGATCATGTTGTCGACTTTCTCGACATAGCTCGACTTCGATTCCACGTTCTTGGTCATCGGGTTCGGCCATTTGTAATCGACCCAGCCCTTGCCCTTCGCGTTCAGAACCTCGATGAAACTGCGAATGATGTACTTGCCGTCGGCGTCGCGCATGTCGATGAGATTCTTGCCGACCATCCTGGACGCATTGCCGTTGCCGATCGAGAGATTGGTGCCCTGCATGTCGTAGACGAAAATATACAGGTCGCGATCCACAAACTCGCCCTTCGGATCATTGAATGCGGCAAAGGCCTTTTCCTTGCCGTTCGCCTTGAGATAGGCAACTGCTTTCTTCACGAGGGCGTTGGCTTCATCGGCCGTGCCACGTTCCGCGGCGCAGGCGGTGCCGCCCACGAAGCCGGCGACCAGCATCACGGCAAGCATCTTGAACAAGGCTTTCATTTTTCGTCTCCTTCGAAGTACTTCATCGTCACGTGTTATCAAACGGAATCGCTTCCGGTCTCTCAATGAAATTTCCATGTGGAAATGTCGTGACGATGATGGCACGCAATCGAGGAGCAATGGGTGAAAACCTTGCACCAGTTAAGTGAAAGAGGTGCAACCAGGCCTGCATGGGCGGCCTGGGGATTGGCATCTCAGGTCTTGCGCCAGTAATCCTGTTGCGAATAAGTGTGGCGAAGAAAATCGACGAACGCACGGATGCGGAAGGGAAGGTGCTGGCGCTGAGCGAAGACGGCATAAATGTCGTTGCCGGGAGCGGCGAATTCATCGAGGACAGTCACCAGTTGCCCCGCTTCGATGGCATTGCCGACTTCCCACATCGAGCGCCACGCCAGACCCTTGCCGGACAAGGCCCAGTCGTGCAGCACCGCGCCGTCATTGCATACCATGTTCCCGGCCACCTTCAGCGTGACATTCTTGCCCGCCTGGCGAAAGGTCCAGCCGCGCTGGCTGCCTTCGCTGCTGATGGCAAGGCAGTTGTGCCTGGCGAGGTCATCGAGCGATTTCGGGGCACCGTGCTTCCTGATGTAGGACGGCGAAGCAACCACGACCCGCTTGTTGTCGGCCAGCTTCACGCCGATCAGGTTGGAGTCGGACAAGGCAGCGATGCGGATGGCCACGTCGATGCCTTCGCCAATCAGGTCCACCACGCGGTCGTTCAGGTTGAGCGTGACCGTCACATCGCGGTGCTGCGCGAGGAACGAGGGAATGAGCGGAGCGACATGCTGGCGACCGAATCCGGCCGGGGCCGAGATGGAAAGATGGCCGCTGGCCTTCGCGCTGCGTTCGGACACGGCAGCTTCCGCGTTTTCCAGGTCGGCGAGGATGCGCTGGCAATCTTCCAGGAATGCCAAACCTTCATTGGTCAGTGCAAGCTTGCGGGTCGTCCTTTGCAGCAATTTCACGCCCAGTCTTTCCTCCAGCGCATCGAGGCGACGTCCGATCATCGCGGGCGCAATGCCCTCTGCGCGCGCGGCCGCCGAAAGGCTGCCCCGGCTGGCGACTTCGACGAAGGTGGAAATTTGCTTGAACTGGTCCATATTTCGAAGGTAAAGGATCTGATACTAAACGGCAAGAATAAAGTGACTATTCGTACGGTTTATGCGCATTTTTATTGAATATACTCCGAGTCGTTGATAACCGACATTGCACGCATTGCCCCGATGCCTTTTCCATCCATGTCATTCGATACAGCGCCGGCCCCGACTGGGCCGTACACGAACGCGCCAATGCCGCGCCTGCTGAAGCAGATTGGCGGTGCCCGATGAGTGCCTGGCAGATCGCCCTTGTTGGTGTCGCGGCATTTTGCGCGGGCGCGATGAATTCCGTGGCTGGCGGCGGCACCTTCTTTTCTTTCCCTGCCTTGCTCGCTGTGGGCGTGCCGCCTGTCACGGCCAATGCCAGCAACTCGGTCGCCTTGTGGCCCGCCAGCCTGTCGGGGGCGTGGGCCTACCGCAAGGAATTGGCGCGCTACCGGCGTTACCTGATCCCGATGGGGATCGTATCGTTCATCGGCGGCATCGGCGGCGGCCTGCTTTTGCTGGCGACAAAGGATGCGACATTCTCCCGGCTGATTCCCTGGCTGCTGCTGTTCGCCACGATCCTGTTCGCATTTTCCGGCCACATATCCATTCTGCTGCGCGGTCAGGATGCGGCCGAGCCCGGCAATACTCCGGCATCGCTTGCCGGGCAGGCAGTGGTGTCCGTCTACGGCGGATTCTTCGGCGCCGGCATGGGTATCCTGATGCTCGCAAGTCTGGCCATGTCGGGACATGACGACGTGCACGAGATCAACGCCATCAAGAATCTGCTGTCCGCGATCATCTACAGCGTGACCGTACTGACCTTCGTCATCGCCGGGGCTGTCAGCTGGCCATACACTGTCATCATGCTTGCCACAGCCACGCTGGGCGGGTATTGGGGCGCGACCGTTGCGCGCCGGATTCCGGCGCAATGGCTGCGCCGGTTCATCATCACGATCGGTTTTGCACTTAGCGTTTTCTACTTCTACAAGACTTTCTAAAGCAGTGACGCCAATCGGCTAGCATAATGACGATGGATTCCGGCTTCCGTCGGGACGAGCGACAAAGCGCTGGCTGCATTGATTTTTTGCGCCTTGTCGATAAGATGGGATTTGTCCTGGTGCCAGGGAGGCCTGCATGCATGCGCTCAAACTGATTCGGATCGGCGATGGTACGGCGCTGGTTCTGCCGGATGACGTGCTGGTCCGGCTTGGGCGTAATGCCGGCGACACCGTGTTCCTCATCGAAACGCCTGAAGGCTTGCTGCTTTCCCCGCACGATCCGGCGATGCAAAGCCAGCTCGATGCCGGCCGTGCGTTCATTGACGACTATGCCCCGGCGTTGCTTGCCCTGACCGAATGAATCTGACCTCGATCGACCCGGCCGCGCTGCTTCTGCTGCATCGCGAAAGCCTTGAAGACATCGGGGAAGATGCCGGACCCTGCGACGAGGTGCTGCTGGAAGCGGCGCTGGCTTATCCCTTGCATCTGGCGGTGCTGGAGGTGGTAGATGTCGCCGCCATTGCTGCTGCCTACGCGACAGGGATTCTGAAATACCGGCCATTCGTTCTCTGCAACGAGCGGGCGGCGCTGCTCGCCATGGGCCTTTTCCTGTATACGAATGATTGGGGATTGAATGCGCCCCAAGGTGAGGCGGTGCGCGTTATCACGGACTTGAGCGGCGGCAGGGTGGAGGAGGCCGATCTGGCGGACTGGATTCGTGGGTATCTTTGAATGGGGCCCGACAGATGGAAGCTCGATGACTACTCGAATAAAATCTCGCAAACCTCTGTATTCTCAAGGTTTTTCTGCATGTCGCCCAATGCATTAGAAAGTCGCCGTAAGCACTTGAAACACAAGGAATATCCTTACAGGGATTTGGCGTAGGCCCGGATTCCGGCCAGCAGCATCTCCACCGCCATCGCCGTCAGGATCAATCCCATCAGGCGCTCGATGGCCGTCATCACGCGCGCGCCAAGCGCCCGCTGCATGCGCTCCGCACTCAGCAAGACCACCAGCCATACCACTGCCACCAGGGACAGGACGGCCACGTGCAGCAGGCTTTCGACGGCGCTGTTCGATGAGAACAGCAGAACGGTGACCAGCGCGGACGGTCCCGCGAGCGCCGGAATTGCCAGAGGCACGATGAAAGGCTCATGATCGGCCGTCTCGCCATCCCCGAATACGCCGCCGGGTTGGGGAAATACCATGCGCAGCGCGATCAGGAACAGGATCACGCCGCCGCCGATCCGCAACGAGATATCGGTCAACTGCACGGCACTCAGAAAGTGGCGCCCGAAAAACATGAACAGCAGCAGGATCAGGAAAGCAATTGCGCATTCCCTGATCACGACTCGGGCACGCCGATCGGCCGGAACGTGCGACAAGGCACTGACGAACAGCGGCACATTGCCGAAAGGGTCGGTCACCAGCAGGAGGAGGACGAAGGACTGGAAGAAGTTTTGGCTCATGCGGTCAATTCCCGGGAATGGCGAAACGGCATACTTGCGGTTGTTGCAATTCATTCAAGCTGCAAGCCGAAAGCATGCCACAATTGCCGCCAAACTTGATTCGGAGAATGCATGAAATTCAGCACGCCTGAAAAGAAATCCCGCCGCCGATTCCTCCTTGGCGGGCTCGCCGCGACCGGTGCGCTGATCGTCGGCTGGGGATTCATGCCGGCGCGACCGCGTTTGAATGCGGACGAGCCGATTCCCACCGAGAATGGCGAGGTGGCGCTCAATGGCTGGATCAGGATCGCGAGCGACGGTTCGGTGCTGCTGGCCGTGCCGCAATCCGAGATGGGTCAAGGCGTGTTCACCGCCTTGCCCATGCTGGTGGCGGAAGAACTGGACGTGTCGCTCGGGATGGTTCGCATCGAGCAGGCGCCGATCGACAAGATTTTCGGGAATGTCGCCGTGCTGCAAGACGGTCTGCCTTTTCATCCTGATGGTGGCGGGACGCTGAAGGAAATCGCGCGTTGGCTGACCGGCAAGGCGGGGCGGGAACTGGGACTGATGATCACCGGAGGTTCTTCCTCAGTGAAGGATCTATGGCTACCGATGCGCGAGGCAGGTGCGGCCGCGCGAGCGATGCTGGTCGCCGCGGCGGCGAAGGAGTGGGGTGTGCCTGTGGCGGAATGCCGAACGGCGGACGGCGTGGTCAACCACGTCAGCGGCAAGCGTGCTGCCTATGCGGACCTCGCAGGCAAGGCCGTCGGCAGCGCACCGCGCGATATACGCCTCAAAAAGCCTGGCGACTTCAAGCTGATCGGTACTGCGCAACCACGCAGAGACGCGCGTGAAAAGGTCAACGGCGGCGCCGTCTTCGGGCTCGACGTGCGCCCGCCGGGTACGCTGTACGCCGCAGTCAGGATGTGCCCGGTCATCGGCGGCACCATTCTGCATGCCGATGGCGACAAGGTGACAGCCATGCCGGGCGTTGTGCGGGTGGTGGATTTTTCAGGAGCTGCGGCGGGCATGGCGGGGGTGGCGGTGCTCGCCAGATCCTGGTGGCAGGCGAAACTGGCGGCGGCTGCCCTGCCTGTGACCTGGAGCGACGCTGGCAATGCAAAGCTGTCGAGCGAGGCGATTTTTCGGGAGCTGGCAGAAAGGCTTGACCGCGAATCGGGACACACCTATTACCATGCGGGCGATCCGGACCTTGCCAGGGACGCGGCCAGCACCGTGGAGGCGGAATATCGCGCGCCATTTCTCGCGCATGCGACCATGGAACCCGTCAACTGCACCGCCCAGGTCAGCGACGGCAAGGTGACTCTGTGGGCGTCGACGCAGGTGCCGAGCATCGCGGCCGATGTGGCGGCGCGGGTGGCCGGTGTACGGCATGAAAACGTCAAGGTGCACGTGACCTATATTGGTGGCGGATTCGGACGTCGCCTCGAAGTCGACATGGTGGCGCAGGCGGTGGCGATCGCGAAGCAGGCGGACGGTGCGCCGGTGCAGGTCATCTGGAGCCGCGAGGACGACATGACGCATGATTTCTATCGTCCGGCCGCGCTGGCGCGCTTTTCCGCCGCACTCGATGCTTCCGGGCGAGTCCGCAGCTATCGAAACAAGCTGGCTTCCGGCGCGATCACGCACCAGGTCATGGAGCGCACCTTCGGACTCATCGGCGCCGGCCCCGACAAGACGACCGCCGAGGGAGCATATGACTTGCCCTATGAATTTCCCTATCAGCACATCGCCCACGTGAGCGTGCCGACGCCGGTGCCGATCGGCTACTGGCGTTCGGTCGGCCATTCGCACAACGCCTTTTTCAAGGAAAGCTTCATCGATGAACTGGCCCATGCGGCTGCCAAGGATCCGGTGGAGTTTCGTCGAGAGCTGCTGAAACGACATCCGCGCCATGTCGCCGTGCTTGACGAGGCCGTTTCCCGAGCGGGCCGGCCGGCGCCCGGGCGTGCGCATGGCGTCGCGCTGCATCAGTCGTTCGGTTCCATCGTGGCCGAAGTGGCGGAGGTGTCTATTGAAGCGTCGGAGATCCGCGTGCACAAGGTCATATGCGCCATCGACTGCGGCATGGCGGTCAATCCGAACATTGTCGCGCAACAAATGGAGTCGGGCGTGATTTTCGGGTTGAGTGCCGCACTGTTCGGGGAAATCACGATCGCCGACGGCAAGGTCGAGCAGCAGAATTTCCACGACTATCCGGTATTGCGCATGGACCGCGCACCGACCGTTGAAACGGTCATTATCGGAAGCGCGGAGCCGCCGGAAGGTGTCGGGGAACCGGGAACGCCGCCGATTGCCCCCGCCGTGGCGAATGCGGTGTTCCAGCTGACCGGCACGCGTTTGCGCAGCTTGCCGCTGCGGCTTTAACGGGAGGTTTCGCTGATCCGGGTGCGCAGGTTGCAGATGCGCTGCCACTCAGCGCGCTCGGGCGAGCTCGCGGCCTGCCTGCGCAGCTCCTCGTCGCTCAGCTCGGTCTGCGCATGGATCAACCGGTCGGCAAGCTTCATATCCGGCAGCACGGGACCGAAGAATGCGACCACGTCACCGCGCTGGATCAGCAGCGTCGGAAAATTCTCGACATCGATATCGCCAATGAAATCCGACTGGTCTTCGACGTCGATCCAGATGAAATGCTTGTCGGTGTGCATCCCGGCCAGGCGTTCGAAGCCGCTCCTGTAGCTTCGACAGGTGTCGCACCATGCTGCGCACAGGCACGCAACCACCCACGCATTCCCATCCAGCCATTCGGCCAGTTGCGCGTGCTTGTCGTTTTCCAGTGTCAGGCAGGGTGAAGACATAAGGAGGCGGGCAGTTCGAGGTGCGGCTATTGTAAGGCAAGGCGAAAGCCGACGCTCGTCTCCGCTGCACCGAGGGATGTTGCCGGGCGGATCCGCGCTCGTCCGGAAACTTCGCCGCCAGTCAGGCAGTCGTATTGACGTTTTGTCCGAGATGCGGCGGCAGGTTGACCGAGGTGGCCGGCGGCAGCGCTTCCAGCATGGCCGTTGCGCTGCTGGCCTGGATATCCATTGCCTTCTTCAGCACGGCGATGCCGACCGCCTGGTTGGTTACCGTGCTAGCGAGGCTTGTGACGAGACCTGCGATGTTATTGACTTCCATGGTTTCCTCCGCTTCCATTCTTGTTAACGGCAGCGATGGCGCGCAATTTAGCCGGACTGTCACTGTAAAATACCGGCATGCGAACCATTCTTGCCATCGAGACCTCCTCCGATCTGGCCTCTGTCGCCTTGCTCCGCAACGGACAAGTGCTTTCGCATGAGGCATCGGGAGTGCAAACCCATTCACAAACCGTGCTGCCCATGGTGCAGGCATTGCTGGCGCAGGACGGCATCGCGCTCGAACAGTGCGATGCGATCGCCTTCGGCGCAGGGCCGGGATCGTTTACCGGTGTGCGTACGGCCTGTGGCGTGGCGCAAGGCCTGGCATTCGGGCGGGATCTGCCGGTGGTGCCGATCGTGACGCTGCGGGCCATGGCGCAGGCATGCCGGGACGCTTGCGGTGCCGACGACGTGCTGGTCGTGCTCGACGCGCGCATGGAAGAGGTCTACTGGGCGCAATACCGCTACCGGAACGGATGGCAGGCGGTTTCGGGGCCGACCCTGTCGGCGCCAGCGATGGTGACCGCTACCGGCGACGTCGTCGCATGCGGCAATGGCCTGACGGTCTATGCATCGGCGTTCGAGGCGATGCCGTTTGCCGACAGCGCGCAATGCGACATCATGCCGCATGCGGCGCAAATCGCATGGCTCGCGCAATTCGAACTGGAAGCGGGACGCGGCGCCAGCGCACGCGATGCGCAACCGATTTACCTGCGCAACAAGGTGGCGATGACGACTGTTGAACGTTTGGCAAAGGCGACAGCATGAGCGTGGTTTATAAGGCGGTCGGCGAGTCGCCAGCATTGTCATCCTTGCAGTTCGCCCCCATGCAGGTCAGCGATCTGCCCGATGTCCTGACCATCGAAAATGACGTCTATCCCCATCCGTGGACGCGCGGCAATTTCCTCGATTCGCTGTACAGCGGCTATGAAACATGGGTCCTGCGTGATTCCACCGGCGCGCTGGTCGGCTATTTCCTTCTGATGCTTGCCGTCGATGAAGCGCATCTGCTGAACATCAGTGTCCGGCGCGACCTGCACGGCAAAGGCCTCGGCCGCATGCAACTGGACAAGGCCGCCGAGGTGGCGCGCGACAAGGGAATGCACTCCATCCTGCTCGAAGTGCGGCCGACGAATCTGCGCGCGCTGGCGGTGTACCAGCATTATGGTTTTGTTCAGATCGGCATGCGCAAGGGGTACTACCCGGCGGCCGGCACCACGCGCGAGGACGCGATCGTCATGAGATTCCAGTTATGACAGGCACATCGGAACGTCGGGTCGCATTCCTGCGCGAGATGGGCATCGACCCAACGTGGCAGCGCCACACGGCCCCTGCCGCACAAGCCCTTGAGGCGCCGGCGCCTTCCATGTCCGGGGCCGCACGAGTCGACGGATTCGGCCCCTTGGCCGACGAGGCACCGGCCGCAAGTGTCACGCCGGCGCAGGATGCATCGCCGTCCGAAGTCGCGCATATGGACTGGGTGCAGCTCAAGGCCTCCGTTGCCGCGTGCGCGAAATGCGGACTCTGCAACGGCCGCACCAATACGGTTTTTGGCGTCGGCGACGAGCGGGCGAAATGGCTGTTCGTGGGCGAAGGGCCCGGCCGCAACGAAGACCAGCGCGGCGAACCATTCGTGGGGCAAGCGGGCAAGCTGCTCGATAACATGTTGCTCGCCATGGGATTGCGGCGCGGCGACAATGCCTATATTGCCAACATCGTTAAATGCCGTCCGACCGACGAAACCGGACGCGACCGCCCGCCGACACCGGCGGAGACTGCCGCCTGCATTCCCTACCTGGAACGACAGATTGCACTGATCCAGCCATCCGTCATCGTGGCGCTCGGCAAGACCGCCGCGATTTCCCTCCTTGGACTGGATGCGGAAACGCCGGTGTCCAAGCTGCGCGGTACGGTGCATCGCTATGCGGATCGCCCGCTGATTGTCACTTATCACCCGGCTTACCTGCTGCGCAACATGGCCGACAAGAAAAAGGTATGGGCCGATCTGTGCCTTGCGATGGCGACCTATGCCGAGCTCCGCTGAAATCGGCGGACCAGGTTATCAAACCCGGTTCCATCGTCGCTGGAACTACCTGGACGATCCGCATGTACGCACGCTCGCGTGGCTGCTGGATTCGCCCGATCTGCTCGATCCCGATTCCGCGGAATGGACTGGGCGCATTGCCAGTGTCGGGGTCATGGACAGCGACACGGAAGCATGGCTCACCAGCCTCGATCGGTCGCCGGCAAGACTGCATGCGTACCTCGATCTGAAACCCTTCGCGCGGCTCGGTCGCTACGCCGAAAAGCTGATGGCTTTTTACCTGGAACACCGAGGCTGGCTGGTGGCACATGGCGTGCAAGTTCGCACGGGCAAGAACGACACGGTCGGCGAATTCGATTTCCTGCTCCGGCAGGGCGGTGGGCTGATCCATTGGGAGTTCGCCACCAAGCTCTTTTTGCTGGAGTCGAGCGGGCATGGATGCGAAGCGGATTATTTCATCGGTCCCGGCCTCGTCGATACGCTCGGAACGAAGATTCGCAAGATCATGGAACGGCAATTGTCTCTTTCGCAGCATCCGGCGGTGCAGCTCCAGTTGCCGGAACCTATTGCCGGCGCGCAGGCGCTGCTCAAGGGATGGCTTTTTTATCATGAGCGATCACCGATGCCGTCCCTGCCGTCCTGGATTTGTCCGGAACACTGCCGAGGGTTCTGGTGCGCGCTGGAGGAACTGGAGGAAGTGTCGGGAGAGCACTTTGTCGTTCTGCCAAGACTCAGTTGGCTGGCACCGGCCAAGCTTGCTGCCGACGCGGCGCTCGACCGCGCGGCGCTCGGGCAGGTATTGGCCGATCATTTTGCCGAAACGTCCGGTCCCGCCCTGGTCGCGGTGCTGGAGCCGAATGGCGGACACATGCTCGAAGTGGACCGCGGATTCATCGTGCCGAACGACTGGCGGACTCGTGCCGAAGCGCGAATCGGCCGCGCGAAATGAAAACTTGCCGCGTCAGTGCTTGTGCTCGCCAATCAGCGCCAGTGAATCGTGTTCTCGCTGGTTGTAGGCATGGCGGCGCATGGCCAGAAACATGGTGCCGGCCACGAACAGGCCGAACAGGACGATGACAACGTTCACGTTCAGGTTCAATTTCACCATCAGCGAGTAGAGCATCAGCATTGTCAGCACGGACAGGTTTTCGTTGAAGTTTTGCACTGCAATCGAATGCCCCGCACTCAACAGTACATGTCCGCGATGCTGAAGCAAGGCATTCATCGGCACGACGAAATATCCCGACAAGGCGCCGACCAGGACGAGCAGCGCATAGGCCATCCAGACAGTGTGCACCAGTGTCATTGTCATCACGATAAAACCCATGATGACGCCGAGCGGCATGACGGTGAGCGACTTTCTCAGGGGGACGAAGCGCGCGGCGGCTGCCGCTCCGATGGCGATGCCGAGCGCGAAGATGCCCTGGAAGGTGGCTGCGCGGTCGAGCGGCATGTGTAGCGAATGTTCCGCCCATTTCAGCATGATGAACTGCAGCGTGGCGCCGGCTCCCCAGAACAAGGTCGTAACCGCCAGTGAAATCTGACCGAGCTTGTCTTTCCATAACGTCGTAAAACATCCGGCGAAATCGGCCACGAGGCGGATCGGGTTACGCTCCTGGTGGGGGTAGCGCGCGCCGGTGTCGGGAATCCTCAAATTGAAGATCGCCGCAAGGCAATAGGCCACCATGATCACCGTTAACGCAGCCTCGGCCGGCGTGTTGATCCCCGTATCGATCAAGGGAATATCAATGCTGAGGAGGTCGGCGGACACTTGCGGATTGACCAGCGCGCCACCCATTACCGTACCCAGGATGATCGAGACCACGGTCAAACCTTCGATCCAGCCATTGGCAGCCACCAGCTTCTCCGGCGGCAGCAGCTCCGTCAGGATGCCGTATTTCGCCGGCGAATAGGCCGCCGCCCCGAATCCCACTACGGCATAAGCGGCCAGCGGATGGATGTGAATGAACATCATCGCGCATCCGAGGATCTTGATCAGGTTGGTGATGAACATGACCCGGCCCTTGGGAAGGGAGTCGGCGAAGGCGCCGACAAAGGCCGCGAGCAGGACATAGGATAGGACGAAGAACAGCTTGAGGAGTGGCGTCATCCATGCCGGCGAATTCATGGTGGACAACAGGGCAATGGCAGCGATGAGGAGTGCATTATCGGCGAGCGACGAGAAAAACTGCGCTGCCATGATGGTGTAAAAACCGCGATTCATCCGCATGTTGAGGTGTGCCAATGTGTCTCCGGCAAGCTTTATACCATGAAAACCGGCGCCCAAAGTGGATTTCCTGACCGGGCGGCAAGGCGCATCCGGTAAAATGATCGCTTGGCCCACTTCATTGTTGTCCACTCTTCAAGACTCGTCTTCCCCCATGCCCAGACCGCTCGTTGCCACCATCCACCTCGCTGCAATGCAGCACAACCTCTCCATAGCAAGACAATGCACTCCGCATGCCAGGGTGTGGGGAGTCGTCAAGGCCAATGCATACGGCCATGGGCTGGCGCGGGGCATGCGGGCGTTCGCCGCGGCGGACGGGCTCGCGCTGATCGAGGTCGACGCCGCCGTTCGCCTGCGCGAAATGGGTTGGCAAAAACCCATCTTGCTGCTGGAAGGCTTTTTCGACGAAACCGACCTGCCGGTCCTTGCGGCTTACCATGTGCAGACGGCGATCCACTGCCATGAGCAGATCGACATGCTTGAGCGTGCCGCGCTGGCATCGCAGATCGACGTGCATTTGAAAATGAACAGCGGGATGAATCGGCTCGGATTCCAGCCGAACGCATATCGGGCGGCCTACGAACGGCTGCGCGCTATTCCAGCCGTCCGTAACATCATATTAATGACCCATTTTGCCAACGCGGACGATGCAGTCAACGTCAACCTGTCGCTTGGCGAACAGGTCCGCCGATTCCAGGGGGCGACGGAAGGATTGCCGGGGGAGCGCAGCATTTCCAATTCGGCAGCAGTTCTGATGCGTCCGGATCTGCCGAGCAGCTGGGTGCGTCCCGGCATCATGCTGTACGGCGGCACCCCGGGCGGAAAGACCGCCGAGGAATTCGGATTGCAGCCGGCGATGACCTTGTCCAGCGAAATCATCGGCACCCAGAATGTCGGCGCCGGCGAGGCTGTCGGCTACGGCAGCCGTTTCGTTGTAGACCGGCCGATGACGATCGGCGTAGTTGCCTGCGGCTACGCGGATGGCTATCCGCGTCATGCGCCAAACGGTACGCCGATCATGGTCGCTGGCGAGCGAACCAGACTGGTCGGCCGCGTCTCGATGGACATGATCACCGTCGATCTCACCGGGATTCCCGGCGCGCGAATCGGCAGCAAGGTTACCTTGTGGGGGAATGGCATGCCGATCGATGAGGTGGCGAACGCCGCCGGCACGCTCGGGTATGAGTTGATGTGCGCATTGGCGCCTCGCGTGCAGGTCGTCGAAGAGTAATTTTTCACGTTCATGGCAAAACAGAAAACCAATTACACCTGCACCGAATGCGGCGGCGTATCCAGTAAATGGGCCGGCCAATGCCCGTCATGCGGGCAGTGGAATACGCTGGTGGAGACGGTCGTCGAAAGCGGCGGGAACAGGTTCTCTGGCCAGCATCAAGGCCTGGCACAAAGCTCGCCTGTGCTCAGCCTTGCGGACATCGAAGCGATCGATGTACCGCGCTTCGGCACCGGGATCGAGGAATTCGACCGCGTGCTCGGCGGTGGGCTTGTCGCGGGCGGCGTGGTGCTGATCGGTGGCGATCCGGGTATCGGCAAGTCCACCTTGCTGCTTCAGGCGCTGGCCAACATGTCGCACGTCAAGAAGACGTTGTATGTCAGCGGTGAGGAATCCGGCGCGCAGATCGCGCTGCGCGCCAAGCGTCTCGCGATCGATGCGAAAGAATTGCAGTTGCAGGCGGAAATCCAGCTTGAAAAAATCCTCAATACGCTGGCCGACCACAAACCGCAGGTGGCGGTGATCGATTCGATCCAGACTGTTTACTCCGATGCATTGACCTCCGCGCCAGGTTCGGTGGCTCAAGTGCGCGAATGCGCGGCGCAGCTGACGCGCGTGGCGAAGCAGTCGGGCATCACCATCATCATGGTCGGCCATGTGACGAAGGAGGGCGCACTCGCTGGCCCGCGCGTGCTGGAACATATCGTGGACACCGTGCTGTACTTCGAAGGCGATACGCATTCCAGCTTCCGCCTGGTGCGCGCCTTCAAGAATCGCTTCGGCGCGGTCAACGAGCTGGGCGTGTTCGCGATGACGGAAAAGGGTCTGAAGGGCGTGTCCAATCCGTCGGCCTTGTTTCTTTCGCAACACGACAACCAGGTTCCCGGGTCCTGCGTGATGGTGACCCAGGAGGGAACACGTCCGCTGCTGGTCGAGATACAGGCGCTGGTCGACACATCCCATGTCCCCAATGCGCGCCGGCTGTCCGTTGGCCTGGAGCAGAACCGGCTGGCGATGCTGCTGGCGGTGCTGCATCGGCATGCCGGAGTCGCCGCCTTCGATCAGGACGTGTTCATCAATGCCGTCGGCGGGGTGAAAATCACCGAGCCTGCGGCGGATCTCGCGGTCCTGCTGGCGATCCATTCCTCGATGCGCAACAAGCCGCTGCCGCGCGGACTGGTTGCCTTCGGCGAGGTCGGGCTTGCGGGAGAAATCCGCCCTGCGCCGCGCGGTCAGGAACGCTTGCGCGAAGCGGCCAAGCTCGGATTTTCGATTGCACTGATCCCCAAGGCGAATGCGCCCAAGCAAAAGATCGAAGGGTTGACCGTCGTCGGCGTCGAACGCATCGACGAAGCACTCAACCGCGCTCGCGAGCAGGACTGATTTTCACTGCAGAAGGAGATTGGCCGCCTGCACGCCACTTCGCACCGCGGATTCAAGAGTGGCCGGGTAGTCGCTCGCGGTGTAGTCGCCCGCGATGACAAGGTTCTCGCAGTCAGTCCGGTTTTGCGGCCGCGCGAGGGCCGGCGTGCAGGAAAACGTCGCGCGCTTCTCGCTGATCATCTTCGACCATTGCGGACGCGCCAGCGCAGCTTGCCGGAAGGCCGTTGCCAGTTGCGCCGCAATGGCCGTGGCGATTGCATCATGACCAAGGGCGATCGCTTCGTCTGATGCGCTGACGACGACCGACAGCAGGCCGGCGTGCCGTGGATCCAGTTGGCCGCGATCGAATACGAATTGCCCCCAATTCCCGCTCGCTGCATCATCCAGCAGCGCGAAAAACGGCTGCGCGAGACGGACATCCGGAGCATATTGCAGGTAGCAGGTGCTGATCGGTTCGTAATCGAAGTCCGGAATCGAACTCTCCGCCACGCCATCCAGCAGCGATGCGGCGCGCGTCGCCTGGGTTGCAACGACGATGCCATCAAACCTGGCGTCGCCTGCGTCGAACGCATTGGCAATGTCGAGCCGCCAGCAACGGCCATCCCGCCGGATGCCCGACACCGTCTCGCCGCATCGCACGCATCCGCCTTGCCGCTCGATGAAGGACGCCGCATGTGTCGGAAACATCGCCGTCATGTCGTCACGCGGGAGCAGCATGTCCGAGGCGATGCGCCGGGCGCCGAGGCTGTCGCGCAGAACATTGAGAAATACCTGCGCCGAGGCACGCTCCGGCGGCGTATTCAGTGCGGCAATGCACAGCGGGCGCCACATCAGGCGGATCAGGCGATCGGTCTGGTCGTACCGGTCGAGCAGTTCGGCGACGCTGCAGTCGGTATTCAACTGCCAGTCCATCCAGCGTGCCGTAGTCGAGAAGCGTGCGAGGGAAAGCTTGTCGTCGCGCGTCAACCCGCTGGCACGCAGCAAGCCGACCAGCATATGCAGCGGGGCGGGCAGACGTGGCGTGACAAAATCCATGCCGCCGCTGTCGGGTGGGTAGCGCATCTGCAGCGGCAGCCGCAGCAACGCGCTACGGGCGTCGATCCCGACGATGCGCATGAGGCGCAGCGTTTCGGTATAAGCGCCAAGCAGGATGTGCTGGCCGTTGTCGAGCAGGCAACCGTTGATCTCGACGCCACGCGCTCGGCCGCCAAGTGATCGTGCGGACTCGTATAACGTGACCTTCGTTCCGCGCCGCGCCAGTTCGACAGCCGCTGCAAAGCCGGCCCAGCCGCCGCCAATGACCGCGACTTCACGCATGTCTTGCGCTCGCGCCGAGCCTATCCGCGCACATAGGTTTTCCACGCCAGCCATAGCTTGCGGATCGGCGTGAGGGAAATCTTCTGGTTCAGGACATGAAAGCCGTCGCGCTGGATTTCGTCCAGCAAGGCGCGGTAGATTGCAGCCATCATGAGGCCGGGCCGCTGCGCGCGGCGATCGCTCTTCGGCAGCAGGGCGAAGGCTTCTTCGTAGGTGCTTTGCGCACGCTCC